>CAZUNT010000050.1:0-36415 GCA_964622215.1 uncultured Caldilineaceae bacterium
GTCTTGACGGTTTCTATGTTACAGTTTCTACGATGTCCTGAAGGGCGACAAGTAACCAGTAGTCAGTAGTCAGAAAGAATCGGCTTGTCTACCGTCTACCTACAGAGGGTGATCTATGATTCAACTGGTCCGTCTTTTTCTGACTACTGACATCTGACTACTGACATCTAACTACTGACATCTGACCTACAGAGGGTGCTCTATGATTCAACTGATCTGGCTCACGATTGCTCTGCCGATTGTGGGTGTTCTTTTTAACGGGATTCTGGGACGCCGGTTAGGACACCGGGTAGTCGGCATTGTTGGCCCGGCGGTGGTGCTGGGCGCTTTCCTGGTGGGCCTGGGCGCTTTTGTCGAGCTGAACAACCGGGGCGGTGAAGCCGTCACCGTACCTTTGTGGACCTGGGCCACCATCGGCGATTTCAACGTGCCAATCAACCTCCTGGTTGACCCGCTGTCGGTGCTGATGGTGCTGGTGGTGACGGGCGTCGGCTTCCTGATCCACGTTTATGCCACCGACTACATGGTGCATCGAGATGACCACGGCCACGCCCATGCTGACCGCGATTATCCCCGCTTCTTTACCTTTCTCAACCTCTTCATCGCCTCGATGCTGATTTTGGTGCTGGGCGATAACTACTTGCTGATGTACGTCGGCTGGGAATTGGTGGGCCTCTGTTCTTATCTCCTGATTGGCTACTGGTACGACCGGAAAGATGAACCCCAAGCGCCGATTGATCTGGGGCCAGGCGTCGAGCCGGTTAAATTATCGCCGCTGCTGTCGCCGCCCGCCTCCGGTATGAAAGCCTTCATTGTCAACCGTATCGGCGACGTGGGTTTTGCTTTAGGCGTCTTCCTTATTTGGAGCACTTTTGGCACGCTGCAATTTAGCGATGTTTTCGCCCGTGCGCCGCACATCGCCGAGACGCTGCCCAATGTGATCCCCTGGATCACCTTACTGCTTTTTATCGGGGCGATGGGCAAAAGCGCCCAGATCCCGTTGTACGTCTGGCTGCCCGATGCGATGGCCGGCCCGACGCCTGTTTCCGCCCTCATCCACGCGGCGACGATGGTTACGGCGGGCGTTTATATGATCGTGCGCAGTAATGCCCTCTATTCCCTGGCCCCGAATGTGTCTATGTTCGTGGCAATCATCGGTGCGGTGACGGCCCTCTTCGCCGCCACCATTGCCCTGGTCCAGGTTGATCTCAAGCGGGTGCTGGCCTACTCGACGGTCAGCCAGCTTGGCTATATGTTTATGGCGGTTGGGGTCGGTGCGTATACCGCCGGGATGTTCCACCTGACCACCCATGCCTTTTTTAAGGCTCTGCTCTTTTTGGGCGCGGGTTCGGTCATGCACGCCCTGCATGATGTGATTGACATCCGGCGGATGGGTGGCCTGAAAGATAAAATGAAAATTACCTGGCTGACTTTTTGGGTGGGCGGCCTGGCCCTGGCCGGATTCCCGCTGATGTCGGGTTTTTTCTCCAAAGATGAAATTCTGGCTAAGGTGTTTGAAGTTTCGCCGGTTTTGTGGCTGGTGGGTATCACGACCGCCGGGTTGACGGCCTTCTACACCTTCCGAGCCATTTTTATCGCCTTCCACGGCCGGCCGCGCGATGCTCATCTATATGAGCACGCCCACGAGAGCCATACTCCCATTACTTTTGCTCTGATTGTATTGGCAGTTTTGGCCTTGTTCGGTGGGTTGTTGGGCCTGCCCATCTTTTTGGGATTGCCCCACTGGTTGGACGGCTGGCTGGAGCCGATCTATGTAGCCGCCGAACACGCCGGGGAAGTCGAACACCATCTTTCGTTTGGGGCCGAGGTGGGCCTGCTGTCAACTTCGGCTGTAGTAGCGCTGGCCGGCATTGCCCTGGCTTACTTCTTCTACGTCGTCCGGCCATCCATTCCGCAAAACCTGGCTCGCCGCGCCCGCCCTGTTTTTAGCCTGCTGGCGAATAAATATTACGTGGATGAACTTTACAACGCCGTTTTCGTCAAGCCCGCGTTCCTGCTGGCTAACGCTTTTGCTGTCGGCTGCGATAAACTATTGATTGACGGCGTGTTGGTGGACGGCACGGCCAAAGCGGTCGGCCGGGTAGGGCAACTTTTGAGCCATTTACAGAGCGGCTATCTGCGCCATTATGCCCTGGCGACGTTTATTGGGGTGTTAGTGCTCATCAGTTACTTTTTCTTGAGATAGAACGTAACTACTCAACCTTAAGTGGTTAATGAAGTTTAAAAATCAAATCGATAAACAGGAACACAGAGTTTCACAGAGATAGCGCAGAGAATCACAGAGAAATCTTGGCGAATCCCTGTGTCTCCTCCGCGTTTCTCTGTGTAATTTTCTACCGGATCATTTTCTTGAGTTCTATAAACCGATCCTATAGGACCAAAGCCGGTTGTCCACTTGCGTAGACGTGCTATTTTTGTTCGCGTAAGCGGATATTACGGCTGAAAGCCCTGCAAAAGTGACTTCAGTCGTACCGACTGAGCAGTTACAGTCAATAGTTTGTCAAACCAATTTTGGAGTAATCCATGATTCTCTCACTTTTGATTATTATTCCTATCGTCGGCGCGATTTTGGTGGCTCTGACGCCGCGTGACCGCCAGGATTGGGCCAAATGGTTGGCCTTCATTACCAGCCTGGTCAACCTGGCCGTGTCGCTGCCGCTTTACTTCTATTTTGTCAACGATGCTCCCGGCTACCAATTTGAGGAGATTCAGCCCTGGATTCCCTCGCTCAATATCGGCTACCACCTCGGCATCGACGGTCTCAGCCTATTCCTGGTTTTACTAACCACTTTCCTCTCGGCTATCTCCATCCTGAGTTCCTGGACGGCCATCACCGAGCAGGTCAAGGAGTTTATGGCCCTGATGCTGCTGCTGGAAACGGCTATGATCGGCGTCTTTGTTTCGCTGGACCTGTTCCTGTTTTACCTCTTCTGGGAAGCCAGCCTTATCCCTATGGCCCTGTTGATTGGCCGCTGGGGCGGCGAGCGGCGTATCTATGCCTCGATCAAGTTTATCATCTACACCATGGCCGGGAGCGCCCTCATGTTGGTCGCCGCCCTGGTGTTGTATGTTTGGGCGCAGCCCAACACGTCGGATTTGCCGGCCTTGCTGCCGCAGTTGAAAAACCTGCCGGCCAACCTGCAAATTCTGCTTTTCTTTGCCTTCGCTTTGGCCTTTGCGGTTAAAGTGCCCCTTTTTCCGCTGCACACCTGGCTGCCCGCCGCCCACGTCGAAGCGCCGACGGCCGGCTCGATCATCCTGGCCGGGGTGCTGCTCAAGATGGGGACTTATGGTTTTCTACGTTTCGCCATTCCTCTCTTCCCGGCGGCTGTGCCGTTTTGGTCGCCTCTGTTGATTGGCCTGGCGATCATCGGTATTTTATACGGGGCGCTGGTCGCCCTGCGGCAGGAAGACGTCAAGAGCCTGGTGGCTTACTCGTCCGTGGCCCACATGGGATTTATCGTCCTGGGTATCTTTAGCGGCGGCCAGCAGGGAATGAGCGGCGCGGTGTTGCAGATGGTCAATCACGGCCTCAGCACCGGCATGCTCTTCTTTATGGTCGGCGTGTTGTATGAGCAGCGCCATACTCGCTTGTTTAAGGAGTACGGCGGTATCTGGGTTAAGGCGCCGCTGTTTGGGGTCTTTTTCCTGTTGGCGGCCTTATCGTCGGTGGGACTGCCGGGGCTGAATGGTTTTGTGGGCGAGTTTGTGATCCTACTGGGTACGTTCCGGGTCAATTGGATCGCGGCGGCCCTGGGTACATTTGGCATCGTCCTGGCGGCCTGGTACCTGTTGACCGCCGTGCGCCGGATGATGTTTGGTCCCTTTAACCCGGCCAATGACAAGCTGAGGGATATGAACGGCCGGGAAGTGGCGATTGCCCTGGTCCTGGTCGTCTTTTTCTTTGTTATCGGCCTGTTTCCTAACCTCTTTTTTGATAAAATCAACCCGGCTACGGCTGGGCTGGCCGATCTAATCAATCTATCTACCCTGGTCGCTGGGAGGTAAAGGAGATTAGATTAGAGATTGAAAAATTCTGTCTACTCTCCAATAATGAATTATGCCACCGATTGAATTTCCGACATTAAACCTGGCCGCGCTGTCTCCCGAACTGGCAGTTTTGGGCACGGCAGCGGTGGTGATGATCTGTGATCTATTTATCAAGGATAAACGGTTTCTGGGTTACTTGAGCTTGCTGGGGCTGGCTATTGCGGTTGCGCCCTGCCTGCTGATGCTGATGGAAGCGCCGCCCCCTCTGGCCTTTCAAGATATGGCTATCAGCGATGGTTATTCCCTGGTGCTCAACCTGATTTTTATTATCACCGCTTTCCTGTCGATTTTGATTGCCCTGAGCTATTTGGACGAAAAACGTTTGCAGCACGGTGAATATTACACCCTGCTGCTCTTCTCCACGGCCGGCATGATGATGATGGGGGCGGCGACCGATCTCATCACCATCTTCATGGGCTTAGAGATTATGTCCATCGGCCTCTACATTTTGGCCGCGTTTAACTGGCGCCAGCTTAGCTCCGGTGAGGCGGGGATGAAATATTTTGTACTGGGCGCTTTTGCTTCGGCCTTTTTCCTCTACGGCGCGGCCTTGCTCTACGGCGCGACCGGTACGACCAACCTTCGGGCTATCGGCGCCTGGCTCACCTCTGTTCAGGGCCAGGGCAATCCGGGCAATCTGATGGCCCTGGTTGGCCTGGGATTGTTGCTCATTGGTTTTGCCTTCAAAGTGGCGGCGGTACCTTTCCAATGGTGGACGCCCGATGTCTATCACGGCGCGCCAACTTCCGTCACTGCCTTTATGTCGGTAGGGGCGAAGACGGCCGGTTTTGCTGCGCTCATACGGGTGTTGATGGTTTCATTCGGAGAGGTCTTTACCCTGGACTGGCAAACTGCCGTAGCGGCCCTGGCCTTCATCACGATGACGGGGGGGAATATTGCCGCGCTGGCTCAAAAAGACCTTAAACGGATGCTGGCCTATTCCAGTATTGCCCATGCCGGTTATATTTTAGTCGGCGTTGTGCCCGGGACGATGGACGGCGTCAACGGCGTACTTTTCTACCTGATGTCTTATGCCTTCACCAATATCGGCGCGTTTGCCGTTATTACCGTGCTGGAACGCCGCGACGAAATCGGTTCGGATTTGGCTGATTACGCCGGACTGGGCGCCCGCAAGCCGCTGCTGGCCCTGGCGATGGCTCTATTTATGTTCTCGCTGACCGGGATTCCACCCCTGGTGGGTTTTTGGGGCAAATTGTACGTCTTTCGCGCCGCCGTCGAAGCCAATTTTACCTGGCTGGCCGTGGCCGGCATGATCAATAGCGCTATCTCGGCTTTCTATTACCTGGCCGTCGTGGTCCAGATGTATATGCGGCCGGCTTCCGCCGAGATTCAGGCTGAAGCTGCTCCGCTTAACCTGCGTGGACCTGTGACCGTCACCTTAGCCGTTGCGGCGATTGTAACCGTTGTCCTGGGCGTTTGGCCAACCCCTTTGGTCAATTTAACCGCTCTGGGCTTGTTTGGTTGAACCGGGTAAAATAAAAGCAAGAGACCCCAGGGGACTGACAGGTTGCCCGGAATTTTTGAGAAGATATGAACTGTTGACAAAATTCATGTTCACATATAACATTAGATTTAAGTCGCACTTGATTTAGTTAGCAACAGGTTCTCCCATGACAGAAGAAGCTTCGAAAAAACTCAAGAAACTGCAACCCCTGGAGAATAAAAGCAAACTCACTCGTGTTCTTTATGTTGAAGACGCCGAAGTCATTCGTGATACCATTTCCCGCTTGTTAGAGGTCTATGGTTACGAGGTGGCTTATGCCAAAAATGGCCAGGAAGGCGTTGAAAAAGCGATTCGCTGGAAACCGGATATTATTCTGATGGATTTGCGCATGCCCGTTATGGACGGTTACAAGGCTATTCAAGAGATCAGGTTCAACCCGCAAACCCATCATATCCCTGTTTTCGTCGTTTCCGCCTGGAGCAGTCGCAAAGAACGTGAGCAAGCTCGCCTGGCCGGCGCTAATGATTTTTTTGTCAAACCCCCTGATTTAAACCGGCTTATTGAGGCTATTGAAGCGGCGGTGGCCACCTCCAAAAAAAGTTAGCGGAGTTAATGCCGCCAACAACTTTGTGAATAAACAAATGATGGAAGCCCGACCCAAAATCGTCGGGCTTTTGTTTTGAAAAGTCGTCTCCGCTTTTCGGGGCAAAGCTTGACATAGAACAGCCGTTCGTGGTATAATTGGATAGCACAAATGGTCGGAACAAATGACCTTACCCAAAGGAGAACCATCAAGATGAACCTATCTGAAAGACAAAGCAAAATCCTAAGTTTTCTAAAAACCTTCACCCTCGACAATGGCTACCCCCCAACAATTCGCGAAATCGGCGAGGCTGTCGGCATCACCTCAACTTCCGTCGTCAACTACAACCTGGACGCCTTGCAGCGAGGCGGCTTCATTTATCGAGACCGCACCGTCTCCCGGGGCATTCGTTTGGTAGAAGGGCTGGAACAGTTGACCGGGGCAATTGACCTGATCCGTATTCCTATGTTAGGCCGTATCGCTGCCGGTGAACCCCTGCGTGTTTTTTCAGATGGCTTCGACGGCGAGATGGATACCATCGAGCTAACCCGTGACCTGGTGCCGAATGAAGAGGGGGTCTACGCGTTAAAAGTTAAAGGCACCTCGATGATCGATGCCCTCATCAACGACGGCGATATCGTCATCATGCGCCACACGGAAACGGCCAACAACGGCGAGATGGTGGCGGCTTGGTTGAGAGACCGGGAAGAAACGACCCTTAAGCGCTTTTTCCACGAAGGCAACCGCATTCGCTTGCAGCCGGAAAACCAAACGATGGAACCCATCTATGTCGATGCCGATCAGGTTGACATCAAGGGCCGGGTGGTAGCGGTTATTCGCCAACTGAGTTAAAGGTAAATTCTGTAACTAAAAAAGAAATATGGGGGGAAATGATGTCTGAAAAAGGTATTGTCCAGCACCTAAATCCTGCCGGGCTGATAAAGAATCCAGCCTTTACCAATGTCATCGTCGTAACCGGCTCGACGAAGACGATCTATGTGGGCGGCCAGAATGCAGTGGATGCGTCTGGAGCTATCGTCGGCAAAGGCGACATCAAAGCGCAAGTGGTCACAGCACTGAAAAATTCAGCGTCATCATTCCCCTCAGTGCTATCAGTGATTCTAGCAGCACAATTGTCAACGGTTTTTACCGGGCGATGACCAACATCGAAAATCGCTTCGATTCGGGCGAGACTTCCCGGCGGCGATCGTTCCCGGCCACCTTCTGGCGATGGTGGATGCGCTGCAAGCCGGGACGCTGAACCCGGCCCAACAGGAGACGGTACAGACGTTGCGGGCGGCGCTTGTGGCCCTGGCGGAGCAGCCGGGATAAAAAACGAAAAAAGCTGAGGCGGGACTAGCCCAGGATGAAAACATTCTATTTTCAGATCAGAACACAAAGAAGACACAGAGAACTCAGAGATTCTTTGTGAACTCTGTGACGTCTCTGTGTTCCATTTTTTCTGTTCCACCAGCGCCAGCGGTAAATGGCGTACTCTCGCACCTTCACTGTTGAGCGTTGAATTCAACCAAACCCTAACGAGGAGAAAAGCAGGGACCGCCCGAAGCATCTTAAACCACAGGGTCGTGGTCAGGCCGCCGCCGAAGGCATCGTACAGCACTCGCCCGGCGACGGTAAGGGTTGGACCACGAAGGGGCGAAAAAGCGCGAAAGGCGCGAAACCCTTTTCGCGCCTTTCGTACCCTTCGTGTCTTTCGTGGTCCCTGTTTCAGCAGCCCGCTATCTCAACCATCTTGGACCGGCTGTGGCAAGTGATGACCCACATCATTGAACCCATCCGACCTGACCGAAAGTATCCCCGCAAGAAGTCGATTAAACCCAAAAGGTTTGCTATGACCTACAAACCGGTCCGCTAACTTAATGACATTGGTAACCCCTTACAAAAAATTGTGACATTTGTCACTGGACGTGCGGATTATTATTGATTATAATTGTAGGATTTTCCCATGTTCTCGCTCTAACCATCGCAACCAAGAGGGTTTTAGAAATCTCGCCAGAAAAATGCTTAGAAATCCACCAACTGCTCCGGCGATAAATAAATCTAATGATTCCCATCTGAAATAAGGGTTAAAAGAATCCTCACGCAAGCGTAACTCATTTTTTGTTGGGTGGCAACTTCCGCCCCTGCCTCATCAATAGTAGAGGCCAATTTAAAACCCCTTGACAAAATTCAATTTTTGTACTATTATCAAGGTATAATCATATCATATGATGACCATATGAATAGGATCGTAATGAAACGCTTGCCGCTTTATATCTTTTTTACGGCTAACGCCATTTCAATGATTGGTAACAATTTGACCATGATGGCCGTGCCGTGGTTTGTGCTGGAAACAACGGGCAGCGCGGCCAAAACCGGCTGGGTGGGCTTTTTCACCGCTTTCCCGGCGGTAGTGGCGGCCTTCTTTGGGGGGACGGTGGTTGACCACTTGGGCCATAGGCGCATGAGCATCTTCTCGGATTTAGCCAGTGGAGTCACCGTAGCTATGATCCCGCTGCTATATACCACCGCCGGCTTGCACTTTTGGCAGCTCCTTCTCCTGGTCTTCTTAAGCGCCTTGTTCGATGCGCCGGGCCATACGGCTCGCCAGGCTTTGCTGCCCGATTTAGCCGCCATGGCGGGGGCGCCGTTGGAACGGGCCAACGCCTGGCAGCAAACCATTAATCGTTTTGCCACCCTGGTCGGCCCGGCGCTGGCCGGGGTGCTTATTGCCCTCTTGAGCAGCAGCCACGTGCTCTGGCTCGACGCGGCCAGTTTTGCCGTCTCGGCGCTCTTATTTGCTCTGGTTGTGCCGGCTGGGAACGCCAAAACGAACCCGACTACCTCTTACTTCACTCAATTAAAGGAGGGATTACAATTTGTCCGCCGTTCTCGTTTGATTTTGACCGTGATTATCACCGTCGCTGTCACTAACTTTCTGGACTCGCCGTTATTTGCGGTCGTTATGCCGGTTTATGCCAGGCAAGTTTATGGCAGCGCCGCCGCGTTAGGACTCCTTCTATCCGGTTTGGGGGCGGGAGCGGTTATGGGAGGTTTGCTCTTCGGGATAATCGGGCCTCGGCTGCCGAGACGGATGACTTATATCACTTCGTTCATTTTGGTCGGGCTGCCCTTTTGGGTGCTAACAACAACCCCGCCTTTTCCCATTGCCCTGGTCGCTCTATTCTTCACCGGTGTGGCCGCCGGGCCGATTAATCCCTTGTTAATGACCGTTTTCCAGGAACGGACCCCGGCTGAGCTGCGGGGACGGGTGGGTGGGATAACGATGGCGGTAGCGTTCGTGGCTGCTCCCCTGGGGATGGTGCTGGCGGGCTACCTGGTCGAGCGTCTGACCCTGACTGTGACCTTGGCCGTCATTGCCTCCTGTTATCTCCTGGTAACAGTGGGGCAAATTTTTAGCCCGGCCTTGCACGAGATGGATCACCGAGTTAGCCCTGATTATCAAGAGCGTAGTTTTAGTGGTATGATGGAGGGTGTATCTGCCAGAAAAATAAGTGAGGCGCATCAGAGCAATGGCGATATCCAAAAAACCTTTGTCTCCAAAACCTATAAAAAAACAAACACTGGCCGAGCAGATGGCCGAGACGATTCGGGAGCTAATCCTGTCCGGCGAATTGGAGAGTGGGGCAACCCTACCCATAGAGCCTGAATTGGCCGAGCAGTTTGGGGTCAGCCGGGCGGTGGTGCGCGACGCCACCCGCATTTTGATGGCCCAGGGCTTGGTCGAGGTTAGACAAGGGCGGGGCGTCTTTGTCACCCAACCCCAAAATGAAGCCTTCGGCCAGGCGCTTTTACTGGCCCTGCGCCGGGCCGGGGCGAGCGTGTGGGATGTCGAGCAGTTTGAGCAAGTTATTTTTCCCGAAGTGATTGCTCTGGCGGCGACCTATGCCACCGATGAGGAAATCGCCGAGATACGTCGCCTGGCGGCGGCCTACCTGGAGGTTTTCGCCCAGCACCAGGTTACCTGGGGGGATAAGGAGGAAACTCCACAGGTAGAGCTAGAACAATTGATGGCCAGTTACCGGCCGGTTAAGCAGGCAATCTTGGCGGCCACGCACAACCGCGTTTTTCAGCAGTTAGCTCAGCCGCTCTTGCAGTTACGAAATTTGCGTAACTGGCAGGGAGATGAGTCCCCACCCGAAACGGTCATAAAAATAGAGGCTGATTTTTTGAATCAGTTGATCGATGCTATCGCCGCCAGAGACCCGGCCCAGGGCAGGGCTATCGTGACTCGGCTGATGCGTTTGCCCGCCGAAGCGATTGAGGTGATGCGCCAGACCCCGGTGGGCGAGATACCGGTGATTCCGGCAGCATACCACCCGTATCTGCTCCATCAGGCGTAAATTAATTCATAGGTCCTGACCGGCTGCTGCCGCCCCTTGACCCGCATTTCTTTGTAAAGTGTGGCCTTGATGGAGGTTTTGACGGTTTCGTAAACCGTTTCGCTGAGGAGTACTTTGCCGCCCGGCGCGTTTTCTTGCAGACGCTTGGCCAGGTTCACCGTGTCGCCAATGACGGTATAATCCATCCGGTCAGCCAGGCCCACATTGCCGACGATGGCCTCGCCGGTATGGATGCCGACGCCAAAGGCCAGTCTTTTTTCGAGGCCGATACTTTTGTGATACTCGGCAATGGCTCGCTGCATAGCGGCGGCAGCCCGCACCGTCCGCAATACATGATCGGGCTGCTCCAGGGGCGCGTTGAAGATGCCCATAATCGCATCGCCCACAAATTTGTCGAGCGTACCTTCATACATCAAAATTGAGCTTCCGGCAATCGATAAGTATTCGTTCAAAGTATCGACCAAATCTTCCGGGGATAAATTTTCGCCAAAGGCCGTAAAACCCCGAATATCGGCAAACAGGATACTAACTTTCTGGCGGCGCCCGCCCAGGCGCAGGTCAATCGGGTTGGAGGGTAAACGATCCACCACCGCCGGGGAGACATAACGCCGGAACATATCGTGAACAGCCCGCAGCCGCTTGGTTTCGGTCACGTCGTCGACCACAATCGTCACGCCCTGGGTCTGATCTTGGCCGTCCTTGAGGGGGGCCAGGTTCAGGCTGAGGTTAACCTTACCTCGACCGGGCAGGTCTGAGATGATTTCGTAATCGTTGTAGTGGCTCTCCCGCCGGGCCACATTGGTGACCAGGTTCGGAAAAATGGTGTTGTTCAGAGCGAGTAATACTTCCGTATAGGGTTTGCCGATGCAGCCATCCGTCGGCACGGCCAAAATAGAAGCCGCTGCCTGGTTGTAAAGTGTAATTTGGCCGAGGATGTCGGTGGTAATAACGCCGCTGTCCATACTATCAAAGACATTGCCCATTAAATTTTTCATGCGGGTCATTTCTTCCAGATTACGCTGCATACCGTCAAACAAGGTGGCATTTTCCAGGGCCAGGGCGGTCTGCTCGGTCATGGTTGTCAACAAGCGCATATCCTGGGCGCTGTAGGGGCGGCCTGATTTTTTAGCACCCAGGGCAAAAATGCCAATAAGCTGATCATTTCTGAGAATGGGAATGAACCATTCATAATTCAAAGCCTTTAAGGTTTGGCGATCATACTCCGGCGTGCTTCTGAACTGAAGGGAAATATCGATGGTATATTGGGACAGAGGGCGCCGTTCGGTGATAAGGCGATGGGTAATCGGAGTGTCTTTTTTGAGCGAGATAGTTTTAGGAATGCCGTTGGTACCGGCTGCGGGCAGGGTGCGCAGGTGTAGCTGCTCATTCGTCTCGGAGTCCAAAATAAATAAGGCGCTGCGGTTCAGACCTAACACCCGGTTGATATGGCCCATAGCCACGTTGCTGAGTTCGCCCAGATAAAGCCGGTTGCTGATAAGCTGGGTATAACCGTGGATGACTTCCTCAAAATCATAGTGCTGGCCAAAGAGTAAACGATTGGTCAGGTATTGGCTGAGTTGGCGAAGCGGCGCATAAACAATCGTGAGCAGCACCGCCGTCACCACGACAATAGTCAAGTTCCGGTCAATATAACCAACGGGGGCCTTGTCGAGAAAATCCCCCAAAAGTGTCCCAACCACAATAATTCCAACCAGATAAACCAACACTGTTATCAGGACTACCACCAGGGCGCTAATGACTCGCCGTACACCTGTGCCCAGGTCGAGCAGGTCCTCAACCACTACGGTGTAGGAGGTTAAAGCGCCGCCCACGCCGATTAAAATCATGCCTACCGTCCAGAGAGGTTCCTCCAACGACAGGTATAGGCCGAAGCCGGCCGTCAAGAGAACGGTAGATACAAACAAATATTGGATCCGGTTGCGATGCGCCAGGCTGGGTGTCCGAGAAGCGTGGATAAGAGCGGCCAGGGCAGCTTGGCTCATAAAAAAGCCCCACCAGACTACACTCAAAATCAGGCCGAGATTATTTGCCTGTATTGAACCGTTACTCCAGGCAAAGAATTCGGACGGGACAACCAGCCAGCCTGAATCAAACACCACCACCAAAATTAGACCAACCAGGCCGGCTATCCAACTCCAGATCACCTTCCAGGCATTAAACAAAAAGGCATGGGCCAGGTTCCAATAAACTACACCCAGAATAATCAGGCCGTAGGCCATTAACTGCTTCCAGGCCAGGCCAGGCCAAAGCTGCAAGGTAGGCAGGTTACTAAATCCGGCTACCAGTTCAAGACTCCACAGGATAGTCAGGAGGAAGTAGACCAGTACTAAACGGTCTACTACATTTTCCGGTTTGCGGCTGGCCAGCACATATAAACACAACGCCACGTAAACTGCCGCAATGCCCAGGGGGAAAATGACCTGACTCGGCAGGGCTATTGGATCAAAAAACACGTTTTATCACTCCACTCACAAACCCACACAGGGGTTTTACTTTAGAAACTTGGTTTTTAGCATCTTCACTAAAAAAGCCGGGTTCCTCTACGCTGTTATATCAAAATTTGTTCGATTGTAATTCGGCCCCATCTTAACACAAAAGTGAAAATTTTCCCAATCACACTTCGGTGACAATTTTTGAGAAAACCCTTAATGGTGTAAAGTATAACACAAATAAGTTTGAAATTAGTTTGAAGGAATGAGCAATGACTTACAACTTCGACCAGCCCATCGAAAGGCGGGGTACAGACAGTTACAAATGGAATGATTACGGCCCGGATGTACTGCCGCTGTGGGTGGCGGATATGGATTTCGCCTCGCCCGAACCGGTCATTCGCGCTTTGCAGGAGCGGGTGGCGCACGGAGTCTTTGGCTATGGACGGCCAACCCAGGAATTGTATGAGGTAATTTGCGAGCGGATGCACCGCCTATACCAGTGGGCCGTCACCCCGGATCAACTGCTCTTTTTGCCCGGCCTGGTTACCGGCCTCAATGTGGTCAGCCGGGCGATTGGCCAACCTGGCGATGGTGTGCTGGTGCAAACCCCGGTCTACCCACCCTTTCTGAAAGCGCCGGTTAACCACGACCGGGCATTGGATGTAGCCGAATTGGCCTTTAGCCGTGATGGCCAGGTGCTCCGTTACGAGGTAGATTACGCGGGATTTGAGGCTGCCATCACCCCCCAGACCCGTCTATTTATTCTGTGCAATCCGCACAACCCGGTGGGGCGTAGCTATACCCATGAGGAACTGGCCCAGATGGCGGAAATCTGCCTGCGCCACAACCTGGTTATCTGCTCCGACGAGATTCACTGTGATTTGCTGCTCGATAACGTTCGCCACATACCTGTGGCTACACTCTCGCCGGAAATTGCCGACCGCTGCATCACTTTGATCGCTCCCAGCAAAACCTTTAACATTGCCGGTTTGAAATGCAGCGTCGCCATTGTCTCCAATCCCGACTTGCGCCGGCGCCTGGCCCTTGTGTCCGAAACGATGGGCCTCCGGGTTAATATCTTAGGCTATACTGCTGCCCTCGCTGCTTATCGTAATGGCGCGGACTGGCTGGCAGAACTCCTGCCCTACCTGACGGCTAACCGCGATTTTCTGGTCAATTACGTGCGGGAGCATCTGCCCAGCTTGCGGACCACCATACCCGAGGCCACTTATCTGGCCTGGTTCGACTGCCGTGAGACCGGTATCGAAGGCGACCCCTTCAACTTCTTTTTGAAGCAAGCCAGGGTTGCGCTTAACGACGGTAGTCATTTTGGCCAGGGCGGCGAGGGTTTTGTTCGGCTTAATTTCGGCTGCACCCGGACCACCCTTGCCGAGGCCCTGGAACGGATGAGGGGGGCGCTTACTTGACTGCCCCAGGTTGCACTTCAAACGCCAAAAGTGTATCATTTGATAAAGGAGATGTTAACATGGCTGATATCATTGATTACAAAATCTATGGCGAAGACCTCCAGCTTGTTGAGATTGAACTGGACCCCGGTGAGGGTGTCCGGGCCGAAGTTGGCGCGATGGTCTACATGGAAGATGGGATCCAAATGCAGACCTCGACCGGAGGCGGTCTGTTTAAGGGCTTCAAGCGGATGATCACCGGCGACAGCTTTTTTATCTCTTCATTTGTAAACAGCGGCCGAAGCAAGAGCCGGGTCGCCTTTGGGGCGCCCTATCCGGGCCGGGTCATTCCGCTCGATTTGGGGCAATTGGGCGGACGGTTTTTGTGTCAAAAGGACTCGTTTTTGTGCGCTGCTCAAGGTATCGAAATTGAAGTGGCTTTTACCAAGCGTATCGGGGCCGGCCTTTTTGGCGGCGAGGGCTTTATTTTGCAGCGATTGGAAGGGAATGGCCTGGCTTTTGTCCACGCGGGCGGCATGGTCGTCCAAAAAGAGTTGGCCGCGGGTGAAACACTCCGGGTTGATACCGGCTGCCTGGTCGCTTTTGCGCCGTCTGTGAATTATGACATCCAATTTGTGGGGGGCTTTAAAAATGCCCTCTTTGGCGGCGAGGGCCTCTTTTTAGCCAAGATGACCGGCCCTGGCGCCGTCTATCTACAAAGCCTGCCACTGTCACGGCTGGCCGACCGTATCCTGGCCGGGGCCAGGCTAAAAACCGGTGAAAGCAGCAGCAACGTCGGCGGCGTGTTAGGTAGCCTCCTGGGCGGCGACTAAGTACCTACTCAGCCATCAGCCTCAATGAGCTACATGACCGCTGACGGCAGACCGCCGAGAGCGCCTCGCCTCCCCCTAGGGGACCGCCATAATTCGCTCTGTAACCCGTCTTTTCGGCGGTCAGCGGTCGACGGTCGGTGGTCAGGGTTGCAGAGATATAGGGTTGGCTGAGCAGTTACGAATTCAGGAGTGCAAAAGTGTACTTTTGCACTCCTCTGATCTTTTATTCCCCCCTTTGGTTCAACCGTATAGTACCAAATACTCAGATGGCTCGCCGCAAAATATGGTATACTGGTTCTAAGTTCACCTGACCAGAGATTGCAGTAATACCATGCGACGAATGAAGATTGGCCCGCGCCTGGCGTTCTCTTTTGCCATCATCCTGTTACTGATGTTTCTGACGGCTGCCGTCGGTTTGTGGCAGTTGAATACAATCCAGGCCCAGGCTCAACGTCTCCACCGAGCGGATACCCAGGTGGCGGCCGTTCTCCGGGTTCACACAAATGTTTTGAGCCTCAAGGATAAGTTGAACCGTTTAGCCCTGGCTCGTGGTGAAGCAACTCCCTTTACCCAGGCGGCAACTCAGTTACGGGATGATTTTGTCCAAAATATAGATAATGCCATTACCACTTTAGGCCCGCCCCCTCGCCACGCTCCAGAAATCGAACAATTGGAAAGTATTAAAACATCGGTGCCCGCCCAGGTGGATACTATGATTGCCCTGGCGCAGAACAATGATTGGGTTTCAGTGCAGTTATGTCTGATTGACGACCTGGAACGAGTTAGCCGGACTACCAAAGAACTGGTTGCGGGGATTGATGCCGATGTCAGCGTTGAACAACAAACCGCTTTGGCCCGCATGGAGCAGGTGCAACAACAGGCCCTGATCACTATTGTCGTGGCCAGCCTGTTGACCTTGCTGGCCGCCGGCACATTGGGCTTTATTGTGACTCGCAGTATTGCCCAGCCCCTGGCTCGCCTGGACGCCGGAGCTAAAGCGCTGGCCCGAGGCGAATTTCGCCATGAAATCCCTCAGACCGGCGAGGATGAATTGGGTCATCTGAGCCAGGTTTTCAACAATACGGCGGCCCAGTTAGCCGGCCTGTATGCCAACCTGGAAAACAGGGTCTACGAACGAACCGAGGAACTCAACTTTCGTTACCGCCAATTGGAAACCAGTATCGCCGTTGGGCATCATATTACCTCCACCCTGGACCTCAGCACCCTCCTCTACCGGGTGGCTGAACGAATCAAAACGCTTTATGGCTACGATTACGTGGGGGTGTTTCTGCTGGATGAAAGCGGCGACTACGTAACGGCTCAGGCCGGTACGGAGGCCGGGCAAACCTTACGACAGACCGGCTTCCGGCTGAAGGTAGACGAAGAGAGCATCATCGGCTGGGTGGCCAAGAATCGCCGTCTGGCGCGGATTGATGATGTAGCCCAAGATAGTCGCTATGTTCCTTTAGCAGGTGTGCCTGAAACTCGCTCGGAGTTATCACTGCCCCTGATGATGGGTAAGATCATGCTCGGCGTCCTCGACATCCGCAGTAATCAAACCGCAGCCTTTCGCCTTGATGACCTGCCGGTGCTGCAATCTCTGGCCGACCAGGTAGCAATTGCCATTCAGAATGCCTCTCTTTACCAGAGCGAAAAAGCCCGCCGCTATCTGGCCGAAACGCTCTACGAAGTGGGTCATGCCCTCTCTCGAACCCTTGACTTGACCGAGGTACTCGACCTTATCCTGGAACATCTGGCCAAAACAGTCCCCTACGATCGGGCGGCCGTGATGTTACAAAACAAGGGCGAGCTTGAAATTGTCGCCGCTAAAGGTTTTCCCGACATGGTCCAGCCGTTACAACTCAGGATTGCCATCAAAGACGACGATGTTTTTCAGCAAATCTACCATACTCGCCAGCCCCTGGTCATCCCAGACCTTCAACAGCGGCCTGATTGGCAATATGTAGAGTATCTACCCCAGGCTCGCGCCTGGCTGGGGGTGCCGCTGACCCGTTTTGACCAGGTCATTGGCATGCTTTCCCTGGTGCGGGAAGCGCCCGACGCCTTTGGTGGCGACGACGTCAAATTGGCCGCCACATTTGCCGGGCAGGCTGCCTTCGCCCTGGAAAACGCGCGCCTGTATGATAAAATCTTCCGCTTTACCCAACAGCTTGAAGATATGGTCCGGGAGCGGACCGTAGCTGTGCAGGAGGCTTACGACCAACTGGAGCGCCTGGATCGCACCAAAGCTGATTTTATCAACATTGCCGCCCACGAACTGCGCACCCCGATCACCGTCCTGCGGGGCTACAGTAAGATGCTGTTGAACGACTCGCACATCAAAGAAAATACCTATCGCCTGGAACTGGTCGCCGGGATTCATATCGGGGCCATGCGCTTGCAAGAAATCATCACCAGTATGCTTGACATCACCAAAATTGATGGGCGGATGTTCGAACTTTACCCGGAGCCGCTGGCGATTGGCTCGGTGATTGAGCTGGTAGCCCAAAGTCTCAAAGATGCGTTGGCTGAAAGAAAACAAGCTCTGATTATCGCCGATATGAGCGACCTGCCCTCGGTGACGGCCGATCCCGATGCTTTACAAAAAGTTTTTTATCATCTTATCATCAATGCCATCAAGTACACCCCCGATGGCGGTAAGATTACCGTGATGGGCCGCTGCCTGGATAGCAGGCCAGATTATCCCTTCCCCGGCCTTGAAATCATCGTCAGCGACACCGGCATTGGGATTGATCCTAAATTCCACGAACTGATTTTTACCAAGTTCTACCAAACCGGCGAATTGGCCCTCCATTCTACCGGCAAAACCACTTTTAAAGGCGCGGGACCGGGGCTGGGACTGGCTATTGCCAAAGGCATCGTCGAAGTCCATCGCGGCCAAATCTGGGTCGAGAGCGAAGGTTACGACGAAAAAACCTGTCCCGGTAGTCATTTCCACGTTGTGCTACCCCTGCGGCAAAAAAAGTGAGATCCCTCTAAAAACTGGCAGAATTTGTCAAAAACATTACAATCCAATGCGTAAAACGTAATAAGATAGAAATGGAGTCCAAAAGCAAAGCTTTTGGATTCCGGCAAAGCCATTTATAAGGAGTTCTTGGTGACCTATACCCAGGAAAAGCTAGTCGCTGTTGAGGCCGTTACCAGGGCGGCTGAATTGGGCATGGCTGTTCGCGCCGATAAGGTTGGCCGTGACTCGCTCCAGAAAGATGATAAAAGCCCTGTCACCATCGCCGACTTTGGAGCGCAAGCCCTGATTTGCCGGCAACTTTCGACCCTTTTCCCTGACGACCCGATTGTGGGCGAGGAAGACTCCACGGCTTTGCAGCAACCAGGGAATGAGGCCAAACTGGTCCAGGTGACTCAGTACGTGCAGCGCTTTCTGCCGAAGGCTGCCCCATCAGACATCTGCCGCTGGATTGACATTGGCAGAGGTTCTGTCGCCCGGCGATTCTGGACGTTGGACCCTATTGACGGCACCAAGGGTTTTTTGCGTAACGACCAATACGCCATTGCCCTGGCCTTGATCGAAGAGGGCCAGGTCAAAGTGGGGGCGCTGGCCTGTCCGGCCCTGCCTTTGCATCTGGATGATCCTGGCAGCCTGGCCGGGGTAATCTTTGTTGCTGTGCGCGGCCAGGGGGCAGCTATGGCCCCGTTGCATGGTGACTCGTTTATACCTATTCACGTCGCCGGAGAGATGGATAAAGCCGGGATGCGCTTTGCCGAAAGCTTCGAGGCGGCGCACGGCGACCAGGCTCGCCAGGAGGCTATCGCCCAGGCGATAGGCCTCACCCGCCCCTCGTTACGGCTGGACAGCCAGGTTAAATATGGTATCGTCGCCCGCGGCGACGCTGCCCTGTACCTGCGGCTGCCCTCACCCGGGACACCCAATTACCGGGAGAATATCTGGGATCACGCCGCCGGCGCGTTGATTGTCGAAGAAGCCGGTGGACGAGTGACCGATATGTCCGGGCGGCCGCTTGACTTTGCCAGCGGCCGCAAAATGCTCCACAATCGTGGCGTGGTTGTCACTAATGGTCTCCTGCACGCAGCAGTGCTTGAGGCGCTGGCGCAGCAGTAATTCTTAGTGCTCAAGTGGCAGTAACGCACCCTTCGATACGCTCTTCACTTCGTTCGAGCTACTCAGGATGCGCATAGGTATATCGCACCCTGAGTAAGCCGAAGTGAAACTGAGGCTGTATCGAAGGGTGTGATAGCTAAGATTGGCTCTGCCCATCTGCACCTTTCTCCAAATACGAATTTTTGTACTCAGCCTACATCTATTTGGTTGAGTTGACTCTTATCATATTTCCAAATACGTTTTATGGTACCACCTTAACGAGGTTCTCCATGCTCTGCCCATTTTGTTTAGCCGACGTAAAGTTCAAACCCAAAAAATTGCCCGGCAGCCCTGCCTCCATCTATCTATGCCCCGATTGTAAGGAGCAGGCCCCGGCCTTGTATGTGCAAGATTATGCCAAATACCGGCCGGTGGTGGTCAGTGCGACCGGTTTTCGCCAGCATGGCAAAACCGTCTATTTTGCGGCCCTGTTTTATACCCTCAAGAAGCTCACCCTGGCCCGTGACTGGCCCGATTTTTTTACCATGGGCTTGAATGAGGACAGTTTGGATACCGTCTACGGCAATGCCCGCCTGCTAGAAGGCGGGGCGCTGCCCGACTCAACCCCCAAGAACTTCCCCCGCCCCACCATGATCCGGGCCGAAGGCGTGCCGATGCACCCCAACTGTACCTTGCTCTTCTTTGATACCGGCGGCGAGTGTTTTGAAAAGCCAACCCAACTGGTCCAGTTTGCCGGTTTTGTGTACCGGGCTGAAACCGCCATGCTGCTGGTCAGCACCCCCGATTTAGAGGACCCCCGCGCCGGGATGCAGCAACTGTTGAATACCTACGTCGTCGGCCTGCGCGAGTTGGGCGGCCGGCCGGAAAATCAGCATTTGATCGTGGTCTACACCAAAGCCGACCAGTTGGCCTCACGTTTCGGGCCAACCTGGTCCGACCTGACCACCTACCTGGTTGAAGGTTCGGTGGACGATCTCTGCCAGACCGAGGGCTACATGGAGCGTATGGAGCACGTCTCGAACCGGCTGCTGGCGTTTACCGAGCAGGAGTTACAGGCCCACGAGTTTATCAATGCCGCCGAGGCTAACTTCAAAAGTATCAACTTCTCTATTATTTCGGCCCTGGGCACGGAACCCCAGGCTGGCCGGCTGGCCGTTGCCATCGTGCCCCGCCGCATCCTCGACCCGCTGCTCTGGATTATGGAAAAATCCTTCTCCGGCAGTGAGAAACTTATCCACCGCTGGAAGAATTGGTTGAACGGGGCAAACGATTAGAGCGCGATAAACTGGACCAACCCGGCTATGATTGAATCAAACCAGCCTGACTCACTGATTGCGGCCTTACAAAACCCCAGTTGGGCAGATTACTCGCTGGCCCGGCAGGCATTGGTGGCCCTGGGCGGAGAAGCGGCAGAGCCTTTACGCCATATTGCCGCCGATGCATCCCACCCGTTACAACCAACAGCGTTGGAGCTGCTCACCTATATAGAACAAGAAACAACCTATCGTTTTGCCGGGCGTCTGGACCAACTTTTATGCCCTCGTTGTTTAACTCGCTTTGGCGCTCACTCGCTCGACCTGGCCTGGGGCGTCTCTTTTACCTACTACGGCTGCCGCGCTTGCGGTCAGAGCCGGGAGTTTTTGGAGGAGATCAACCAGGTAGTGGCCGTTTTAGATACAGCCTGGACCGAGGTTCAACTCCAACAGCATAACACGCTACGAATCAATTGGCTGGTTCGGCGGTCACTGTTTGACTTTGACCGGATTGAGATCATCCAGGCCACCGATGAGGACGTGGAACACTTCGCCGTGCAGGTGGGCAACGACACCGATCCTTTCCGGCAGCCTCGCTATTCGCAGCTACCCTGCCTCGTCGACCCGGCTTGCCGGTTGTCGGAAAATACGCAGCGGATTCTACAGCACACGTTTGGGTTAGTTGAACAAAGTCAGGTGATGGAATGAACAAACCACCTCATAGCAAGAATCAACCCTCACTACAGGGCGATTGGGCGTTCAAGTGGCAGGATATTCTCTGGCATGAGTGGCGTAACTGCGAGGATGAAGAATATGCCGGCCACTTGTTTCTCCTGATTGGCGATACCTCACTCAACCGTAGCCATAGACTCATTTTTACCCTGGTTACAACCCTATTTGGCGTTCTAGCAGGTTTGTTGATTGATGTGCTGTTTTTCCCGGCGAAGCCTGACCTTTTTGGCTGGTTGGGCGGCTTAAGCGGCGCCTTGTCCGGTTGGTGGCTGAGTAAACCCCTCTTGATGCGCAGTTGGCTGGCTATCCTCACCCCAAATAACGTCTTGAAAGATTCGGGCTGGTTACTCAAAGTCTTACTTTTAGGGCTGATAGTCATCCTTTTCATAAGTTCAAACATGGTTGTGGCAGGATTGGCCCTGGGCTTGTTGGGAGGAGCAAGCCTTGGCCTGGCTTTAGGACTGCTGAGTTGGCCCCTATTGGGTTTAGTTAGCTTGCGCTTTTTTCCGGGAGAAGCGCTGACAGCTACGGATATGGTCATCTGTTGGGCCAGCGCCGGCCTGGGGGTGGGTTTAGGGGCGCTGCTTGGGATGGATAAGCCTAATTTCAAACAATATGGTTATCGCGCCTGGTGTTTTTGGTGGCGAAATCGGCCGCTCTTGACCGAAGTTAAGCATGCTTTGCTGCAAGCCGATGATCCTGCCGGGGAGTGGGGCAATTTGCTGGCGCAACTGACAGATGAGCTGGCCTCACCGGCCTCGCCGGCCGGCTATATCACCATGTTGAACCACCGGGGTTGGGAAAAACGGTTCATCGCTCGCCAGGCCCTGGTGACGCTGGGGGCAGAGGCCGTTGCCCCTTTGCTGGAGCTAACCGGCGATCAAGACGGCTCCTGGCAGCGCGTGGCGGTCTGGCTGCTGCAAAGTATCGAGCAGGAAACGACGGCTCGTTTGGCCGAAACGAAGGCTCGCCCGCTGTGTCTCCGTTGTCTCGCCCGCTGTCAAGCCTATACGATCTCTATCGCCCTCGATACGCCTATGACTTATTACGGCTGCCGGTTGTGCCGCCAAAGCCGCGATATTTTTGACGGCGAAGCCGTGGCGGTGCTGGACGCCGCCATGACCGAAGAGTGGACGACACAGAATGACCAAATTCGGATTAATTGGCTGGTCCGCCAGACCTTGTTTGATTTCGACCGGGTAGAGATTGCGCAAGCCGGCGATGAAGAAGTGGAACGCTTCGCCGTGCAGATGGGCAATGATACCGATCCTTTCCGGCAGGCTCGCTATTTGCAGCTACCCTGCCTCGTCGCCCCGGTTTGCCAATTGTCCGAGAATACGCTGCGGATTTTGGAGAGTATGTTTGGAGAGGTAATAACCCATGCTCCTCACCTTTGATCGCACCAACTTCCCCCTCCTGGCCCTGGAAGACCTGGGCCTGGAAATGCACCTGCTGCCGGTTACCAGGCAGCAGTTTGAGCCATTTGTGGCGGACTCCGGCCCGCCGGAGCAGGCCCGCTATAAAAAACTGCTGGCGCTCAACCCGGCGGTTGCCCCTACTAAATTTACCGCCGCAGAACGGGAGCGGCTTTTTGTCACCGGCATCCTGCCCGCCGAAGCCCAGGCGTTTGCCCGCTGGTTGGGCCAGGGCTTTGATCTGCCGACCGTGGCCGAGTGGCGGACCATCCATACCGCCCTGAAGCACGTCTCGCTGCCCCGGCACGATTTGGCCGCCGAACTGGCCGATAGCCCCGCCGGAGCCATCCTGGCCGGCTTTACCCGGCAGATGCTCAGCCACCTGCTGCTGGATATTTCGCTGATGCGCGGCGGGCTGGTCGAGTGGGTGCGGCACGAGCGCAGTTGGGTGGGCTTGGGCGCGCCCCGGCCCGATTTCCACCCCAATCTATGGGACCCGCTCAACCACGAAATCAAGCCCCTCCGGCCCGGCGAGCGCCTGCCCTACTTCGGTTTCCGCCTCATCCGCCGGGGCGAGTGGTACCTGGCGGATCGGGAGAAAGTGCGCTACATCGAGTAAGTTATCCTACAGGAGTATTCACGAACTTATGGCACGCCACCGATAACGAAAATGTCTTTCGGCGGTCGGCGGTCTGCCGTCAGCGGTCTATTTACGAAGGAGAGCTACCTATGCCCCCTATTCACGCCTGGCAGCATATTTACAGTAACGTCGAAAGAGAGCAGTCGCCCCACCGGCGGGGCGGCTTTCAGACCCTTTTCTACACGCGCGCCGGTTTGAGCGAAGCCGAAGTGTCTGAAATGGAGGGCCGCCTGCTCTATTTCCCCTCCCAGGTGGAGCCGGTGAAGCGCCTCTTTTTCACCCTGGCCGGCGGTAAAGGCGTGGTGGCCCAAATTGTGGTCCTGCCCGAGCCGGACCAACTGGGCCGCAAGGGACGTTACCTGGCCCACAGTCTGGTTTTTGCTCCGGACAGTCTGGCGGAATTCGAGGCCGACCCCTTTCGCGTTTTCCGCCGTTTTCGTTTTATCACTGCCGTAGCGGAAGCTCTGGCCCAGGGCAATTTTCAAACCGGCGACTTGCCTGCCGTCACCCTGGAATTACCGGCGGAACCTGACTGTGAGATCGAAGCGGCCAAAGCCTGGCCCGCGCCGGAGTTGAAAAAGCTGGCCCTGCTGGCTTTGCAGGCCAACCGGCAGGCCGGCAACCGCGAGGCAATCACTGTTGCCGGCGAACCCGCTCAAATTGAAAGCGCGCTGCAAGCGGCTTTGCTGTTTGTACCGGCCATCGCCCGGCCTGGCTGCACCTTTGATACCTACTTTTACCGCTGTAACCTGGTAGCGACCTATTTCTGGGCGATTGGCCTGCCGGAGCCGCCGGCCGGGTTTAATTTCGCCTTGGTCGAAGCCCGGCTGCGGCACATCCAGGGCCATATCTCCCCTCAGCCGGACACGCCCTACCAGCGGTGGGCGCTGGCGGCTATCGAAGCCGGGCAGTTGGCCGCGCTTGTCCGGGAGCGAGATGACGCCTGGGCCATTAGCGCCTGGCTGGAAGGCCGGGAAGAAAGCCCGGCCCGGCTGGATTCGGCTTCACCGGAACTGATTACCGCCATCTTTGAGGCCGACCCGCCCGCCGTACAAAATCGGCTGCGCGGCCGGGTGGGAGAGCAGCTTCCCTCGGCTTTGGTTTCGCGGGTGGCCGAACATCTCCACCATCAGGCCGCCGCCGTCCCCCTTTACCGGCAGTTGCGGCAGGGTTTTGCTCTACCCGATTTGTTGGAAAATCTGTATGAAAGTTACGCCGCCGAACAGTTCAAAAAGCCGCTGTCCCCGGAATTGAAGGCGCTGGCCGGGCTGCTAAAATCAGCCGAGCATGACCTGCTGCGCCTGGCCCTGGCCTACTGGCGCAACCCGAACAAGGATCTGCCCGCAGCGCTGGATCAGGCCGGTGAAGCCGCCTATCGCCAGTTCGCCGAAACAGCCTTGCGCCTCAACCTGGTCAAACCGTTCGAGTTGTTACGACCGGGCCGAGGCCGGGTTTTTGTCGACCTCTATGAGGCTGCCAATGGGGCCGATTGGGTGGGGTTGAGTAAAGCGTTGGTCGAGACAAAAGAAACTCTCTGCCTGGAGCTCCTGGCGGATCGCGTCTTGGGCCTGCCCGGCCAGGAACTGAAACAATTGGCCAAGCTGGTGAAAGACCAACCCGGCCTCCCGGCCTCATTTCGGACGGCGGTGGAACAGGCTGTCGCCGCCCAACCGGCCGAAGGCGGCTTAAAAGGCTTATTGAAAGCGGTTTGGCGTCGTTGGCCGGGGCAAAAATAAGATAACTCACCGATTTGGGCCGGGATTAGGGGGTTAGGGGAATTTTTCCTTATTTTTTATCCCCCAATCCCCTGATCCCGGCGAAATTTTTCTTGAGGTCTATAAAACCAAAAACCCGCACCAATTACAAGTGCGGGTTTTGTTCACAATCACACTCAAACTTACGCTTCAGCCGTTACTGCGGCTTCGCTGGTCGCTTTCTCAGCCTCGACAATCAGCCGTTCCTCTTCGGCCTTGGTCAGCCGCTCGCGCTCCAAAATGCCGCCTTCGGGCAGGACATGGGCCTTAACGGTGGCGGTGACATCGATCATTAGCTTGACGAGTACTTCCTGCTCGCCCAATTGCCGGATCGGCTCAGGCAGGGCGATCTTGCGCTTGTCAATCTCGATGCCGGTTTTAGCTTTAATGGCCTCGGCAATATCGGCCGATGTGACCGAGCCGTAAAGTTTGCCGGTTTCACCGGCCCGTCGCTCAAATAAAAGCTCCAGGCCAACCAGTTGGTGGGCAATGGCTTCCGCATCGGACTTTTCAACCGCTCGGTGTCGTTCGGCCGCCTTGCGGATGGTTTCGGCCTGCTTCAAGGCTCCTGGCGTGGCCAGAACCGCCAAATTACGCGGCAATAGATAGTTGCGTCCGTAACCATCGGCTACCTTTTTGACATCGCCCGCATAGCCCAAATTGTCAACGTCTTTAATAAGTAAAACTTGCATAAGAGTAACTCCCCGCTTGAAACAAGAATCGATGAAAGGTGGTAATGTCTGTCTTGCCTATGGTCAGTGGTCCGCAGTCCGTTTATAGCTAAAACATTGGGCCACTGACAACGGACCACTAACAACAGGCAACAACATAGCCAAAACACACAAACGAAAAGTATACTTCAAACCAAAACTTTGTCCAAATTTTGGGTTTAAGATTCGGGCTTTGCCCCTGGAAATGCTATAATCTGGGAACGTAATTGCTTATAGATGTCGGAATTATTCCAGCGAAAGGATTCCACCTGTATTTATGAAAAACAATGCTCTAACTTATGCCCGGCAGCATCAAGCCGACGCCCTGGCTAACTTGCAAGAATTGCTGCGTATCCCCAGTATTAGCGCCCTCCCGGAACATCAGCCCGACATGCAGCGGACGGCGTTGTGGCTGGCCCAAAAATTGAGCCAGATTGGTCTGCAAAACGCCAAGGTTTTACCAACAGCAGGCCATCCGGTGGTTTACGCCGATTGGCTCAACGCCGGCCCCGCCGTCCCCACCCTGCTCATCTACGGCCATTATGACGTGCAGCCTGTTGACCCTCTTGACGAGTGGCTGACCCCGCCCTTTGAGCCAACCGTTAAAGGGGATGATCTATTCGGCCGAGGCGCCGCTGATGATAAAGGTCAGTTTTACGCCCTGGTAGCCGCTGCCGAGGCTTACCTCAAAACAGGGGGCCAACTGCCCTTAAATCTCAAGTTTATGTTGGAAGGCGAAGAAGAGCTTGGCAGCCCGAACCTGGAAAAGTTTATGCGGGAGCATCGAGCCTTACTCCAGGCCGACGCCGTCCTGATTTCTGATACCCATATCCACGATCCTCAGACGCCGGTGTTGGTGATGAGTGTGCGTGGCTTGACCTATATGGAGATTTCGTTGCGGGGTTCGAGCCATGATTTGCACTCCGGCGGGTATGGCGGCGTTGTCGAAAATCCGCTCAATGCTATGGTCCGGCTGCTGGCCTCCCTCCACGACGAACACGGACGGGTGAACATCCCCGGTTTTTACGATAAAGTGCGGGAATTGACCTCCGCCGAGCGAGCCGCCCTGGACAACGGCCTGGTCACCGAAGAGCTGATTTTAGCCGAAACGGGTGCGCCCGCCTTGTGGGGTGAACAGGATTACACCCCGGCCGAACGCAAAAGCATCCGCCCGACCCTGGACATTCATGGCATCAAGGGCGGTTTTATCGGCAGCGGCCAAAAAACAGTGATTCCAGCCGCCGCCAGCGCCAAAGTAAGCATGCGCCTGGTCCCCGACCAGGATGCCGAAGAAACTGCCCGGTTGTTCACCGCTCACATTCGCCGGATTAGTCCCCCCACCATGGAACTATCTGTCGAGAAATTATCTGCCGGCGATGCCGCTCTGATTGACAGTTCCACTCCGGCGATTGAAGCAGCGGCAGAGGCATATGAGCGCGGTTTTGGGCAGCGTCCGCTTTTCGCCTATGAAGGAGGCAGTATCCCCGTTGTCGCCCTGTTCAGTAAGCTGTTGAACATCCCGGCGGTTATGATGGGCTTTGGCCTGCCGGATGACCGGCTGCACGCCCCCAACGAAAAATTCCACCTGCCCAATTTCTATCGAGGGATTGAGACGGCGATCCATTACTACGAGATTTTTGGGAGCAAGCAGTCGTAACCTCCTGAGTTACGTTAGAGACAACATCTATGGATGATTCATACCCCTACGTCTACCTCTCCCCGCACTATGACGACGCGGCGCTTTCTTGCGGTGGGGCGATTCATCACCAAATCCAGGCCGGGCAGCCGGTTTTGGTGGTCACGATTTGCGCGGCTTCCCCGCCTGCGGATGAGGTATTATCGGCTTTTGCCCAGGCCCAGCATGCCGGTTGGGGCAACCCTGAGGATGCCATTGCCACTCGCCAGGTTGAAGACCGGGCGGCTATGGCTATTTTGGGGGCCGATTACTTGCGGCTCAATTTTATTGACTGCATCTACCGGGGACATCCTGATCAAGGGGAGTGGTTTTATAACAACGACGATGAACTTTTCGGCCAGGTTCACCCCAATGACTTGCCCCTGGCCGGAAAGATTGTCGAGGCTATTGTCGAACTGGTTCCCGCCGGGCAAGATACTGTTCTCTACGCGCCGCTGGGTGTTGGCCACCACGTTGATCATCAATTGATCCACGCAGCGGCCTGGCAATTACAGCGGCAGGGTTGGCAGATTGCTTTTTATGAGGATTACCCTTACGCCGACCCCAATTCACGTTTTGCTGCCCAGGGACGAGTGTATGCCACGCTGGCCGCCCGACAGAAAGCCAACCTGCAACCCCAATTGCATTTTCTCTCTGAGGACAATCTTCAAGCCAAGCTTAACAGCATCCGCGCCTATGCCTCTCAATTAGAAGTGCTGTTCGGCAGCGAAATAGAAATGGAAAACAATCTTCGCCAGTACGCGCTGCGCGTTGCCGAAGGTAAACTGGCCGAGCGTATGTGGGTTCCAGGGAAAGTTGAAGGTTGAACATTACAACCTTCAACTTTTAACCTTTAACAAGCGACAAATTTGCTACCACCGGAAAATGATCCGAGCCGCCGGACTCCTCTAGGGTGCGGGCGCTGCGGACCAAAAAATGCCGGCTGTAGAAAATGTGGTCAATCCGGATGATCGAGGTGAGAACCGGCACACCTTTGAAGTTAGGCGAGTGGGCCGGGAAGGAAAAACCAAATCCCCACCCGGCCTCCCAGTGAGCGTTCTGGAGATGTTGGTTCACCAGCCGGTATGTCTCTGATTGGTCCGTCGTATTAAAATCTCCCCCGACAATCAAAGGGCCACCGGCTGCACTAATATCTTCGGTCAGCGCAGCAATTTGTTGATACTGTTGCTTCCAGGGTAACGGTACGTTAGGATGCACATTCCAGACCTCAATGGGGCCAACCGGCGTATCAACTCTCACCTTTTGGGTCCGCCCCTTTTGGCGAGCTGCTTCCAGCAGCGTTAGCGGGTAGCGGCTAATAATGGCCTGCCCTATATCCGGATCATAGGCAAAGTGGAGCTGGCTGCCGGGATATAGATCAACTAATTGGGGGGTCAACGCCTTGGCAGTACGTGGAGTAACTTCTTGCAGCAGCAAAATATCCGGCTGCTCCTGCCGGATATTTTGAGCTACCTCAGCCACATGCTTATTACGGCCCCAAACGTTATAACTCATCACCTTAAAAGAGCCGCCGGCCGCCAAAGCCACGCTGGAACGAGGCAAAAAGAGGGGCGCAAACGTCAGGCTGATAATAAAGGTCGGAACCGCCAGCAGCAAGATGACTTTCTGGCGGCGGGCCAGTCCGGCCATTATCAGCCCCGGTATCAACCCAACCAGTAACCAGGGCATAAAATAATTAACCAATCGCACCGGCCAAAAACGGTCGCCCGACCACCAGTGAAGAACATACCAGGCCAACACACCCAGGCCAAAAAGACTCAGGCCCAACCAAAGTAAACGAAGTCCACCGCACCATGCCAATTTTAACCCTGATAAGATAGATCGTTTCAACATTTGGTAAGAATTTCCTCCAATATCACTAACCACTGTTTACTGGCTACTGTTCACTATTTTCTGATAAGCGTAATCTCCGTTATCTCAGGGGGGCAATTGAAGCGAATGGGTGGACTGATAACACCTACCCCTCTAGTGGTGTAAACCCACAGATCGCCCACCTGGTGAAGGCCTTGATCGTATTTGCGGCCCAAATAAGGCAAAACAATCGCCCCTACCCCCGGTAAGCGAACCTGGCCCCCGTGGCTATGGCCCGATAGTTGCAGCGAAACCCGGCCATCTCCGGCAAAAATATCGGCCAGGTCAGGTTCATGGGCCAAAAGAATAGTGGGTACGCCGGTGGGTAAGTTATCCAGGGCCGCCTTCAGGTCGGGTAGGCCGCTCCAACCATCATCCACCCCCGCCAGATTGATGGTCTCTCCACCGGCGTTCAAAGTGATCCCCTTGTTGACCAAAACCGATAACCCGGCTTGTTGCAGCCCGGAGCGAACCACGGCCGCATTCGTCCATAAGTCATGATTGCCCAAAATGGAAAAAACACCATAGCGGGCATTGAGCGACCCCAGCACCGGGGCCAGTTCAAAAATCGAGTCGGCTTCTTGCAGAACATAATCGCCGGTTAAAGCAATTAAATCTGGCTTCAGCTTATTCGTTTGTATAACAGCCTCTTGAATCAACTCAATCTGGGTAAAGGGATGCAGGTGCAGGTCGCTCAGTTGGACAATTTTGAAACCTTCCAGAGCCGGTTTGAGATTTTTGAGGGGAACTTGGATTCGTTCAATGGTTAACCTCTCCGGCTCCACCTGGGTCCCATAGGTATAGCCGCCCGCCACAGTCAACCCGCCGCCCACTATAACCTGGCCCAAAGCCTTTAAAAAACCTCTTCGGCTGACTTTCACTTGCTTGTATCTCCCTACTGTGCAAATTATTATAAATAGAATGTCTAGGTAAAATCTCAAGAAAAATTCCTGGTACTACACCACCAGGAAAATATTTCAGACCGGCAAACCAGGCCGGGTTTTGCCCCGCCGCATCCAGCGAGTGGCCAACCAGACCAGCAGCGGATAGATCGTCAGGCCAATCGTCACTAATCCCAACGGAAGCTTATGCAGCACAAGATTACGCGTGGTGACAGTGGTCACCAGGTAAGCCGGGAAAACTTTGGCCAGGATAATCATCAATATCAGAGCACCCACATAGAGCAGTTGGGTGCTAATTAAACCGGCCAGCAGGTAAATGCCGCGCCGGCCAGGTCGGGCGGCGCGTAAACTGGCCGCCAAGACCGCAATCCACAGGGTGGAGAAGGCCGTTTCTACCCAAATGAGGTAGCCAGGGTAAAGGGAACCCGGTCCCCACCCGGTTGTAACCAACCTTTGCCCCCCCATAATGGTCATAAAGGCCAGGTAGGTGGTAAAAGGTAAGGTCATCAAGGTGGCGTGTTGCCAGCTATCAACAGCCAGGAGCGTTACCATAATCGGGAAAATGAAAAAAAAGAGCCACTGTGTTTCTCCCTTTACCAGCAGCGCCAAAAAAAGCCAGCCCAGCCAGGCATACCACCAGGTCGGCCAGTCTCGCCACCAAGCCACCAGTGCGCCCAGGCCAAAGATGACCAGATAAATGGCCAGGGGAATAAATTGCCCCACGAAATACCAGCCCAATCCGGTAATACCCAAAATGGGCAGAGCAGCCAGCAAAATGTCGGGCCAATCAACTATTCCGGCCGCACGTCGCCATTGGTTGCCAATCTGGCGGGGGGCGCCAAACTGCCGCACTGCCTGGCCTTCCGCCTCAACCCGAGATAGACCTCGTCGTTGCCACTCGCGGGTTAGCTCTTCCAGATGAGAATGAACTTCGGCCACGGCTTCGCGCCGCAGATGAGCGGGTAGCGCTTTCTGGAAATCCTGTAAATATTGTTTAATCCCGGACATTGGCGCTCTTAACTCCGATGGCTACTTTAACACAACTTAAACAATCATGGGAGTGTCTTTTGGCGAGTCCCACTTACTGACTATAGCGTAGTTTTACTTCTGCTGTCTAGGCTATATCACTTAAGTCACCAGGGTGTTGTTACTGAGCTAAATCTCCCAGCAATTTTAACAAATGGCGGGAAAAATCAGTCCACTGTTGGGCCGATGCGGTCAATTCAGCCTGGCCAGTTTCGGTAATGTGATAATACTTGCGCGAAGGGCCATCTTCAACCACCTCCCACTCACTGCTAACCAGGCCATCTTTTTCCAGGCGATGAAGAGCCGGGTAGAGCGTGCCCTGCTCTAAATCAAAGTAACCTTCACTCCGTGCCTGTAACTCTTTGACAATTTGGTAGCCGTACATAGGCTTTTCGGCCAGCAATCGCAGGATCATAACAGCCGTGCTGCCTGTACGCATGTCAAGTTTGGTCATAAACCATCTTCCCCTTCTGAGATTTCTTTATACCTAGATATTCTACTATACTTTAGGGGACATGTCAAGCTGCATGTGAGGAGACATCATCAACTTCACCCCTTCAGTAATGAAAATATCCTTCATTGCCTTAACCTATCGTTGTCAGGGGAATTAAGATGGAGTATAATGAAGGCTCAGAAGAGAGATGGATGGCGGGTTATAGATGGACGATCCCAGACATGACCAAGATTACGAATACTATGATGAGTACGAGGATTATCGACGGCGAGGGCTGACCGGCGTGGGGTTGCCGCCCGGCCAACTGGCGCTTATCATTGGCGTGAACGCGGTTATCTCCCTCATCATTAGCATTGCAGTTGTGCTTATTGCTGGCCGGCAGGTTTTGCCTGGTGACTTGGGCGGCCTGCCAGCCGGAACAAGCAATCCAACCACTCAAAACGCTGCCACCGGCAGCGGCGCCCCAACGGTCCAGGCCACCAATTTCGCCGGGGAAATAGCGACAGAAAATACCCCGGCGCAACCACAGAACTATGTGGTTCAACCCGGCGATACCCTAAGCGCGATCGCCGAAAAGTATGAAGTGCCGTTGGCCGATTTAATGACAGCCAATGGACTGACCAATCAGGACTTTATTCAGGTGGGGCAAACGCTGATTATTCCGGTCAAGGGAGTCCTGACTCCGACCGCGACCTTTACGCCCGTACCTATCCCCACCGATACCCCGCTGCCGTTTGATCCACCCACGCCCTTACCCAGTGATGCTGAAATCCCGCCCGAACCGGCGGCAACGGTTGGTCCCAGTCCCACCCCCAGTCTCACCCCTACTCCCACCTCATCGCCAACTCCCCGTTTACCTACACCCACCGTGTTGCCCACTTTCACCCCACCGCCTTTTGACCAGATTAAAGTCGTCATTAGCGAAGTTACTGGGGCGGGCGATTTACTCCAGGAGACGTTGGTTATCCTTAATCAGGGTGCGGGCACGAGCCTCAAAGATTGGAAGTTGGAAGGTTCTCCCCTGGGAGTAGTAACTTTCCCCGATATTTTCCTTTTTAGTGGGGGGAGCATTCGTATCCACACCGTGGCTGGTGAAAATACAGCCAGTGATGTTTTCTTGAATCAAGGGGAGGCTGCCTGGCCGCCCGGCACAACCATCATTTTAAGTAACGCCAGTAATGCGGAGATTTCCAGATTTAAGGTTCCATCAACCCCCTAAATAAAGGTAAATCCTCATGAAAGAAATTGTAATGTATGCCCGCACCGCCTATTGCGGGTCAGTCGCCCTGGTCCGTGATCTATTGAATCGCTACAATATCCCCTACCGTGAAATTTATATTGATCGTGATCCGGCCATGGCCGCCCGCGTGAAAGAGTGGACAAACTTTCACAGCGTCCCCACCCTCGTCATCGCCAATCCCGGCGAGGATACGCCATATACGGATTTTTTACCACCTCCTTCTGATCGCCCGCTCAAAGGCTACAACCGAGGCCCCCTGATCACCGAGCCGAGCAACCAACAACTGGAAGATTGGCTTCATCAGCACGGCTTTTTGGATAAGCCATACAAGCGATAACCTTAGCATTCCATTTGAACCTTTTCATCCTGTCTCACTACCGGACACTTTTTGAAATAGGACACAGATAAAACACAGATTTCACGGATTAGGTCAAAAAATTAAGAAAAATCTGCGCGCTTCGCGTCTGTACAATCTGTGTCCAAATTTTAAGTTGAGAAAAAAGTGTCCGGTAGTAAGTCATCCTGTGAATCTTGTCAATCCTGTCAAGAAAATAAGAATTCCGAACCGAGGTTAATAAGTCAGTGGGTAAGAGTTTCCCTACTAGAGGCGTCTCTTCATTAGGCCTTACGAGTCAGATTCTTGTACAGTGAGCAAGAAGTTGTTACACAGAGGGACACGGAGAAGTCGCAGACGCAAAGCGCACAGAGGAATTTTTAGAACTTCTCTGCGTGCCTCTGTGGAGTCTCTGCGTAACTCTGTGTTCCGTTTTGGCTCTGGCTCGTCCAGGTTGGGAGATCAATCGCTTTAAAAGCTCTGGGCAAGGTTTTGCGGCAGCTTGCGTATTATCAAGTGTACCCTTATGGTTAAGATTCGTGTAAGGAAAAAGTATATGTTCAATAAAAATATTCTGTTTGGCTTAGTGTTATTGTTAATTTTGACTCTGACCCTGGGGAGCTTCCCCGCAGCCACCCATGCTCAACAGGACAATCCCCAAAAACCTAATTTTATCTTCATTAACTATTTTGGCCAGGATTTAGTTCTCGACCTCGACGATGTCACCTATACTATCCCTGGTACGGCGATGGCGCCAACAGGGGGTCGCCTGGAATTACGTCTGAGTGAAGGTGAGCATAAATATGCTGCTAATGTGCCTGGGGTGGATACCGGCTCGGCTGGCACATTTATCATTAATCCTGGGGGCTATGTGGGCAAGGCGGCCAGGATGGAAAAGACTAATGCTCTGCTGGATCGGGATGGGAATGTTTTGGAAAAACCCAAAGATTTGGTCTTTGTGTTTGATGTCGACCCCTTTGCTGCACCGGTAGTTAGCGTCTCTGTCGTCGACACCTGGCAACCGGCGGTTGCTGCACCCGGTCAAGGCAGTATCGCCTGGACTAACTACAACGGCGACGAACTGACAGTTGATCTAAATGGAACCCTTTACAAAGTTCCGCCAGCAGCGAACAATATTCCCGGTCGTTTACAAATCAACCTGACTCCTGGCCTGTATCGTTACACCGTTAGCGTGCCGTATGGCAGTTTGAACGGTGAGGTGAATGTTGTGGCAGGTCAGGTAGTCGGTCTGAGCTTGTCGGCCAAACCCCAAGAAGAACTTGAGTATGAAATTGGCGAACCTGCGCCCGGACCCCAGCCGGTTGAATTACAGCTTGCTCAAGAAGATTTGACGGCCCGCGTGGCCAGTACGACTCCTGCAGGCGAAGTTGCGCCAGGCGAATTGCCAACCTCTGGTGGAGTTATTGCTCCCCCTGCTGAAGCCAGCCCTATCGTCGCTGAAGGACTGCTGGTCAAGAACTTTGCCGGTGAAACGCTAATTTTGACGATAGGAGGCCAAACTTACTCGATCCCAAATAATGCTGAAATAAGACTATTTCTGTCGCCGGGTCATTACAATTACACCGCCAGCTTGCCTTTTGTCGCTACCACCGGCACCGTTGCTTTAGTGCCAGCGGAAAGCGTTGAGTTAAGTATTGCCATCAACGTCAACCATGACGTTTTGAGTGTTTACCAAAATTAAACAAATTTGACCGGTAGTTGGCACTATGCTATACTACCGGTCGTTACTCACGCCGAGGTAGCTCAGTTGGTAGAGCATTTGACTGAAAATCAAAGGGTCCCCAGTTCAAGTCTGGGCCTCGGCACCTTAACAACTTTGGGAGATCGTCTAATGGTAGGACAGCGGCCTTTGGAGCCGTATATTCAGGTTCGAATCCTGATCTCCCAGTCTGGACAGTTGTTAGGTTTTGTATATAATCAGCTAACAACTTGATAGCTTATGGGGGCGTAGTGTAGTGGTCAACACGTCGGCCTGTCAAGCCGAAGACCGCGGGTTCAAGTCCCGTCGCTCCCGCTCCAAGTAATTTTCCGCAACACGATTACAGATTGACCGTCTGTAGCTCACGTGAATGGGTTGTTAAGGGAATTACTCTTGAGAGCCACCCTGAAATCCCAGGGTGGCTTTTTGTTTTGTTTCTTTAGTTCCCAATCCTTTTCAGGTCTACCAATGGGTATAATTTCGAGACGGATCCGGATGCGGTAGAGGTTTTATAAGAGGTGTAGTCCGGGAGAAGAACTATGGCAGAAATCCGGTATGTAGCGTTACTACGAGGCATTAATGTTGGGGGCAACAACATTATCAAGATGGCCGATTTAAAAGCCTGTTTTGAAAAGATGGGTTTTGCCGAGGTGGCCACCTATATTCAAAGCGGCAATGTTCTGTTTAGTACTGCCGAAAAGGACAAAACCGGCCTGATAAACAGTATAGAAAAGGCCCTGTCGGAGAGCTTTGACTACCAATCACGCGTTGTCCTCATCACGCATCAACACCTCAAAAGAATTGTCGCCGAAGCGCCACCCGAATTCGGCCAGCAGAAGGACAAATATCGCTACGATGTGATTTTCTTAAAAGAACCGCTCACCGCCGACGAAGCAATGAAGAGCATAACCACAAAGGCAGGGGTTGACACCGCCCATCAAGGTCAGGAGGTGCTATATTTTTCCCGGCTCATCAGTAAAGCAACACAAAGCCACTTGACGAAGATTATCGCCCTGCCTATGTATCAGAATATAACCATTCGAAACTGGAACACCACCACCACCTTGCTCGCGCTCCTGGATGCGAGAGTGGTGAACTAAAGACTAACAGTATGAACATGACCAGCGCCAGCGGCGGCGGTACAGGTTCATTTGGTTGTATAGTAACGGCGTGAGCAGGTCAGCCAGTTGCCCGGCGATGACCTCATCACTTGGCCCTGGTTGACGCCGAGACCGAACATGGTCTGGGTTTCTCGGTTTTTTTGTCTTCATTGCGCCAACTTTACTGCTGGCGCTGAATTTGACAAATTTCCCTTTAGCTTAAGTTGTCAAGAATGATTTAGGGAAAATCAGCAAAAATCTGACATAATATTAACCGAAAGGAAAGTCACATGCTTACCACCAAACCTATCCCC
>CAZUNT010000051.1:0-36253 GCA_964622215.1 uncultured Caldilineaceae bacterium
TGGCCGTCGGCGTCTCAGGCGTCGAGGTTGGCGTCTCAGGTGTGGCCGTCGGCGTCTCAGGCGTCGAGGTTGGCGTCTCAGGTGTGGCCGTCGGCGTTTCAGGTGTCGAGGTTGGGGTTTCAGGCGTGGCCGTCGGCGTTTCAGGCGTGGCCGTCGGGGTTTCAGGCGTAGCCGTCGGCGTCTCAGGCGTGGCGGTTGGGGTTTCAGGTGTGGCCGTCGGCGTCTCAGGCGTGGCGGTTGGGGTTTCAGGCGTGGCCGTCGGCGTCTCAGGCGTGGCCGTTGGGGTACCGGGCGTCGGTGTCGGCGAGACGCCCGTAGAGACCGTGTAATTGTGGGGGACCACATTAAAAGGTTGAGCCTGAGCGTCACCAATTTTAATATTAGAGAAGGCCAGGGTCGGCAGGCAAGGCAGGCTCCCTGCCGTTGCCTCAAAGGTTAGCAGAGTAACATCACCGGTCAAGCCGGGTACATTGCCCTGGCGACTGGCCGCAAACGTGAGCTTGCCCAGCGTGTTATCAGCTTCGTTGCGAACGACAAATGACAGGTCGGGGTTGGGTTGCAGATTGTTGAGTGTAATCAGAAGTGGTTGGTAGTTGATTTCAAACTGCGCTCCATACAAGCCAGGATCAGGTACGTGTTGCGCAACAACCGCCACGCTGAAAGTGTCGCCGTTAGCCACAGCCGCCGGCCCGTTCATAACCAGATCAATGTCGCCGGCAGAAGCAATCAATGAGGTGAAAGCTGAGGACTCACCGGCCACATCTTCGGCGATCAAAGCAGGTTGCTGGCTAAAAGGAGATACATTTTTGCAATCAACACTAGAGAATTGGTTGTTAGTGGGGCTGAGTACTGTTCCAAAGAGGTTTTGTCCATAAGCATGAGCATCGGCCAATCCAGACGATAGCCCCACGAGTAAGAGTAAAGTTATGATCAGCATTGACCATCTGACAAAGAATATACTTTTCATGAGTATCCTCCTGAGTTCTTTAGAGTGTCTCAATTGACCGGAAACAGAGCTGGTTCGAGGTCAAAAGAAATAGACAATAGGACAACAACTTTAAACTTTTAGTCAGGTTCTGTCGTTCTAGCAGTTTTTCAAAAATTCAGGGAGGACTTCTAACTCTGGATGGTTGTGTATTCATCCTATTTTATTACTGGTGATCTGGTTCTACTTGAGTTTGACAAAGTTGCCAGTAAAAAAAACGCCCCCTGCGCGCTTTGTATCCGTTTAAGGAGTACAAACACAGGGGGCGTTTAAAACACAAAGCGTAAGAAAATAGATGGGATAAACGAAACCTTTTAAACGAAAGGTCTTGAGCTTACGCCCTGTAGTTTAATAAACGACCCGAAACGCAGGTAAAGATTGTTAAAGTGCTGTACTAACGTTCAACTTTGAACGATAGACTTTTGATAATTTAGGCAATGACCGTAAATAGTGTAACCGGCTTTTAAAACAAAAACAATGGGGTAAATGGTCCTAATTTTCCCCTGCCCGGCAAATCCAGGTAATGTTAACTGTGCCCTGATTACTTCTGTTGAGCCAGGTGCGTCTGGTAAGCTTTCCAACCGGGGCACCAAGTGGTATGCCAGCGCCACAAGCGCGACCAAAGCGATTTTGGATTCGCTTCTGCTCTTCGCCGTATCGCGCAGGTTTCGCAGGGATACACTTTCTCTGCTGCTGGTTTCTCGTTCGTGGTCATAACTCATGCTCCTTTTTATTAAGGTTTCACTCTATGTTTCTTTAGCAAATAGCCGGGCGAAGCCGGGATAAGGGCTTAAGGGGATAAGGTCAAAAGTAATCAATCCCGCTTTGACCAACGGCAGGGTGTTAAGCAGTTTGTTGGCTTCCTCAACATCCCGACATTCCAGCATCAAAACAGCGTCAGATCGGTCCTGGCGGAAGTACAGTTCGCGGAACACTCCGGCTTGGTAGAGTTCCCACACTCTGATTGCCTCTGCTTTTAGATGGGGCTTAAACGTCTCGGCAGTAGCGCCAGGGAGTTCTTGCTCAAGGGCCAAAATCTTCATAATATCTGCCCAATCAGTATAACCTAAGAGTAAAGTTGGCATGTAGTGACAGATGTCACAACTTGGTTACGTAGAATGATGGAGGAATGAAGTTAAGCATAGGCCAGGCTCTCCCGCACACTAATCTGGGTAGCGCTGCGAGCGGGAAAAAGCGAAGCCAGAATGGAGATGATGAGGATAATCCCCAGCCACCACCACACCGCTGTCACATTGTATTGATAGTCCAGCGTTGTTTCAAACAGCACCAGGCCCAAGGCGTTGGACATCGGTTTGCCGAGCACAAAGGAAAGAGGAATGACCACCAGCCAACTGAGCAATCCCTGCAACACCCCTTCCATAACGAACATACCCAGGATGGTCGGCGTCCTGGCCCCAATAGCGCGCATGACCCCAATTTCACGAGTCCGCTCGACCACACTGATTGACAGCGACCCCATCAAGCCAATGCCACCCACAAGAGCCATAATCACGGCCAAAATGAGAAACATGGTGATGACGATAGCAAACTGGGTATCTACATTTTGCCTATTTTCCGGCTCGGTCTGGCTTTCGGCGATGTCAATACTTCTGGCTTCGTAGGTTTCCTGCAACTGGGTGAGGATGGTCTGGACATAAGCAGCCTCGTGCCGGTCGGTGCGGACAAAGATTTGATCGCCCTGATGGAGTTTTTTGGTCGCCTGGCAGACCGCATTCAAATTAGTGTAAATGGGGTCGGTGGTACCCACGTCGCTAAACACATCACTGTAAAAGCCTATAACTTGCCACTTTGTGTCGCCCAGTTCGGCCATGTCAAGCGTCACTATATCGCCCAGGCGGATGCCGTTCTCGTCGGCGGTATCTTTGCGAATAACAATGGCCCGATCATCCTCCGGGCGCAGCCACCGCCCGCTAACCAGTAAGGGGGGTCTGAACATATCGCTGCCGTTGGGCAGGCCGATCAGTTCGGCTCCCAGACCAGCCTCTTTAAGCCTTTGTCCTTCTTTTAAGACAGATGCACTGTGCCTGAACACTAACTCGACCTGAGACACGCCTGCCTGGCGCTGAGCAATGGCGACGGTTCGCTCCAAACGCTGATCCTCGTCAAAGAGCACCATAATATCAAACTGGCGTTTGGCAAAGATATTTTCAACCGTAAAATTGAGGGAGGATGATAGGCTCATCACGACTAAAAACATCGTTCCGGCTAAAATCAATACCCCCTGAGTTAGCAATAAGCGTCCTTTGCGGCGAAACATGTTGGCCAGAGTCATCGCATAAGGGCTGGACAAAAATTGCCGGCCCAGGCGCTCAATAAAACGATCCAGCCAGTTGCTGCCAAAATCGGTCCCAAGGCCATAAGTGGCCAGGGCTTCGCGCACGGTTATGGCGGTACCGCTTAAAATCGGCCACAGCGCCGCCAGCAGCGGCACGGCAATGGCCGCGATCACCTGCAAGACACAAGCCTGGGTTGAGTATTTAAACTGTTCGTAGTCAATGTTAAAGATATTAAGCATATATTTGGTCAAGCCGTAGGCCAGCATCATGCCCAGGGGCAGGGCGATGAACAGGGCCAGCAGGCCATAAATCAACACCCCCGCCAGGTAGACCTGCACAATTTTTCCCTGGGGCGCGCCAATGGCCTTGAGAATGCCGATCTGGCTGGTTTGCTGCGTCACCAGGGCCATAAGGGTGTTGAGAATCAACACCAGGCTGGCCCCCAGCGAGACAATTGCCATTAGTTGCAGCACCAGGTTAATCCCTTTCACAATGGACCGCCCCCAGTGTTTCACCGGATCCTGGTAAACGGTCACGGCCACGCCGATTTTCTCCTTCGACAGCCGGTCTTTCATTTCAGAGGCAACCTGGCGGGCCAAACCCTCGCTGTAGGGGGTAACCCGGACAATCAACTCGTTGTACTTGCCCCTGGGAATATCAAATAATTCTGCTCCCTCGGCGTCGGTAAAGAACACCGCCGGGCCGCCAAAATCGGGCGGCGGCACAAAGTTGTTGCGTAGTCTACCGTTAATCGTCCGCACTTTGGGCCGGTCGTTCACTTCAAAGATGACCGTATCTCCAATATTCAGGCCAAAGTGCTGGCTCGACAGTCGCTCGATGCCGATCCGGTTGCCCTTGGGCCATTCGCCTGCTTTAAGCGGCAACAGTTCGTATTTCTGGTCGGTGTAATCCTCGCGCATAATCAGCCAGCCCGCATCCCACGCGTCGTCGGGCCGAATTTTGTAACGAATGTCAATGAAACTGGCTAACTGGATGTCTTCCACGCCTTTGATTTTTTTGAGATCGTGAGCAGTCGTTTCCTCTACATTCTCCGTAGTGTAAAGGCTAAAATGGGATGGGACGCTGGCCTGGTGGGCCGTATCCATCCCCACCAGCATTTGATCGGCCATACCAAAGGTGGCCCCAATGGCAAAGACCCCGGCGGCAATACTCAGCACCGCCAGGAGGGTCCGAACTTTGTTATCCCACAGGTCGGACCAGACTTTGTACCAGATGACGCTCATTGAGTATTCCTTACCCTAAGTTCCATTGGTGGATACTACAGCGGCAGCCAGGTTCCCAACCCGCGCTCGGTGGCCCGACGATAAATATCCGGAGCTACGGCCATATCGTCCAGCGCCAGCCCCAGGTTCATGGCTATGGTTCGCTCCTCCGGTCGCTCTCGTCCCGGCTTCAACCCGGCTACAATTTCGCCCAGGTCGGCGTAGGGTTCCGGGGTGTGCTGGAAATAGCCGTTCTCGCGGTAGTAGCGAAACTGAGCATGATCGTCGGTGCTGAGCTTGTCGAACTGGGCCAGCGCCGCTGGCTGCCAGTAGCTATCAAAATCCACCGCGCTGGCAAAGGCTCCCGGCTTGAGCCAATCTGGCTCAATGGTTGGGGTAGGGTGCTTGAGAATAGGTCCGGAGGTAACCACCAGGTCACTCGCAACTACGGCCTGCCGGGGTTCGTCGACGCCGATAATGTCCAGCCCTAGTTTGGCCGTCATCTCGGCCACAAAACGCTGCTGTACCTCCGGCGCCCGGTCATAAGCATAAACCCGTTGCAGCGGGAACAGAGCCGCCAACGCTTCCAGGTTGGTCCGTCCCTGCACTCCGCAGGCCAGGATGCCGGCCACCTGGCTGTCGGGCCGGGCCAGGTATTTGGCCGACAGGGCCGAGGCCGCTCCGGTACGGTAGGCAGTGATCCAGGTACAATCCATCACCGCATAAGGCAGGCCGGTTTCTATATCATTCAGGATGAGCAGGCCGCTGATGTAGGGCAGACCACGCCGTTGATTGTCGGGGTAACCGCCGACCCATTTTAGGCCGGCCGAATGCAGAGCCGGAATGTACGCCGGCATAGCATGGATAAAGGCATCCGGCTGAGTGTGAATACCGGGTTTGGGCGGCATCTCGACCCGGCTGGCCCCTTTCTCTTTGAAGGCCGCTTCAAGCAGGTTGATGATAGTCGGCATATCCAGGGCTACCTGTTCGACATCGGCCCGCGAGAGATAAAGCAGTGATTGTGAATTCATATAGAAAGTCTCCTTGCTGTTCGAGTCTATCGCTGGCTTAAAATTGGCTAAAATTTTGCTCGGTCAGTCCCAACGCCCGCATGGCAAATTGGAGGATAATGCCAAGCACGCTCGTCGCACTCCAGAAAATCATCACATCATATATTCCGAGCCGGGCTGCATTCAGCCACCCCCAGACAAATGGATAAAGCTGGCAGCAGAAAAATCCGATAAGGACGTGAACAAATCCCTTCTCTGAAAACATTTTAGTAAGCACATAGATGAGACAAGCCAGGTTGGTTAAACCCACACCCAGCGTAACGATTAGGAGGAGAATCTGGCTACCGTTCATGAGATCAGGCTCCTTCAAACTGGTAAGTGAATTCCAACTATGCTAGTGAGGTTTGAGCTTCAATAAGAGGTACAAGATTGGCAGGGTTATACCTTGCCAGAATATTAACCTAACCCATTTTATCATACATAATCTACCCTGACAACAAATTCAAAATTAACATCCTAAAGAATCAGCGCGGTCGGGGAAAAATCCTCATTGTTAAGAGATCTCAGCTTCTTCTCCCGGCCGGCTGGGGTCTGGCGGCTCCTGGTTCTCCATCGCTTGTTGAGGTGAGGGACTGTGCTTCAGAAAAGCATCTTTGATCCGCTGCCGTTTGCTCTTGGCATAGACCTTGCGGGTCGTACCAATATCGCTGTGACCCAGCAATTCCTGGATGATCTCCAGAGATACCTCATCGTTCAGCATCTGCGTGGCTCGCCAATGACGAAAGGTATGGGGACTGATGTCAGGTAGACCCACTGCTTCGGCCGCCCGTTTCACCACCCGCCACAAACTTACCCGCGAGAGCCGCTTGCCGCTGTCGCGTCCATGGCTAACAAACAGGCCCGTCTTGTGGTCCGCCCGTTCGGCCAGGTAGGCTCGTATCGCCGTTAGGGCCTCCGGGGTGAGATAGAGCCAGCGTTCCTTGTCGCCCTTGCCGGTGATCAAAACCTCATCCGCGTTCCCTTCGGCCACATCGTGCCGAGTCAACGCCGCCACCTCAGACACTCGCCCGGCAGTAGCGTACAGAGTATGGAGAATGGCTCGATCCCGCAACAAACACAACCGCTGGCGTTGGGTTTCCTTTGTGCCATCGGCCGGAGGTAAAGGTTGTTGGTCGAAATAAACGACCAGGTTAGGCAGTTCATCTGGGACCCGGGTTTGGGGGTAATGCACCTTCAGTTTACCCTTGAGCAAATCCTGCGCCCGGACGATATCGAACTGCGGCCCCAAGTTACGAGCGGTATAGTGGAAGAGGAAGAAGCGGCGCAGCGCAGCCAGATAGGTGTTGAGAGTGAAGGCAGAATAACCTCGTTTGTCCAACCAGAGGAAAAAGTTGAGCAAAACCTTCTCTGGGTAATCGGCAAGAGGGGTATCGGGGGAGAGGTCGGGGGCCTGTTCCAGATATTGGTTGAAGGCGCCCAGGGCCGCAGCGTAGGTTTGCCGGGTTGACTCTTTGCTGGTAGGGATAGTGTCAAGGAAAGTGATACCGGCTGTTTTGAAAGGAATAACTTCAGCTTCTTTGGACATGGGCAAAACCCTTTCTGTTATGTAACTTAAATCGTACAGCTACCTTACGTCACTCCGGCGCAGTTGTCAAGTCAGTTAGAAACCTCTTGAACCTTGCGTCAAGGGCTGGCCTGACGTAAACTATGGGCTGTTATCAACAATATTAAGGAGGACACAATGACCTATTTACCTGCCGAAAATCGGTATAACACTATGCGCTACAACCGCTGTGGTCGTAGCGGATTACAATTGCCGGCTATTTCGCTGGGCTTGTGGTATAACTTTGGAGGGGTGGATTCCTTTGAAAATGGCCGGGCCATGGTTCGCCGCGCTTTTGACCTGGGGATTACCCACTTCGATCTGGCTAATAACTATGGCCCGCCGCCCGGTTCAGCCGAGGAGACCTTTGGCCGGATTCTAAAGAAGGATTTAGCTCCCTACCGGGATGAGTTGATTATCTCCAGTAAAGCGGGCTATCTGATGTGGCCCGGTCCCTACGGTGAATGGGGTTCGCGCAAATACCTGGTGGCCAGCCTGGACCAGAGCCTAAAACGAATGGGGTTGGATTATGTGGACATTTTCTACAGCCACCGGCCCGACCCCCAAACTCCCCTAGAGGAGACAATGGGCGCGCTTGATTTTATCGTGCGTAGTGGTCGAGCGTTGTACGCCGGCATCTCCACCTATGATCCCGAACAGACGCGCCAGGCGGCCCGAATTTTACGGGAACTGGGAACGCCCTGCCTTATCCACCAGCCCCGCTATAACATGTTTGACCGGTGGATTGAGAACGGCCTGCTCGACACACTCCAAGAGGAAGGCATCGGCTGTATTGTTTTTTCCCCGCTGGCGCAGGGTATTCTGACCAATAAATATCTGAAAGGTGTGCCTGAAGAGTCGCGCAGCGCCAAGTATGAAGGTGTTCTTCACTGGGGCGACAAGGTTAGCAGCGAGCGCATCGCCAAGGTACAAAAGCTCAACGAGATGGCCCAGGCGCGAGGTCAGACCATGGCTCAACTGGCCGTGGCCTGGGTGTTACGCCATCCGACCGTGACTTCGGCCTTGATTGGAGCCAGCCGGGTCAGCCAGATTGAAGAGATGGTGATGACGCTGAACAAGCTGGAGTTGTCCGCCGAAGAGTTGCAATCTATCGAGGCTATTCTGGCAAATTAAATTTGTTCGTACCGGGCTGCATCAAGTACAAACAAAATGACCCGGTTGCTGCCATCAGTAGAGGGGGGGCCACAGGCTGATTTGATGACCTGAATCACTGCCTCCACCTGTTCTGCTTCGATGCCGATAATCAGGGTCGTATTGCCCCGCCGGAAAAAGGCCCCGGTACTGGCAATCCGTGTGGCTCGAAAATTCTGGGTAATCAGCGCATCGCTCACCGCATTGGCGTCACTATCGCGGATAATAGCTATGATGAGTTTGAACATTTTAAAACACCTCGTAGCGCTCGACATCGCAGATAAAAACGGTGGCTCCGCCCACTTCCACCTCTAGCGGCAAGGCCATGATCATCGGCACCGTTTCAACATAATAGGAAGGCAGGTAGTTTGTCCGCCGGTGGCAGGTATCACGCAGGGCGTTGAGAACCTGCTCTACCTGCCCTGGCGGCGCGGCCATCCATACGGCTACGTTGCTCTGTCTTAAGAAGCTGCCGGAGGAGGCAATTTGCTCCAAACAGGGCAAATTGAGCGTCTTCAGCCGCTCGAAGGCGGCATCGGCATCTTGAGCTTGGATAATGGCTAATATAGATTGCATAGTTACTCACGCTACCTATCCAAAAATAATCCAGACCACCCCAAAGGCCAGGGAGGTAAGGTTGTGATAATGGCTCTCACTATAGGCCGGGATTAGGAGATTTGGGGATTTTCCTTAATTTTTGATCCCCTAATCTCCCAATCCCGGTGAAAACTTTTCTGGATATCTATAATACTTAGTATACAACAATACCTGTGTTTTTATCAATTGAGAAACATTTCACTTATTCTAGGTTCTGTTGACATTTGACAAGGCAGATAGTGGAATGGTAGAGCAATTTGCTTACAGTGGACGTGGGTGAGTTGCGATCCGGTCAAACCGTCACTATAATTCTCACGGCTAAAGTAAGGGACGAGGCTGGCCCTGCGGTGGTGATTACCAACCGGGCCTCGCTGCTCTACACCGGCCATGTGGCGGTTCAAACACCAGCCGTCCCCATCACTATCCGGAGGTGAGTACGGAGTGACGATCCGAGAATTTAAGTTAGAACGATACTTCGCCCGCTGGGAGTTCAACGCGCCTTATCTGCTGTCGGCTTCTGACTGCGAAACGATGAGCATCGGCGAGTTGCTGGACTTGGCGGGCATGTCTTGGTCAACCCTGGCCAATGTGCGCCTCGGTTATACCGAGTCTCAAGGAGACCCGACCTTAAGAGCGACCATTGCCCAATTCTACTCCACCCTGACCGCCGAAAATATCTTGGTTGCCAACGCCCCCGAAGAGGTCATTTTCCTGGTTATGCAGGCCCTCCTTAATCCGGGCGACCGGGTGGTCGTACAAATACCCTGTTACCAATCCTTATCCGAGTTGGCCGCCTACCGGGGCTGCCAGGTTCAGCCCTGGCCGCTGGCCGAAACGGAGGAGGGCTGGCGGTTGGACCTGGATCACCTGGCCAAGCTGCTCACCCCTGAAACCCGGCTGCTGGTGATTAACGCCCCACACAATCCAACCGGATATCTACCCAGCCTGACCGAATTCGAGGCCATCCTGGAGCTGGCGGCGAACCAGGGTATCTGGCTCTTTTGTGATGAAATGTATCGAGGGTTGGAATATAATGCGGCCATACGGCTGCCCTCTGCCAGTGAACGGTACGAACGGGCGATCAGCCTATGGGGGATGTCGAAAAGTTTTGGCCTGGCCGGGCTGCGACTTGGCTGGCTGGCGCTCCAGGATCGGGCTTTGCTGGCGGCGCTCAATCGCTGGAAGGATTACACTACTATTTGCAGCAGCGCTCCGAGTGAACTCCTGGCCCGGGTGGCCCTGCAACAAGCTGAGACCATCATTCAACGCAACCTGACTATCATCCAAGCGAATCTCCAACTTGTCCGCGAGTTTATGGCGTCCCAAACGGATCGTTTTGCCTGGCGCGAGCCGCTGGCCGGCCCGATTGCCTTTACCCGGCTGCACCGGGAAAGCGCGGCTGACTTTTGCGAGAAGTTGGTCCAGGAGAGCGGAGTTTTGTTAGTTCCCGCCACCGTCTTCGATTTTGGCGATAGTCACTTGCGGTTTGGCCTGGGCCGGCGTAACTTCCCAGAGGGCTTGGCGGCACTGAAAGCCTATCTGGCCGAAAATAATGCCTAAAATCAATCCCCTTCAAAGGACATAACACCAATACTTTAGGGCGAAAAGAGTTTGACCGCAATATCCGTGCTCAGATTAGCCACGGTGATCGCCAGCGAGCCGTCATTTTGAACCACGAGGGTTTCACTTCCCAGGATTTGTTGGGTTGGGTCGGTTTGGAACGTATCCCACCACTGGAGTAGATAACTTTTGCCCGGCTCAAAGCCTGAAATCGTCACGGTTCCCGAAATAGGCGGAATTGATACACCGTCCGCAACATTCCGCCAGGTATGTTGCTTATTTTGAATCCAGAGATGGGCTTGACCGTGAACCAGGTCCTTTTGCCCCCACACCCGCAAATCCGGGTGGGAGGCAACTGCTTCGGCCTCTTGATAATGGCCGTTGTTCAAGGGGATATCTTTGATAAAGTTATAAAAACTCCCGTACATGGGGCGGTGGTCATAAGACCCGGCCTGGTAAAGGTGCTGGATCGATGAACCGCCTGTCCACAATAATTCCATTAAGCCGCCAGAGTTAATCCCGGCCCAGATAAAGTTGTGTAGCCAGAGTCCAGCCGTAACATTTTGGGCAAAAAGATCCTCGCCGTCAAAAAGCCAACCGACTTCCCCTCGGATAACCGGTTTACTTGGGCCGTTGGGTTGTTTAGCGCCGTGGGCCATACTCAATTTCTGGGAAAAAAGAGCCGAGTCGTTGAAGTCGCTCAACTCATAAACATAGTCAAGCGGCTGCACATTAGATTCCTGGGCATACATGTGGACATCGGCATAATCCACGTATGGATAATCTGAACTGCCCCAGAATTGGTTAGGAAAACTATGCCAAAACGAGGTGGTCACCAGGTGCATGTTGGGATGTTTGGCTGTTTGTCCCGCCGGAATGAAGGCTTGTTGAAAATATTTACCCAGCTCATCGGTCAAAATATAATGTAAATCACTGCCGGGGTCACCTTCATTGAGCAATTCCCAGGAATGAATATGGGGCGAATACCCCCAGCGAGCCTGTAGATAGCGCCACCAGGCTCCTTGCAGCCAACGAACTTTGGTTTTACCAGATGTTTCGCGGCCTCCGCCAAAAAACAAAGTAGGCGGGTTTTGGCCTGGGAGCTGGGTAGTCAGCCGGCCATCCGGCTCAAAAATATTGAGGGCAAAATCGTTCTTTTCCAGGATGACCAGCTTAAAGTAAATACCAGACTGTTTAGCCTGTTCCAGAATCTGGTCAAAAGCATACGAACCACGCTGATCGAAATATTGATGAACAGCCATCCAGGGTTTAGAAATTATGTTTGGGCCATATTGGCCGCTGCCCAAATTCTCCTCAAGCCACACATAATCCACCAGCACACTCCCCGACTGGGCGTTTTCAATCGCCAGGTAAAGCGATTCCAAAAAATCGGCCTCGCCGCTTTTGAAGTTCCCCTCCAAAATTTGCCAACCTTCATTTTCGGGATCGGGATAGTTTGACCAACTGCTCGCAGTTTTGTGACTGGCCGCTAATAGAGTACCTGTGCCGGGATAATAACAACGGAGGCTCTCATTTTGCTCATCCCAAAGCCAACCTCCGGTTTTAACGGCAAAACCATAAGGCTGGCCCGGCACTTTAGGACCGGTCAGGTCGTATTCTTTATACCTGACTCTAATTCGATAGTCGGTATTGGGCTTAACCGGGAGAGGTGGTACATTCCACCCCGATGTTATCACACAGGGCACAAAATTTCCTTGAACCCCGTCGTTGAATACCGTTTCATCGTGGGATAACCACAGGAAGAGTTCACTTTCGGGTCTGGCCAGGGGTGGGTCTTGACCGGGTTGGCGATTAAACGGCGGCGCCACATCATAACGAAGGCGAGCGTTAGGTTCTGAGGGCCACGGGGCCGCCCCAAAAGATTGCCACGGGCTCCAGGCTGAACCAAAAATGGACAATCGCGAGGGTAACCAGGTTCGGATGAGCTGGATGCCGTTTTCGGACATGCTTGAAAGATCTTCCTGGGCAATAGGGATGCCCAGATTATAACCAAGTCCAGGAAAATAGGTCCCATCCTCAAACTCAAAATAGCGAGAATCCGTTTGGCTCACCCTGATAAATCCTTTATTGGCCGAAGTCGCCACTGTAAAACTGACCGGCTGAGTCTCAAAGGTTCCGCTGGCATCTTGAGCAGTTAGCTTATATTGCCAATTTCCTTCCTTGTTCGGGGTAAATCGCACCTTCCAGGAAAAATTATCGGTGGGGTAGAGCCAAGCCTGATCGTTTTTTGTCTCAGCCTGAAAATCCTGATAGTAAAAAGCCGGCTGAAAGTAGACCGTTTGCCAATCATCCGGGGTAAAGAGGCCATCAACGCTTACCCCACGGCCTGATTCAATACCGACCGGCGGCGTAGCATCAAAGGGCCACTGGAGGTTTTTGGCCTTAGTTTCAACCTGGAAGGTGATCTCCAGCTTCTCATAGCGGGGGATTTGACCCCCACTATATACTTCTTCATTCGTTTTAACATCCCGAATGGTTGGGCCTGGACCTGGCTCGAAATTAGCCGTTGCTTTTACCAGGGTGGGGGTGACCCCGGCGGTTGGGCTGTCTACTACAGTTTTTTCTCTAGGGGATGAAGGGCTTAAGAAAAACCAGGCCAAACCACCTATTATTATCCCAACACAAGCCCCTACTAAAAAAATAATTAATTGCGGCTTTTTCATGCTAAATAGTTTCCCTCAGAAGAGCCATTCCTCATAAACCAAACTTGGGTTGGTATATCTCTCCGGCCAGCTCGACCACCCTCCGCCACACGGCTTGAAGCCGAGCAACCGTATCCCTCAGTTCTTCCACCGTCTGTCCGGGTCTCGCCAAAATGCCTGTCACCTGTTCCACATACCCGGCAGGTCGAACGGAAAAGCCGGTGATAGTTTCCATAGCCCTCTTATCGCTGATAAAGTACGTTTCATTCAAGGCGAAAAGCGACTGAGTCAACCCGGCAGCAACGCGGGTCAAGCAGCCGACCGTATTGTAAACATCACCGGCAGCGGCAAAATTCTGGGCATGAATCAGCGTAAACTCGGCATTCCACAGCCACTCAACGACGATTTTCTGCTTAAGCTTGGCTGGATAGGCAGCAACCTGAAACTTAAGATTTTCAATTTGAGCCTGCGGGTCATACAAAGGCCGGCAAACAAATGTCTCAGCCAGGTAAATGACACTGTAAAAACCATAGGCTGGCTGTTGGCCATAGTCGTACCGAGTCACTCCTTGCTGCGCCTCATCAATTGTTTGCTGAACTTGATCGAGGTTTCGATAGAGAAAATCAACTTTACCCACCTGGCTCTGAATCCAGGCCCCACCGTTTACCCAGGGGCCCCATTCGTAAAAGTTGGTCACTACAGGCGCTTTGATGGTAGAGATGCCATCGGCAACACTTTTGATATCGGCAATAGCAAAAGGCGTAGCCGCCCAATAGTACAGTCCCAGGTCAAGGTCCGAGTCTTCACGCTGCGTTCCTCTGGCATAGGAACCACCCAAAACAATCGCCACAACCCCTGTGACTCGACTGAGTGCTGTTACAATCCGGTGGAGGAGTTCTTTTTTACCTGCGGGAACGGAGTCGGGAAGATTCATCCTTGGCTCTATCCTATACTTTTCCTCCTTAGTTTATATATTTTTTGTAACTACTCAGGCTACCCCAAATTGAGTATTCCTGACCGCAGACCGCAGACTGCCGACCGTTATAATTCGTCCTGTAACCCGTCTTTTCGGCGGTCAGCGGTCAACGGTCGGCGGTCAGGGTTATTGAGACATAGGGTCGGCTGAGTAGTTACTATTTTTTTACGAATCTAAATCGGCCAACCCCTCACGCACGGCGTAGAGCGCGGCCTGGGTGCGGTTAGCCAGGTGCAGCTTGTCCAGGATGTTGCTGACATGGCTGCGCACCGTCCGCTCGCTGAGCGACAATTTTTCGGCGATTTCCTGGTTGGGCAAACCCAGGGCCACCAGTTTTAAGACCTCTACCTCCCGTTCAGTCAATGGTTCGGCCGCCGGGGGCAAATCCGAAGGCTGGCTGAGTTCACGGATCAATTTGCGGGCAATGGTCGGGTGGAGAGACGACTCGCCCCGAGAGGTTTCTCGAATCGCCTGGAGCAGCTCGTTGGGCGAGGAATCTTTGAGCAGATAGCCCAAGGCCCCGGCTTTGATGGCCGGAAAGACTTTGTCATCCTCGGCAAAGCTGGTCAGCACCAGGATGTGGGCCGTTGGCTTTTCCTGCCTGATTTCGGCAATGGCTTCGATCCCGTTTTTACGGGGCATGACCAGGTCCAGCAGAATCACGTCGGGGTTTAAGGATCGCGCCGCCAATACCGCCTCGACGCCGTCGGCGGCCTGGCCCACCACTTCCATACCCGGCTCGCTGTTGATGAGCAGCCGCAATCCTTCTCTTACGACGGCATGATCGTCGGCAATGAGGACTCGAATTCGACTTTCTTCACTCATGAGGACACCTCGGCAATTCTATCAATAGGTAAAACGGGCCTGGACCAACTCCGGCGCGTCGGCACATTCACCTTCACCCGGGTTCCCTGGCCCGGCTTGGAGTAGATGGCCAGTGAGCCACCCAATTGCTCGGCCCGCTCACGCATGCTGGTCAGGCCCATCCCACCGGTATTACTAATGTTGGTCGGGTCGAAAGAGACCCCATTGTCAATCACCTCTAGCTCGGCCTGCTCGCCGTTGGCGTTGATCCGCACCGTCACCAGCGTTGCGGCGGCATGCTTGAGAGCATTGTTGAGCGCTTCCTGGGCAATCCGATAGAGACCTTCTTCCACCAAGGCCGGCAGCTCGACCATGGCCTCGATCACCAGGCGGCCTTCAATGCCGGCCCGTTTCTCCACCGCATCTAACCGCTGCTGTAGAGCACCCACCAACCCTTCCGCTTCCAGCGTCGAGGCGCGTAACTCGTAGAGTAACAGGCGCATCTCTTTGAGCGCCTGCTGGGTTACCTGGCCCAGCCGGTTAAGGTAATCTATCACCCGCTCCGATTCACCTGCTTCGGCCGCGCGGCGGCCTACTTCGGCGAAGAGGGTCAGGCTGTACAAGGATTGGGTGACGGAGTCGTGAAGTTCCCTGGCCAGGCGGCTGCGCTCCTCCATCACGGCCAGTTGCTCGGCCTGCTGGTACAACCGGGCATTTTCCAGGGCCAGGGCGGCCTGGTCGGCAAAGGCCGTGGTCAGGCGAACTTCATCCCCGGTAAATCCACCGGGCTGATGGCGATCTACGGCAATGATGCCGATAATCCGCTCCTGCACTCGCAGCGGCGCGCCCAGCCAACTGCGCACGTGGCTGAAGGGTGGATGGCAGAAGATGGGGTAGAGCCGGGGCGCGTCGGCCAGGTTGAGCGGCTGGTTTTCGGCCACCACTTTGTAATTCGGGGCCTCATTGGGCGAAAAGGTAAGGCCCAACACTTGCTGGCCCCTGGCAAAGCCCCGGGCGGCAATCACCTGCAGCCCGCCCTCTTCTAATAACTGGACCGAGGCGCTGTCGTAATCGACCACCCGGCGCAACTGGTCGAGAATGCGGGCCAAAACCTCATTCAGTTCCAGGGTCGAGCCGACCACTGAAGCCACTTGCAGCAGCGTATCGGCCTGGTGGCGCTGGACTCGCTCGGCCTGGTACAACTGGGCATTTTCTACGGCCACGCCAACCTCGCCGGCGATCGAGGCCAGCAGGGTTACCTCTTCGGGGTCGAATTGCTGCCCGGCTTCGCCCATCACACTTAACACGCCCAACACTCGCCCCCGGGAGCGTATCGGCACGCCAATGTAGGCGTGAGAACGGCCCACCAGGAGCATCTGCGCGGCGCGCGGGTCGGCGGCGATGTCGGGCGTCACCAGCGATTCTCCCTGTTCGATCACCCAGCCGGCCAGGTCGTGACCCGGCGGCAGCGAGTTAATCCGGGCCACGACCTGGGCCGGCAGGCCGCGCCACACCGCCAGGTGTAGTTCTTGTTTGGCCTCGTCAAACAAATGAATGGTTCCGGCCTGGCATTGCATCACGGTTAAAACCTGGTCAAGTGAACGTTCCAGAGTCGTCGTTAGATTCAACGACTCGCTGGCCACGGTTGTCACCTCATACAGGGCCGATAACTCCCGCGTCCGGTCGGCCACCCGCTGTTCCAACATCTGATAAGCCTGCACCCGCTGGGTGGTATCGGTGATAAACCCTTCCAGGGCCAGCAGGCGGCCCTCCGGGGAGAAAACACCCCGGCCCTGCTCCCAGACCCACTTCTCCTCTCCGGCAGCGCTGGTGATACGGTAGATCAGTTGAAAGGGCTGATTTTCCCGCAGGGCGGCTTGAATCTTAGCCCAGACGGACCTACGATCGTCGGGGTGGATTAACTGCATGTAGGAGATTTTTTGGTTTTCAAGGAGATCGGCCGGCTGGTAGCCGGTCAGCTCCAGGCAGCCTTCGCTGACAAATTGCATGGTCCGGCCGGTATCGTTGCGGCTGCGATAGGCCATACCGGGTAAATTGCTGAGCAGGGTAGAGAGGGCGCGCTGGGTTTCTTGGAGGGTTTCTTCGGCCTGTTTGCGCCGCAGGATGTCCTGTTCCAAAGCCACATTAACATCTGAAATTTCGCGGGTCCGCCGGGCCACCGCCTGGGCCAACCGGCCCTGCCGGTCAATCGCCAGGTAGACCAGGCCCGCCAGCAGTCCCACAATCATCAGCCCGGCCCCCTGAAACAGCCATAACGCTTGCTGGACAATCGTCATCGCGAGAGGCTGGCTCGTTTGAGCTAAATCAGGGCCAATTTGGACCGGTTGGTTGGCCGGCAGCCAGGCCTCGTACCATCGGCCAGCCTGCCACCACAGCGGCAGCAGCAGGCCCAGGGCCAACAGCGCGCCTATTAACGCTTTCCGGCGAGGTTGGAGATAAGTCGCCACTCCTTGACCCCACCCCATGAGCCATACTTTCATCGATTCCTATCTGTCATTTCAGCTATATCTGAGCTATTGTGACCATATTATAGTCAAGTTTGGACCATCACCAAAGCAACCCGCCCTACTTCGCATCACTTATGTATATCATTCTTTTGTCTGGCCGGCAATGGCTCAAAGACGCATTTTGCTTCAAACAAAAGACCGCCCTAAGGCGGCCTTTTATCGGTCAAATGACCAAATGACTAAGCCGTTTTAGCCTGTTATTTAGTCGTTTCTGACCCCGGCTGAAGATTAACCTGGGGAATTACCTTCAGCAGCTCCAGGGCCTTGAGAAGTTGGGTATCTTCGCTCTTGAGCAATTCGGCCTGGGTCATGTCCCTGAGTTCAATTGGAGCCACCAGGTCTGCACCGATGGGCAGGTCCACCAGCATATCCGGCTCGATCCCATGCTTGCGGATAAGGCGACCGTTGGGCGTGAGCCACTGGCTGGTACCCAGCAGCAAACCTGAACCATCGTCCAATTCATAAGGCCGGAGAACCGTGCCGGTGCCGAAGGTGGTTTCGCCGACAACCGTACCACGTTTGTGGTCTTGAACGGCCCCGGCAAAAATCTCGGCGGCGCTGGCCGAACCACGATTGATTAAAACAACCATTGGCATATCGGTGGCAATACCCCCCTGCTTCACCGGGAAAACCTCACGGTTGCCTTTAGCATCTTCCTGCAAAAGTACGTTGCCGTCTTTCAAAAACTGGCTTGATACTTCGATGGCCTGCTCCAGCAGTCCTCCCGGATTGTTACGTACATCCACGACCAATTGCTTGGCCCCTGCCGCGCGCGCCTCGCCGATCGATTTCACCACCTCATCCTCTAAATTGGCGCTAAATTGATTCAATCGCACCAAAGCTGCATCAGTGCCGGGAACCATAACCCAGGAGGCGGCGGGAATGTTGATTTCGGCCCGAACAATCTTGAATTCTATACTCTGGTTAGTGTCGGGGCGAAAAACCGCAATCGTTACTTCCGTGCCCTCTTCGCCGCGGATCCGATCCACCACTTCGTCGAGCGGCAGGGTGGTCACGTCTTGCCCATCCACTTCCAGGATGATGTCACCGGCCTTGACCCCGGCTTTGTCGGCGGGCGAACCCTCAAAAGGAGCCACCACCACCGGCAGTCCATCCTTAACGCCCACGTGGGCGCCAATACCGGAAAACTTGCCGGATATACTGGTCTGTTGGTCTTTCATCTCCTCCGGGGTTAAAAAACGGGTATGGCCCTCGTCGCCCAGCGCCGCGATTAAGCCGTTGATGGCTCCGTAGGTTAAGTTGGTTGGGTCGAGCGCCTGGCGGTCAACAAAGTTGTTCTGCACAATATTCCACACCTGCCAGAAAACCTCAAATTCCGGCGGCTGATCGGCGGCCCGCACGACCCCCGGCTTGAGAAAATCCGAATTGCCAAAGACCACCCCGGCCCCAAAAGCGGTCGTTGTGAGGAGGAACAGGCACAATATAAACAGAATAATTTTTATCAACTTTCCCATTAAAAGGCTCCCTAACCGTAAATTATACCGTCTCGAAAGACAAACTTTAATTATGACTACCATAATTCTACCTTGTTCATCGACCATGTGCAAGGCGACCCTTTTGCCGGGGTGCGTCCAAATTTTAGGTGAGTTTGCTCTCGCCGGATAGCCATATCCGGCGAGTAGGGCCTGGATATGGCTATCCAGGCCGAGCCACCTAAAAAATGGACAGACCCCTTTTGCCGCGCCTAGCCGGCTGCGGACCTTATAAATAGTTTCGAGTCTGTCCAAACTGTTTGATGAACTTTTGGCGGCTTACCGGGTGGATATTACTAGGGGCGGTTAACCCGCAAGAGTTGCCCCGTGAGTGTCTCGGCTGAGGTAACAATAGAGTGGATCCTCATTTTCACGGATGGCCTGCTCGATTTCTTCATGATGCGCATCGGCATAGGCCCAGGCATTGACTAAATCAGCCGCACGTAGGGTGGGATAGTTCTGCAAAATACGCGCCTCGCTCCAGCCTAATCGCCGGTAATTCTCCAAAGTCCAGACCGGGATGCGCGTCCGGACAATGCGAGCCTCACCACCGACTACGCCTGGTGTTTTCTCAACACCAGGCCAGGCATTAGCTATATCACGAGCTAGCAACTGTAACAGATGGGCTTTCTCGGCGCGAGTTAAATTAGCCAGTTGAGGTTCTAATTCTTTAACTGTCATAAATTTTGCCGTTGAACTTCGATCTTCGGTTTCTTCAGTGAAGATTATACCATATCTTCCTTTATCTGTCGTTTTCCATAGTTATAAACTGGCGGCAGACGTTGTATGTCCGCTCATCTGGCTTGCGCTAACCGCAACTATCAATCATAATTTACCTATGCTCCGAACTATTACCGCTATGCGTTACGTTACCCCCCTGCGCGAGGGGGGATCATTGCCTGCCATCGTCGAGGCGGATGACAACCAGCTCTATGTACTGAAATTTTGCGGCGCGGGACAAGGACCCAAGGCCCTGATTGCCGAACTTGTGGCCGGCGAGCTGGCCCGCTTGTTGGACTTGCCGGTCCCGGAGCTGGTTTTTACCCACCTCGACCCGGCTCTGGGCCGTTCCGAAGGCGACCCTGAAATTCAGGATTTGATCCGTTTCAGCGCCGGCCTCAACCTGGCCTTCACTTATCTGCCCGGCGCGTTTGCTTTCGACCCGCTGGCGACCCGGCTGGACCCGGAATGGGCCTCGGCCGTGGTCTGGTTTGACGCCTATATCACCAATGTGGACCGCACGCCGCGCAATACCAATATCCTGATCTGGCAGCAGCAGCCCTGGCTGATCGACCACGGGGCTGCGCTCTACTTTCATCATAACTGGACCAATTTTCTGGCTCGCAGCCGCAGCCGTTTCCCCCAGATCAAAGAGCACGTTTTGCTGCCCTTCACCAATGACCTGTGGACCGCCGATGCCGAGTTAAGCGCCCGTTTAACTCCCGCCGTGATAGATCAAGTGGTGGCCCTCATTCCCGGCGAATGGCTGGGCGATGAAGCCGCTTTTGCCGGCCAGGAGGAGCACCGGGCCGCTTATGCCGCTTATCTTCGCCGGCGCCTGGAAGCGCCGCGCGATTTTGTCGAGGAGGCGATCGATGTCCGCGCTCGACTCCTTTGATTATGCTATGATCCGGGTTGTGCCACGAGTTGAACGCGAGGAATTTGTCAACGCAGGGGTTATTCTTTTCTGCCGCACCCGCAATTTTTTAGGAGCGCGGATAGCCCTGGATCGGCTCCGCCTGGCCGCCTTATTCCCCGGCCTCGATCTGGTCGAAGTAGAGCGTTACCTGGACTTAATAAGTCTGATCTGTGCCGGCGGGCCGGATGCCGGCCCTATTGGCCAGCTTCCCCCGGCCGAGCGCTTCCACTGGCTGGTTTCGCCGCGCAGCACCATCATCCAAACTTCACCCGTCCATTCCGGCCTTTGCACCGACTCGGAGGCGACACTTAACCATTTGCTGGAAACGATGGTCTGTTTGCCCAACGATTCTAACTACTCCAGCCCCTGATATAGCTGACTAGAAAATTTTCCCAACTATTTTTGGGCCGGGATAGGCTTTGCACCCTGCGGGTTAGGAGATTAGGGGATTTTCTTACTTTATTTTATCCCCAAATCCCCTAATCCCGGCGAAATTATAGGGTTTTGAGATAGGTGGTGAGTAGTTACTTCCCTTTAGATACCTTCCGACGTCATTTTGCCGAACTCCTCATCGCTCACCAGCGTGACCACCCGAAAAGCCTCGGCGTAGGCCATCTCTTTGCCCTTGGCCGCGGCCGCCGCCCATTCCTTGATCATTGGTCCCGGGTCCCAGTCGCGCATCTGGCTGGTATGCTTTCTCAACGCCTCTATTTTTAGGTCAATGGTCTCGCCGATGTTGACGAAGAGATCGACCTTATCGTCCCAGGTTTGCACGTAGACTTTGCGCACTTTGTGGGCGGTGAGTCCCTCCTCGGCCAATTCTTCAAACAGGTTGGGCTGGCCCGCGGCCGGAAAAACCGCGTCAATAGCGGCCCCGGCGGCGGCGCGGTGGTCGGGATGATTGATATAATCCGGGCTGACCCACACTACGGTCGGGTCGCTGCAAATAACGACCTCCGGCTTGAAGCGCCGGATTTCGCGCACCAGTCGCTTGCGCAGAGCTATCGTATTTTCCAACATGCCATCCGGCTCGCGCAAAAAGATAACCTCCTTGACGCCGGCAACTTCCGCCGCCGCTCGCTGCTCGGCTTCCCGAATTTCAGTGGCCCTGGCCCGGGTCATCCCCGGCTCGCTGATGCCCACGTCGCCGCTGGTGCAGAGGACATAAACCACCTCGCAGCCCGCCTTGACCCACCGCGCCACCGTACCCGCGCATGAAAACTCGATATCGTCAGGATGGGCTACAATGACCATCGCTTTTTTGGGAACATAATTGACACTGCTCAAAATAAAATCTCCTTTTTCGAAAATTCCCGGATTTCTATTGAAAATCTTAGGTCAATTCGAGAGATTGTAGGATTTTTTTGACCGGAGGCAAATTCCCCCATTTTGACAAGGCAGGCCGGCCATCTCTAACTTTTTTTCCAACGGGAGTTTATCTGCCGATTGTGATCAAGTAATAAAGAAACGCCGGTCAAATCATAGATACGATCTGGCCGGCGTTTTTACTTTTAATTGGCGGGGTATAGCCAGAGGCAGGGAGCATAATCGTGAAGGTTTTCAGATGACGCGGAGAGAATAATTTCCCCGGCCGGCCTCGCTGGATTGATCTTATTGCGTATTATGAAGCCGACGGCCGGACCTGGCAAGTGCCCTGCCGCTCCAGCCCCCTACCTTAACCAATAACACGATTACGCCGATAATAACCAGGTTCTTAAAGACTTCGCCAATCCCAAAGAGACCCGCTGAGCCGTGCCTGGGGGGTCTGCCGGGCGCTAGCCCAGAGGAGGTAATATCCCTGGCCTCGGCGTCACCATACTTCGCGTCACTTATAGCCATTGGTTCGCCGAACTGTTGCGGTCCATGTCTGCCGGGTTCAGAGAATCCGGTATCGTTATTACCTGCCAGAGCCATGGTTACACCCACCACCACCAGGGCGGCGGTGAGAATGATGAGGATACGTCCCAATATCTTCATGCTTAAGCCTCCTTCGATGAAACCAGGCTTGACGGTGAGGCGGGCCGCCCGGATAATAAGGGTTCCACAACATAACGTTTAATGGCTTTGACAATCCACTGCCAATGAAGGGCCACGTGCAGCCCAATCAAAACGAGCGCCAGATTGGCCGCTAAGTCATGAAGTCCCTTCCAGTCCCCGCCGGAGCCCAAACTGAGGCCCAAAGTCGGCAAAACCACCTTCGAGATCATTAATCCGGTAAAGATGATAAGCGTGACATCAATAAAGAAGAGCACATTTAAGATATAGTTGATCCGCGCCTGCCGCGGCGCCTTAGAGAAAAAGCGTTGGGTGACCGCCACTAACCACTGCCAGTGCAGCAATAGATGAACAATAAGTGTGGCGGCGCAGGCCAGCCCGAGCCATTCGTGAATAGTTTGGCCGGTAAAATGGGGTGTACCCGCCAGCAGAAAGCCGGCAAAAATCAGGCTATCCACAATGAGGTTCACCTTAGTTTGACTGAGTTGTTTTTTTTCCTGTTTCATGGTTTCTGTTTCACTTTCGTGAGGTTAGAGGTTAATTCTGTTTTATACCCCCAATCATAGCAGAAACTTATTTAGAAATTGTTAAGAAGTAATGTGGATATTATGGAGATTAGATACTCCGACAGCATTAACAGCTTATTCGGAAGTGAGGTTCGGTGAAGCCTACAGAAGGACGGTAACTACTGACCACACCCTTCGATATGCGCTTCGCGCTACTCAGGGTGCTCTCTGGTGAGTAGTTACGAAGGGGAGTTATACGAACAAAAAGAAAGGCCACTATCAAGATTGACAGTGACCTTCCCCAAATTTCATCGTCGTCATCGCTTCGTTCCTCTCTTTCAGCTCTCTCGGCGCAACTGCTCAAACAGCTCGCGCTGCCGGGGCGTTAGGTGGGTCGGCAAACGCACGTCGAGCCGGGCGTACAGGTCGCCCCGCTCCGAGGGTTTGCCCAGTTTGGGCATCCCTTTGCCGCGCAGCCGGAAGTTTTGCCCATTTTGCGAACCGGCCGGGATTTTTAAGCTGACCTCGCCGGTCAGCATGGGCACGCGCACCTCGCCGCCCAAGACCGCCGTGTAAAGATCAACCGGCACGGTCACATACAGGTCATCTTCCTTACGCTCAAAGCGCGGGTCGGGCGTAACGTTGACTTTGAGATACAGGTCGCCTGCCTGCCCACCGGCCATACCCGTCCCCCCTTCGCCGCGCATGCGCACCCTGGTTCCGGTTTTGGCTCCCGCCGGAATTTTGACCTCCAGCCGCCGGCCGTCTTTCGTCAGCAGCCGGGTGGTTCCCTGTTCGGCCTCCGCCAGGCTGATCTCAACCTCGTGTTCAAAGTCCTGGCCTGCCTGAGGCCGGGGTTGGTATTCAAAACCACCGCTTCGGCGCGCTCCGGCGCCGCCCATACCGCCGAAAATGCTGGTGAAGAAGTCGGAGAAAGGGCTGCCGCCGCCGCCGAAGAGGTCTTCCAGGTCTTCCGGGCTGCCGTAGCGGACATGCACGCGCTGCCCGCCTTCCGGCCTGGCCGCCCATTGACCCCAGTTGAAATCGCCCGGCCGCCCGCCGGTTTGCTGCCAGCGCTGCCAATCAGCCCCCAGTTGGTCATACTTGGCCCGCTTCTTGCGGTCACTCAAAACCTCGTGCGCTTCGTTGATCTCCTTAAAGCGCTCCTCAGCCTTGGAATTGTTGGGATTGACGTCGGGGTGGTATTTACGAGCCAGCTTGCGGTAGGCGGCCTTGATCTCTTTTTCCGATGCGTTCTTATCTACACCTAAAACTTTGTAATAGTCTTTGTATTCCATAGAAAAGCCTCATCATACTCTCGTGAAACGTAATGCGTAAAGATATAATTACGTTTTACGTGCCACGTCTCATGCCTTATTCAGCCACCACCACCCGCGCCGGGCGCAACAATTTATCGCCCAGCTTGTAACCGGCCTCGACCTCCTGAACAACCGTGCCGGGTTCGGCCTGGGCCGGAGTAGTCGCCACAGCCTCGTGCAAATCAGGCGTGAAAGGCTGGCCCACGGCTTCGATCCGGGTGACGCCTTCATTTTGCAGCAAGCGCATTAATTCGCGCTGGGTCAGCTCGACCCCCCGGCGCAGAGCCTGCCCATTCGAATCTTCGTAGCTCAACGCCCGGTCCAGATTATCGGCCAGGGGCAGCACAAGCCGCAGCAGTCGTTCTCGTTCAGCCGCGATGGACTCGTCGGCCCGGCGGGTTTGGCGCTTGCGGAAGTTATCCATGTCTGCTTGCAGGCGCTGGGCCATACCCTGCCAATTGACCTCCTCCATAGCCGGGGCGAAAGCTTTCTCTTCAACCACAGGAGGCATTATTTTCTCTTCCACCGGCGGCGGCGCTGGTTGAGCGGCTGGGCCAGACTCCACCGCAAAGGGAGCCGAATGCCGGCTCGCATAGGGCGATGGGCCGTTCACAGGCGCTCGCCGCACCGGGATTTTATAACCAGGATGGTCATAGGGATTCCAATACATAAGTCCTCCAAAAAACACGACCACCGACGGCTGACCGCCGACCGCCGTAGAGTATTACCAAATTTATAAATAAACCGTATACACGGTAATAGTGATTACAGCATACCCTTTTTGTATTAGATTTATATAAGAGGAGTGCTAGATTTGTGCTAACGGGGAAAGTGCGACGCACCTGTCCACACATGCTAATATGAGTGAGTATTTTAACGGCGGTCAGCGGCAGGACGCGCAGAAATTCCATCATCTCCTTCTGGTCCAGCCCCTTGAGCTTCAGCCCCAACTTGGCCCATTTTTAACCTAAAATTTAGCCTATGATCGGTTTTTGGTTTGACATTCCTGTAGGATGGAGGTTTGTCTTCAACCAATCAACAAAGACGCTACAAGTCATCTTTATTCCACCTGCTCAAAGGTAGCTTGAGCTAGGGCAACTATCGCAGCAAAATACTCTGTAACTTGCGGCTCCAATCCTCAACCCCTTTATGGCAGAATTCCCAATCGGCCAGGTCAACTTCCCACATCTTGTTGGTGGTTTCTACTTGCCGGATAAATTTTTCGTCTTTGGCGGCGCGCCGGGCGAAGGTAGGATAATCCAGACCATATTTGGCTTGATACCCGGCCTCTCTCTGGCGCAGTTCAGCCATTTTAGTCGTAATTTGCTCAATAGTGTAGCGTTGGAGCGCCAAGTCAATGGCGGCTTCCAGGTCCCCGAAGGCCGTTAAAACTTCAACGTACTCATCTTTGATTGGTATAGTAACCATTACTTCCTCTCTAAATATCATCCTTCAGTTTACGCCGTTCCTGCTCTGCCTCAAGAGCTCGACGGTTTAAAGCTCGCTTGAGCAATAACACACTGAACGTAAAACTTGTTCGTGGTGATAAGGAACCGTCTATTCTTCCGGGTCTAAGCTTATAACACTGATTCTTGGTCCATTCGTCATCGAAAGAAGAAAGCTCCACTTGGTGAGCGAATTTGTTTCTTATATCCCGAATTAGATCAAGTTCATCTTTCTCAGTCTTACTAATCAATCCCAGACGATAAGATGCCTGGATTCTTGCACTAAAGGTCGAAAAAGGCCCGCCGATATTTTCGAATAGCTTTATGTCATTCTCTTTCGATTCTTTCTCATCTTTGACCAGAAAATTGGTGAGAATTTGACGTAAACTATCGTCAAGCATAGCGGCTCCAACGACAACCACTGCTCGATCACTTGCTCCTTCCATCTCACGATAGAAGTTGTCTTCTTTGTCCTCGTTGATCCATTGTATAGCAAAGCTTGGTAGAGTATCGGACTCTGGTTGATAACTACCATCTGAAGCTCTACGCAGTGGGATTTTTCCTGCGCCGTCACAAATGGGGCATTTTTCCTCGGTATTTAACTTCCCTGTCCCTTTGCAGCCAGGACATTTTTCTTCTGTCTCATGCCACTTTCTTTTTTTGCCATGATTTTTTAGGAGAAAATGACTCGGGCATTAACCTGTAAATTTTACTAGAGTCTTGCAGATTTACTGTCTCTTCGACCACCATTTCAGAATACGCAAAGCCAATGGAATAACATATTTAATGCTAAGGTCAAAAGCAGCATCGCCTTCGTCATATTTTTTCGCTCCCGCCATTGTGGGGTCGAAGTCTTGATGAGGCCATATGGTTTTGGTACTGTATATAGCCTTGGTGGGATTGGCTTCACTCAGGTTAGCACCATTCAGATTTACAAATTGCAAATTTAGCTGTGACAGGTCCAGCTTACTTAGATTTTGATTCGCAAGGCTTAACCTAGAACCTTGTAACTCAATATTTGTTTCTATTTGCTGACGAGTTAATTTAGCCACTACTCTAGCCAATCTACACTTCCATTCATTCAAAATCTCCAACATCGTTAAGCGGTTCAGTGGGCTGGCGATGTCGCCAACTCGCACTCAAGCAGCCACAGCCAGCGATGGTTCAACATACGTGAATGGCACTCGCTTCGTGGGTGAGGCCTGAAAATAGGAAAGTTTCAAAAATTCGTCAACCGGTGGTGTTGTCAAAACCCGAAAGACTAGGTCGCGCAATACTTCCGGCAAATCTTTCAAATTATTGAGTGGATAACTACGTGGCCCGTACTCAGTTCGTTCGGCCAGGATGGAGAAATGAAGCAGCGTCAGACTGACTGCTCGTCCGGTGGTTTGGTTGAGTCGCAGCAAAATATGATCGGTCAATTCAACGCCGGTGACTGGCTCGTTGTCGCCAAAGAATACTTCAAGAATATCCTCAGCTTCATCATAATATACAACACGAACTGTCTCCCCATTCTTGGTTATCGTCTCGGTTTGGTGCAATTTTAAATCATTCATATTTGTCCCAAAATTATGGTAGTAGAGGGACGCAGCCAACTCATGGTGGAGTTGGGCTAAAAACTGCTGCATAAATACCGTGCGCCGGTCAGCCTCGGCTCGGCCCGCGTTGGTGGTCATACTGCCGGCCAGCCGCAGAAGCTTGGTATAAAAGTGATCGATCGTGTTGATTGTATCGTCGGGTGGCCGGTGGAGGGGAAATGGCTCGTGGGGGTCATACAGCCGTTTGCCGCTTTCGCCGCCCAGCATCAAGCAGCGGGCGATGCCGATGGCCCCTAATGCGTCCAGCCGGTCGGCGTCTTGAACTACCTGCGCCTCAAGAGTGCGCGGGGGAATATTAGCTGAAAAGCTATGGGCCTCAATGGCATGTCGAATGGCGGGCAGGTAGGTTTTAGGATAGTGGGCGGTGGATAAAAAATCAATGGCAACTTGGGCCGCGCGGCTAGAGGCTGTCGGTCGAAGGGGTGAATTTTTGGCCACGACAACACAATCGTGCAGCCAGGCGGCCGGCAAAACAACGGCGAGATCGGCATTTTCAGCCTGGGCCAGGGTTTTGGCGGTAGCGACGACCCGTCGAATGTGGACGAGATCGTGGGCGGCGTCAAAAGAAGGAGCGTGGTGGAGCAAAAATTGCTCAAACCGGTGTTCCCATTGGTTCCAATCAGGGTTAGGCGTTGCGGTCAATCCTCGCGCACCAGGCCCCACTGATACGTATTCTTCACAATCCGCAAATACAAAAATGTTTCGATCTCCCGTACCCCTTCCACTTCGGCCAGCTTGTCCGAAATGAAGCTCAGCAGATCGTCGTTGTCTTTGCAGGCCACTTCGATGATAAGGTCATAAGGGCCGGTGCAGATGACCACGTAATCCACCTCACTAAATTTGGCGATTTCAGCGGCGGCCTCACGCAGCATCGTGCCGTCGGCTTTGATGGCAATAGTCGCCAGAACCGAAATTCCCAGGGTAATAGGGTCGGCGACGGCCGTCACTTTAAGCATGCCGGTGTCGATCAAACGATTGGCCCGCTGTTGTACGGTAGAAGGGGATAAACCCAACTCGGCCGCAATTTCGGCATAGGGCCGGCGCCCGTCTATTTGCAGTCTACGAACAATAGCCAGGTCTATATCATCAAATTTAGGGGATTTGGCCACATGCCCTCCATTACAGTGCGTTTATTGTAGATAAATTAAGGTAAGTGTCAATCTTACCATAAAGAAATCATGCGCCAAAATTCGCTCATCTAAAATCAATATCAAAATACAATTTTTATCGAAATTTCAGTATTAAAACGCACAAAAAACTATTGACAAAGTATTAAAATATATTATAATGGTGTTTAGATGAAGATTTGACCATTTTATCATTGATTCAATAGAAAGTTGGGGTTTTATGCGATGTATCACCAAATCGAATCTGCTGTTTGAGTCTGCTTCACAGGTGCTGCCTTTAGGCGTCACCTCTAATTTCCGCTATTGGGGGCGGGACAAAACAATTTATCTCGACCGGGGAAAAGGGTCTTATCTGTGGGATGTTGACGGCAATCGTTATATTGATTATCGCCTGGGCTACGGCCCGGCTATCTTGGGCCACTCCGACGACCGGGTGGACGAGGCCGTTGGCGCGGCTATTCGGCTGGGGCAAAATTTTGCCATGAGCACACCCCTGGAGCAGGAGGTAGCCCGCCAGATGATTGCTATGTGTCCCGGCCTGGAGATGGTACGCTTTGCTAACTCTGGTACTGAGGCAACCATGCATGCCCTGCGCCTAGCCCGGGCCTACACCCGGCGCGAGAAAATTATTATGTTTGAAGGGCAGTTTCATGGGCTGCATGATTACGTTATGTTTACTTCAGCCATCGGTGGTGATGTGTTTAGCAGCCGTTACAGCCCGGTGGCTATCCCTTTCAGTTCCGGCATCCCGGAAGCGGTACGTAACTTGGTTATCATGCTGCCCTTTAACGATCTGGAGTCGTTGGAAAGTGAGGTCGAGCAGTCGTGGCACGAAGTAGCCGCGATTATGGTCGAACCAATCCTGGGCAACTGTGGGGGTATTCTACCCGAGCCAGGTTGGCTGGAGTTGATTCGCCGGCTGTGCAGCGAGTATGACATTGTGATGATTATGGACGAGGTGAAGACCGGCTTCCGGCTGGCGCGAGGTGGGGCGCAAGAATATTTTGGCGTCACCGCCGACCTGGTCACTTATGCCAAGGCCCTGGGTAACGGTTACCCGGTGGCAGCTTTTGGCGGCAAGCGAGAGATTATGGAGCAGATTGGCCAGGGGGTTTCCCACGGCGGCACCTTCGCCGGCAACCGGGTGGGTCTGGCCGCAGCCCGTGCTACGCTTAACCTCCTGGCCCATACGGACGCCCTGGAAACCATTGCCGGGCGAGGCCGTGAACTACAAGCCACCATTCGCGAGGTCCTGGAACGTAGCGGGCTGCCCTTTGTGATTTCCGGCCATCCCAGCATGTTCAGTTTTTGGTTTGCCGAAAAAGCGCCGCAAGAATACCGTGATTGGTTAGCCGCCGATCATAGGCTTTACGGGCAAATTGCCCAGGGCTTGATCGAGCGGGGCATTATGCCTGACCCCGACTCACGGGAGCCGTGGTTTATCTGCGCGACGCTCTTAGCCCAGGATATTGCCGACACCGCCACCGCCCTGGAAGATACGCTGGACGAGGTTCTGCACCGGCAAGGCGTTGCCGCCAGGCAGTTTGTTTTTGCTTAGACCAGAATCGCTTTATAATACTACCTTATCAATTAACTCCTGCAAGAAGTTTAACACAGAGAGCACAAAGGATGCCCAGAGAAGCACAGAGAAAATCTCTTTGTGATCTTTGTGAAATTCTTTGTGACCTCTGTGGTTAATTTGCCCTGTTTGGCTTTGGCTCGTCCAGGTTAGGGTAAATTCTGGCTGAAATGGCGCCATAAATGACCACTCCCCTGCCCGTCGAAATTTGCTATCTGCTGCTTTTCCCGCTCCGCTTCCAGCCACCCGGCCAGGCCGAGCCGCTGCCGGTTCCCACCCAAAAAGATGCTCCCTATTTTTTTGACCTGAATATTAAATTTTTGTCCAGCGGCGAGCGGCGCATCGAGCTTGAAGGCGTTTCTATCCTGTTACGTTTTCAGGTGCTTGACGAACAGATTTGGGTAGCCGAGTGCCGCTACCTTCTGACCGATGTCCTCAGCGAGGCCGCCTTACGTCTCCGGCAGACGATCCAGACCAAGCTTAAAGAGAGTTTACAGCAAGAGACAGGCTACACCGGCGCTTTTATCGAAGAATATACGATTCTACTGCTGCGCCGGGTAGAACCGGGGCCGGACGAATTTGTGGACGGCCATGCCTTGATCCTGGCCCGCTGGCTGCGCGCCCTGCCCAAGCCGCTGACCGAAGGGGAAGTTAAGAAAATTGTGGACTCGCGCGCCCGTTATTCTCAGTACGATCTGACCATGGTAGATTGGGGGGGCGCGCTCATTATTGCCGAAGAAGGCGATTTCCAGCCGGATATTGAATTACTGAAGATTGGCAATTATCAACTCCTGCGCTACCGGCTGCTTGATCGGGCTATTGAACGAAACCTGGAAAATGTGCGCCAGTATTTGACCCGCCCCCGGTGGTTGGGACCGTCTTCCGAATCCAAAACTTTGCAAAAAATTATAGAACAGCGCCTGACTCTGCTGCTGGATTTTGAGAAAATTGACCAATCGCTGCTGCTGATCGGCGACTGGTACTCGGCCCAGGTTTATCGTTTGATTGTGGAGCAGTTCTATCTGAGTGACTGGAAAGAGGTGGTGCAGCGCAAGCTGGACAGCCTGGCCGCGATTGACGAGATTATCCGTCAAAACTTGGCTTTCTCCTGGCGGCGTTTGCTCGATTTGATCCAACTGATCGGCTGGCTGCTCTTGTTGGTTGGCTATTTTATCCTATACTTTGCTAATTTAAATGGGTAGTACTATACCCCAAACACGAAGTTTCTCAGTTCTACCCCCTGGTCAACTTAATGCCCAAACTATCCAGGGCCGCAATTAACCCGGTCTGTAAATCGGCCAGAGTTTCAACCCCGCTCCAGTCAATCCCCAGATCAATAACTGTCTCCGCTACCGCATCGGATACGCCGGTGATGATCGTCCGTGCCCCTTTCAGCCGGGCCGCCTGGATGGTCTTGTTGAGGTGACTGGCTACCCCGCTATCTACCACAGATACACCCGTAATATCCAGGATCACCACTTTGGCCCGACGCTCTCGAATACCGGCCAGCAGCGACCGGGTAATATCTCTGGCCCGGAGTGAATCAATGCTGCCAATGAGCGGCATCACGATAATCCGATCCATAATCGGGATGACCGGGGTGGAGAGTTCATGAATGGCCTGTTTTTGAACTTCAATAATCTCTTGCTGCAAACGTTCTCGTTCGGCCACTTCTCGTTTTAACTCGGCAGTCCGGTCTGCCACCTGCTTTTCGATCTCGACATGCGTCTTTTCCAGCCGTTCCTCTGCTCGGACCCGAGCCGTGACATCCCAGAAAATACCCTGCACCCCAATAACTTCTCCCCTGGCGTCTCGAACCGGCGTTTTCATCACTTCGACGTACATCATTTCATCAGAAGTGGGCGACTTATGGCTTTCAACGACATCAAATATCTCTCCCGTTTCCATCACCCGTTCGTCATCGCTGGTATACTTATCGGCTAACTCTTTGGGAAAAAAATCATAGCCTGTCTTACCTAGACATTCATCAAGCGTTGCCCCCAATCCATCAAGATAGGCTTTGTTCCCATAAATGATCCTGCCCTGCCGATCTATCCGGTAGATACTTTGCGGTAAGGCATCGGCAAGAGATTGATAGAAAACTTTAAGCTCCTGTTCGCTCTGCTGCTGCTGTTTTATGGCTGCTTCCAACTCGGCAATCCGCCGGGTCGCTTCGGTTAATTCGGCCAGAAGTTGCTCATTTGTTTTGCCTGCGTTACTCATCAAAGGATATCTCCTAATTGTATCTTTTCGATCGTTGGTTGCTTCATTCTAACATAACTTAACTGCCAGGTAAAGGAAGTCAAGCTTTTTCCCTGGCTGGCGTATTAAATTGTGTCAAATAATTGAAGCGATCAAAGTTGCCAAAGACAAAGTGACCGTGTATTATCGGATACTGTTGTACTTTTTCGACAGTTTATGAAGCTTATGTTGTATATTATTAACGATTGAGTAAAAAAGCATGAGTAATCAAGCTGCTAAAAATATAATCTTAGGTAAAACTTTACATACCCTGGTTGAAAAACATGGGCTCACTCTGGCCGAGGTAGCCCAGATCCGTTTATCCCACCTGTTTCTGGCCGGCAAGAATCCCAGTATTAATTTTACGCCTGAGGGCAGCCAGGAGTCCAAAGTGGTGACCCTCGATATGGAAACTCACCGGGCCTTGGTGAACTGGCTGGTCAACCGGCCCGACTCGGTTAGTGACCTGTTGTTTCCAGGGCAGGGCACTGAGGCCATGAGTCAAGCCGAGATCCAAGAAGCTATAGCTCAGGTTGAGGAATTGCCTGTCCAGAACGAGCCGTCCATGCCGGAGATGCCCAAACCGGCCGTTATGCCCGAGGTTGATGCCCCGCCGCCTGGGTCGAGAACAGATAGTAGCTCCAGGCCCGTCGGTCCGTTCTCCCGGCCCGAAACGGGCGGGCCGCCGCCAGGGATAGAAGCCGCCAAAGCTCCGTTTACCCCTCCCCCAATGGCTCCAGAAGAAGGGACAATGGTTGGCGTGCCAAGATCTACCTCTGGACCTAAACCCCCACCTGTGCCGCCCGCCCGGCCGGCGGCTCCGCCGCCACGACCCCCGGAGCCGCTGGTTGCTCCGGTGAGTCCATCCAAGGCTGTTCCGGTTCCGAAGAAAGAGGAACCGGCCCAACCACCTGCTCCTGATCAGACCATGATTTCAGCCGCCAAGCCGGAAGTGAAGAAAGAGGAAGAAACCAAAGCTGATCGTCCGGCGGCCAAACCGGTTGAAAAAGAGGAGAAACAGGTTCCGCCGCTGCCTAAAAAAGAACCCGCTAAAGTTGGTGGGCCGGCTATGGCGGCTAAAAAAGAGAGACCCAGCACTCAACCGGTGGTTATGGAGCGGCCTCTCTGGGCGCGCTTCTTTTTCCCCGGCGTGGTGGTCATCGCCTTGCTCCTATGTGGTGGCTGCCTGGCCGGGGCCTGGTTTGCCGCGCAAAGTGAACCCGGCAGCCAATTACTGGCCTCGCTAGGCTGGTCAGGCGGCGCAACACCAGAAGAGGGTACTACGGAAGCAACCGGAGAAGCCGTGGTCTTTGAATCGGCTTTGCCAACACCAACCCTGCCGCCCACCTCTACCCCAACGGCAGCGCCGGCGACTAATACCCCGCCGCCGACCGATACGGCGACGCCCACCCTATTGCCGACCGATACACCGGCAGTGACCGATACGCCCACCCCAACCGAAACTCCCATCCCGACCGATACCCCCGCAGCCGAGGAAGAGGAAACAGAAGCGCCGACGGATACCCCTACCCCCGGCCTGAAATATCCGGCCCCCACCATTATAGAGCCAAAAAATGACTTTGCCTTTATTCGCGGGAATACGATTGTCTTACAGTGGAATCCGGTTGATTTGGCCCCCGATGAACAGTATGCGGTTCGGCTGGTCTACCCCTACCAGGGTCAGCCCTCTTACCAGGGAACCAATGTAAAGGAACCACAGTGGACCGTCCCACTTGACCTCTTTGGTAAGATAGACGGTCCGGATAATCGTTATGAATGGTTCGTGGTCATCGAACGGGCTAATGACGATGGTTCCGCTACGGCCGTCAGTCCGGAGAGTGAGCACCGCACCTTCACCTGGAAGTAAGGAATAAGAATTAATTAACTTCCCTATTTGCTCACGTTGGATTGCCAAATCCAGCGGTTTATAGCCCGGATTTGGCAATCCGGGCTGAACGAAATAGGCTGGTAAAAGCTATCTCACCATCGGCGGGGATGGTAACTTGCCCGGCGACTCCTTCCGCCTCAAGCCTCTGGCGCAGTTCGGCGCGGGTGAGCAGGCAGTGATTGAGGGTTTCCATATGCACGGCAATGACGCGGGTGGTAGGCGCCTGCCGGCAGACGGCAACGACATCCTGGGCGGTCATCGTAATGGGACCGCCGGAAAGGAACTGGGCCGCTCCGGCGTTGAGAATGGTCACGGCCGGCCGGTAATCCCGTAAAGCCTCGGCTACCTCCTCACACCAGATGGTATCCCCGGCAATATACAGCGCCGGTTCTTGGCCGGCCTCCAGCACAAAGCCGGAAACCGGCCCCATTTTTTGCCCAATCTCGCCCGTACCATGCCGGCCGCCGGTGCGCGAAAAACTCACCCCTCGCCATTCCAGATGGTCGGCTACTGCTTCAACCCGGTCAAAGCCTTCACCACGCAGGAGGGACTCATCGGCAGGCTGGCAGAATAATTTAACCTGGCGAGGCAGCAGTTCCTTGGCTCGGGCATCCCAGTGATCTCGATGGGTATGGGTGACCAATACCGCATCGACCCGTTCAAGCAGAGTGATCAGGTCGTCTTCGTCCAAGGGCAAGGGAACGAGCGGGATACGCCGGGTGACGGCGGCATTCGCTACAGGGTCCATTGCTTCGGCTGGACTCAACATAGGATCGACGAGCAGGGTCAAGCCTGCTGTCTCTACCACCAGGGTGGCGTGTCGCAGTAGTTGAACTTTCATCAGTCAAACCTCACAAATTTTCTACCACCAAATCGCCCATTTCTTTGGTCCCGACCGGCGGCTGGCCTGGCCCGGCCAAATCGGGCGTACGATGCCCCGCCGCAAGCACGGCATTTACCGCCGTTTCCACCGCCTCGGCTTCACGGCTTAGCCCCAGCGAGGTCCGCAGCAGCATAGCCGCGCTGAGAATAGTCGCCAGGGGATTGGCGATGCCCTGGCCGGCAATATCCGGCGCGGAGCCGTGGATCGGTTCGTATAGTCCAAATTTGCCGCCGTTGCTGTTAACTTTATCGGCCAGCGAGGCCGAGGGCAGCATACCCATCGACCCGGCCAGCATGCTGGCTTCATCGCTGAGAATATCGCCAAACATATTTTCGGTGGCGATGACATCAAAATCGGCCGGGCGGCGGATGAGGTACATCGAGCAGGCGTCTACCAGAATATCCTCGCAGACAACATCAGGATACTCGGCGGCCACTTCGCGGGTCACTTCCCGCCACAGGCGGCTGGAGGCCAGCACGTTGGCCTTGTCCACCGAGGTGACTTTTTTGCGCCGCTGCCGGGCCAGGTCAAACGACACCCGCATTAGCCGCTCGATTTCGACCTCGGTGTAATACATCGTGTCTACGGCCGCCCGGCCCTGCTCGTTGTCCTGCCGCCCCTGCGGCTGGCCAAAATAGAGGCCGCCGGTCAGCTCGCGCACGATGATTAAATCTACCTTTTCCACGACTTCCCGTTTGAGGGTGGAAGCGTCGGCCAAAGCCGGGTAGATTTTGACCGGGCGGATATTGGCGAAGAGGCCCAATTCTTGGCGCAGTTTGAGCAAGCCCTGTTCGGGCCGCACCGGCGCTTTAGGGTCGCTCCACTTGGGGCCACCAACTGCCCCTAGCAGGACCGCGTCGGCCTGCCGGCAGGCGGCCAGCGACTCGTCGGGCAGGGGGCTGCCGGTCTGGTCGATGGCGATGCCGCCGGCCAGCCTCTCGACAAATTCAAAAGTGTGTCCGAATTTAGCTCCAACGGCTTTAAGGACCTTAACCCCTTCGGCCACGACCTCCGGGCCGATGCCATCGCCGGGGAGCAGGGTGATTTTGGCGTGCATAGTCTCTCCTCTGTAAATGGACCGCCGACAGCTGACGGCAGACCGCCGCAAGAATTTTCATCATTGGTGGTGTGCCATCAGGCTC
>CAZUNT010000052.1:0-36093 GCA_964622215.1 uncultured Caldilineaceae bacterium
CACCGTCCGGGCCGGGGACGACGCCGCAGTGGAAGGCGACCACGGCGACACCATCGGCCACAGCGCCAGCGGCGGCGGCTATGATGGCGCGTCGTTCACCCCCGGTAGCAGCGTCGCCGTCGCCATCGCCGATAACGACCTCAATTTTGCTATCGGCGCCAACCCGGCCGGTGTAGCCGAGGGCAGCGGCAGCAACACGCCGGTCAGCTTTGCCGTCACGCGCAGCGGGGGCCTCACCACCACCGCCGCCACCGTCAATTTTGCCCTCAGCGGTACGACTAATGCCAGCGATTACCAAAATGTGCAGCCAACTGCCGGCCTGGTCAACTTTGCCGCCGGCGAAAGCCAAAAAGATATCACTCTGGACATCATCGGCGACTTTATGGTTGAGCCGGATGAAGTGCTGACCGTAACCCTGTCCAACCCGTCCGGCCCTGGCAGCAGCTACCTGACTACTCCCGCCGCCCAGACAGTTATCGCCAACGACGACATAGCCGACATCATCATTAATCCCACCAGCGGCCTGACCACCACCGAAAGCGGCGGGACGGCCACCTTTGCGGTGCGGCTCAACAGCCAACCGACGGCCAATGTAACCATCACCCTGGTCAGCGCCGATACCGGCGAGGGGGTGGTTAGCCCGGCGGCGCTGGTTTTCAGCCCGGCCAACTGGAACAACACCCAGACCGCTACCGTAACCGGCCAGGATGACCTGGCCGCCGACGGCGACATCGCTTACACCATCCAGACCGGCCTGACCAGCAGCGATGCCGACTACGGCAGCCTGGACCTGGCCGACGTTAGCTTGACCAACCTGGATGACGACATCCCCGGTTACACCTTCAGCCCCAACACCTTCAACCTCAACGAAGGGACTTTGCGGGTGGTTAGCGTGACCCTGGGGACGCAGCCCCAGGCCGACGTGACCATCAGCCTGACCAGCAGCGACCCCTCGGAATGTACGGTCTCGCCCGCCTCGGTCACCCTGACCGCCGCCACCTGGCAGAGCGGGGCCAGTTTCACCGTCAGCGGCGTGGACGATGGCCTGACTGACGGCGACCAGCCCTGCGCCATCGTCACCACCGCCAGCACCACCGACAGCGTCTACAGCGGCCTCGATCCCGCCGACATCAGCCTGACGGTCATCGACGGCCAGCGGTTCATCTACCTGCCGCTCATCCTCAACAACTTCACCGCCGCGCCAGACCTGGTGGTAGATAGCCTGGCGGCCGGCAGCGGCGGCCCGAGCCTGACCATTCGCAATGCCGGCAACGTGGCCACGCCGGATGCCTTCTGGGTGGATGTTTACTTCGACCCCACCCCGGCCCCGCCGCCGCTCAACCGGACCTGGCAGAGCATCGCCCAGGCTGGGGCGCATTGGGGCGTCACCGGCAGCCTGGCCCCCGGCGAAACGCTGACCCTGACCATCGGCGGGCCGTACTATAGCGAGGGCAGCAGCACTTTTCCGGCCGGGGCGCAGGTGTACGCCTATGTAGACAGCATCAACTACGTCACTAGCTATGGCAACGTCCAGGAAAGCGACGAGACCAACAACCTCTTTGGCCCGGTCGTCTCGACGACCGGTATCGCTGAACCGGCCAGCACCGCGCATGTGGCCTCACCGTCGCCAGCGCTGCCGGAGCGATAAAGGATTGTTAGAATAGAGGTAAAGAAAATTTAACAGTTATTTTACCAGGCCTTAAAACCGGCTTAACACAACCCTTAATTACAGCGGTTAAAATCCATCTCAGATGAATGAGATGGATTTTTTATTTGAAGAAGAAACACCAATGGTAGAAACAATTGGCACCCTCAACCTAAAAATCGCTCGGCTGGAACAGCGACTCCAGGTGCTCAAACAGCAACAACAGTTGAGCCAACCTTATCCGGCTCACGAAGCCGGTTTAATCAGGGAGTATGTGCAGTTAGAGGCAATTTTGTATGAGCTTATCCGGCGTCGTCAAAAATTTTTACAAACCCCATTGGCTGTCTAAACCTATGATAAACGAAAAAAACAACGACCGTTTTTACCAACTGATCAAGGCTCTGGAAGCAGGCTGGGAGATTGATGAACCGGTCTTAATTCGGGCAGCCTGGCGTTCCACGGGAGAGGTATCGGGCACTTATCACTTTGTGTTGCGGCAAAAGGCCGACGATAAGACAACTTTACTGAGTTTGCCGCCATCTTCCGAGCTGTTAACCTTTTTGACCAACCACAAAATCCGTATTAATACCTTTTAGTTATAGCTGCCCAGAACTGTAAAGTTTTTTTAACACATTCTTAACAAGCCTTTAACGCTGGTTTAACTGGGGCTTTAAAGAGAAGCACTAACATAAACTAGCGGGTTGGATACTCAGCCCACAACTTAAATTCCCGTATGTTACACGGAGGAGAATTCCATGAAACACAACTTTAAACTCTTTTTCTGGCTAATGAGCTTGTTGCTTGTCATTAGCGTAGTGGCGGCGCAGTGTGGCGCTGTACCCAGCCAATCATCTGCTAATACGGGCAGCAACACCCAGGCGGAGCCGGCCCAGGCTTCAACGCCCACCGTAGCAGCCCAAAAGACTGAAGAGGCTGCGGCGGCTGCGCCTACTGAAGCAACTGAAGCAGCCACGGCTGCGCCAATTACCGAAGCAACCACGACGGAAGAAGCGGCGATGGCCGAGGACGAAGGGGTGGCCTTGCCGGAAGTGAACCCATTGGACGTGAGCGGCGACATCATCAGCGCGGGTAGTTCCACCGTCTTCCCCCTGTCCGAGCGGATGGCCGAACGGTTCCAGGACGAAGGCTACAGCGGGAACATCACCGTCGACAGCATTGGCTCCGGGGCCGGGTTTGAACGGTTCTGCGTGGCGGGCGAGACGGACATTGCCAATGCCAGCCGGGCGATCAAGGAGGAAGAGATTGCTTCGTGCCAGAAGATTGGGCGGGCGCCGATTGAATTCCGGGTAGGGACGGATGCGCTGGCGGTAGTCGTGAGCACCGAGAACGATTTTTTGACAGATGTGACGGTTGAGCAGTTAGCCCAGATTTTCTCCAGCACCGAGAAATGGTCGGATGTCGATCCGAGTTGGCCGGCCGAGCCGATCCAGCGCTTCAGTCCGGGGACGGACAGCGGCACCTTCGACTACTTTGTGGAAGCGGTGATGGACAAGATGTATGTGAAAGACAAGGAAGCGGACAAGGGCAGGGGCGAGGAAGCGATCCTGAAGGCGGCCAACCTGCAACTGAGCGAAGACGACAACGTGCTGGTGCAGGGCGTGGAAGGCAGCCCTTACTCGATTGGCTACTTTGGCTATGCCTACTATCAAGAAAATGCCGACCGGCTGAAGGCGATTTCGATTGAAGGGGTTGCGCCGACGGCGGAGAGTGCGGAGAGCGGGGATTACCCGTTAGCCCGGCCGTTGTTCATCTACTCGGATGCAAAGATTATGCAAGAGAAGCCGCAGGTAGCCGCCTTCATCAACTTCTACCTGAGTTATGTGAACGAAGAAATCTTGGATGTCGGTTACTTCCCGGCTTCGGCAACTGCCCTGGATGCAGCGAAGACCAACTGGCTTGATGCAGTGAAGTAAGTATCCGAAAACCTAAACCTGTCAGGTCTGCAAGACCTGACAGGTTTAAATCGGACAAGTTGTCTTACCCTATCTTTGCAGTTTTTTTATGGGACACGGATTTCACGGATCGTACGGATTTTTACTTATTTCTTTAAAGCTTTATCCGTTCGATCCGCGCGATCTGCGTCCAATTTCTTTAGTTTTGTCAAAAGTGCAAAGGAATAAAGCAACCCAATGGCATTAGGAGCTTCAACCACAACCGTAACCTCAACTGAAACAGTACAGATGGCTCATCGTCTACGCAAGCGACTGCGCCCCGGCGAAGTGCTGATCCAGGGCTTTCTCTTTTTGTGCGGTTTTATCTCTATTTTTACGACGTTGGGGATCGTGGTCGTCCTGGCCAGCCAATCCTGGCGTTTTTTCACAAATGGTGCCGTAACCTTGACCGAGTTTCTTGGCTCGACCATCTGGCAGCCGGCCATCGGCAGTTTTGGCATCTGGCCGCTGGTCACTTCAACCCTGATGGTTAGTTTCATCGCCATGCTGGTGGCCTTGCCGCTGGGTTTGTGCGCGGCCATTTACCTCAGCGAGTACGCTACCCCACAAGCACGAGGGATTCTCAAGCCCGTTCTGGAGGTGCTGGCCGGTATTCCCACGGTGGTTTACGGTTATTTTGCCCTGACCTTTATGACCCCGCTGCTACGAGCCATTATCGGCGAGAATATCGTCCAGATTTATAACCAGGCTTCAGGCGGCATTGTAGTGGGGATTTTGATCATCCCCCTGGTGGCTTCGATGAGCGAGGATGCCCTGCACGCCGTACCTGGTTCGCTGCGTGAAGCTGCCTATGGTTTGGGGGCGACCCGGCTGGAGACGTCGGTCAAAGTGGTGCTGCCGGCGGCGTTGTCTGGGGTGATGGCCGCTTTTATTGTGGCCATCTCGCGGGCGGTGGGTGAAACGATGATCGTCGCCCTATCGGTGGGGGCCGGCCCTAATTTTACTTTGAATCCCTTTGAAGGGGCGGAGACGATGGCCGGCCATATTGTGCGCATCAGCGGCGGCGACTTGAGCTACGGTTCGATTGACTATGACAGTATCTTCGCTATCGGTTTGGTGCTGTTTTTGCTGACGCTGGTGCTCAACATCATCAGCAACTACATAGTGGGCCGCTTTCGGGAGGTATACGAATGAGCATAGAGGTCACTCGGAAATTAGCTGCTTCATATCCTGAAGGTAAGGAACTGGAGCGGTTTAACGACGGGCGCAATCGTTCCGGCAGCGCCTGGTCCTACGTTTTCCTGGCTGCCACCTGTGTGGGGGTTATTGCGCTGATGGCCTTGCTCTACAATATCATCAACGGCGCTTTTGGCCTGGTGGTGGTGCAGAATCAGGTCGAACCGGCCGCCTTGGTGTTGAAGGTGCAAGAGGCAAAGATGTTTACAGCGTCGAGTGAAGATGATATTGAGCTGGCCGATCTAACGAAGGATGAATTGGTCAATATTCTCCAAACGACCAAAGACGCCCAGGGACGCAAGCTGATTGTGTCCAAAGGTAAACTGCGCCAGTTGGAAGATGCCCAGCTTTTTTACGCCGATAAATTCTTAACCCTGGACCCGGCCAAACACGCCCAGGAATGCGCCTCGGCCAACCCGCCGGCCCGGTGTACCCTGCCCCCACGCGACCAGGAGAACGTTTATAACCTGGTCGAAGAACTGGTGGTTGCGCCGGATGTGGTCAAATCCTGGGGATTGGTCGAGTCGTTGACTCGCCAGAAAGCGATTACGGTGGAAGCGCAGCAGGAATTTCCCGATGCCACCCTCGAATTCCGAGCCTGGTTGACCCCGCAGTTCCTGACCAACCCCCAATCGAGTGCGCCGGAGTTGGCCGGGGTACGGACGGCCATCCTGGGGTCGTTGTGGTTGATTGCCATTACCATCATCGTAGCCCTGCCCATCGGCGTGGGCGCAGCCATCTACCTGGAGGAGTATGCCGGCTCCATCAGTAACCCGATGCTACGCCGGCTGAACGAGATTATCCAGACCAATATCAACAACTTGGCCGGCGTCCCCTCAATTATTTATGGCATGTTGGGCCTGGCTATTTTTGTGCGGGTGTTGGAGCCGCTGACCAGCGGAACTTTGGCCGGCCTGACCGACCCAACCACCGCCAATGGCCGGACCATCCTCTCGGCGGGCCTGACCATGGCCCTGCTGATTTTGCCGGTGTTGATTATCAATGCCCAGGAGGCGATCCGGGCGGTGCCGCAGTCGCTGCGCCAGGCGGGGCTGGGCCTGGGGGCCACCAAGTGGCAAACCATCTGGACGCACGTGCTGCCCAATGCTATTCCCGGTATTCTTACCGGCGCCATCTTGTCGATTTCACGAGCCATAGGCGAAACCGCGCCGCTGGTAGTGGTCGGCGCGTCCACCTTTATCACTATCGACCCGTCCGGTCCCTTTTCCAAGTTTACGGCCTTGCCTATTCAAATCTATCAATGGACGGCCCGGCCGCAGGATGAATATCGCAATCTGGCCGCGGCGGCCAGTATTGTCCTGCTGATGCTGTTGTTATCGCTCAACGCCGTAGCCATCTTGATGCGCAATCGTTATTCCAGGAGAAAATTAGCATGACTACCAACCAACCCCACCTGAATGGAAAAGTTGCCATTGAAACCAAAGAGATGAGTTGTTATTATGGCAATTTCCGGGCGGTAAAACAGATCAACCTGCCCATAGAGCGCCAAAAGATTACCGCCTTGATTGGCCCTTCCGGCTGTGGCAAAAGCACTGTGCTGCGGGCGTTCAATCGGATGAACGAACTCATCCCCGGGGCGCGGATGGAGGGACAGATTTTGTTCAACGGGCAAAATGTGTACACTCCGGAAGTTGACCCGGTAGAAGTGCGGCGGCGGATTGGTATGGTCTTTCAGAAACCCAACCCCTTCCCCAAATCCATCTATGAGAATGTGGCCTGGGGGGCTAGAATCAACGGTTACAAGGGGAATATGGACGAATTGGTGGAGCAGTCGCTGCGCCAGGCGGCCTTGTGGGATGAGGTCAAGGACAAGCTCAAACAGAGCGGCCTGGGGTTGTCGGGGGGGCAGCAGCAGCGGCTGTGTATTGCCCGGACCATCGCCGTCAAGCCGGAAATCATTTTGATGGACGAGCCTTGCTCGGCCCTGGATCCGATTGCCACCCTCAAAATCGAGGATTTGATGCGCGAGTTAGTACAGCGGTATACCATCATCATCGTCACTCATAATATGCAGCAGGCCGCCCGCGCCTCGGATTACACCGCCTATTTCTTGATGGATCGTTCCGACCGGGCCGGCCGGCTGATCGAATATGGCCCGACCCAGGAACTCTTTACCACTCCTAAAAATAAGGAAACCGAGGATTACATTACCGGACGGTTTGGGTAAGCAGCAAGGGAGCGGAGGTGCAGGGGAGCAGGGGAGACAGAAGGCAATCTTCCCCCCTGCTCCCCCGCTCCCCTGCACCCCTGCATAATAAGGAAAAACCAATGTCTATCAAACAAGTACTCTTTCTCTGCACCGGTAATTCGTGCCGGAGCCAGATGGCCGAGGGACTGGTTAATTACTTCTTGGGTGAGGAGTGGGAAGCTTATTCAGCCGGGACGGCCCCGGCAGGCTACGTGCATCCTATGGCGATCCAGGTTATGGCTGAATATGATATTGATATTTCGGCTTACCGTTCCAAATCGGTGGATGAGTTTCGGTATGTCGGTCCTGATCTGGTTATCACCGTGTGCGATGACGCAGCCGAAAATTGCCCGCTGTGGTTAGGCGGGGGGCGGGTGGTCCATATCAGCTTTCCCGACCCGGCCAGAGCCACCGGCAGTGAAGCAGAGCGATTGGCCGTTTTCCGGCAGGTTCGCGACGACATCCGGGACAAAGTCCTCACTTATCTGGCTGAAGCGGCCCGTGCCCCTCGACCAGAGAAACGGCTTGAATAACTCATCTTACGCGGGAGTCCAGACTTCAGCCTGGCAAAACCCGAATGAATTCGGGACTCCAACCTGAGAAACTGCGTAACGTGAGTGAATAATTTGGATAACCATCAGTGCTGAGGCAAAGTTTTGACCGGAGATTGCAGTCACCCCGGACCGAGGTGGTCTATTTGGGCCGCTCGGTCGACCGGACGCCGGTTGTTTCAGTTGCAGCTTTAACCCGGCAGGATGTAAAATGCGCCGACCGGGTTATCAATATTTGCGAGTGGGTCATTTTTGCCGTTACCGGCGAGGTGAAAGAATTGAACGTGAGCGCTGGTTGACCGGCCCCGTTGTTCAGATGAAAGGATGTAACTAATGAGAGAAAGTTTTGAACGAGAATTACGCCGGCTTCACGACGATATTCTCACCCTGGGGAGTATGGTCGAAGGGATGATTAAGGATTCGGTCGATGTCCTCAAACGGCGTGATTTTAATGGTTCCCGGCGTTTGATCGATTACGACCGGCAGATCAATCACAAACGTTTTGCCATCGAGCACGACACCTTGACCTTAATTGCCACCCAGCAGCCGATGGCCGGTGATATGCGCACCCTGGCCGCCATCCTCAATATTGCCGCCGAATTGGAACGTATCGGCGATTATGCCAAGGGTATTGCCCGGATTAACTTAATGATTGGCGAGGAGCCGCTGATCAAGCCCTTGATCGACATTCCGCGTATGGCCGAGAGAGCCTGTGATATGCTCCATCGCGCTCTGGATGCCTTTGATCGCCGGGATATTGAACTGGCTGCCGCTATCCCTTCGGAAGATGATGTGGTGGATGAACTTTATACCCAGGTTCAGAACGAACTGCTGCTTATTATGATGGCCGGTCCCTCAAAAATGAATCAGGCTAATTATCTGCTGTGGGCGGCGCATAATCTGGAACGGGTAGCTGATCGGGTGGTCAATATTTGCGAGCGGGTCATCTACACAGTAACGGGGGAAATGGTGGAGTTTAGTATGGGGTCCTTACAAGAAGAATTTGAAATCTTGATGGAGAAGTGAAGCAGTGATCGTACATCTAAATCTGCCCAATCGGGTCGCTCTCGTCACCGGCGCAACCGGAGCAATTGGCCATGCCATCGCTCGGCAGATGGCTGCTACAGCGGGCTACGAGGTGGTCCTGGCCTGTCGCAATGAGGATAAAGCCAGGCAAGCCGTCCGGGAAATTATCCAGACGACCGGCAATCAGCGGGTGCGCTACGAAATCGTGGATGTCTCCCGGCAGGCGTCTATTCTGGCCCTGGCCGAACGGTGGCAGGGACCTCTGCACGTGCTGGTCAACAACGCCGCTGTCACCCCTCGCAGCCGCCAGGAGACGCCCGAAGGGATCGAACTGCAGTGGGCCACCAATGTGCTGGGCTACTTCTGGATGATCGAAACCTTCAGCGAACTACTCAAGCAATCGGCCCCCGTGCGGGTGGTCAACGTGGCCAGCTATTGGGCCGGCGACCTGGATTTGACCGACCTGGAATTCAAACGCCGCCGCTACCACAACGGCGCCGCCTATCGCCAATCCAAACAAGCCAATCGGATGTTGACGGTGGCCTGGGCCGAGCGGTTGAAACCCGCTGGGGTGGCGGTCAATGCTTGCCATCCGGGTGATGTCAACTCAACCTTGAGCAATAACCTGGGCTTTGGCGGGCATCAGACGCCGGATGAAGGGGCCAGCACCCCGGTCTGGCTGGCGACCGACCCTATCGGCCAGGAGAAAAGCGGTAAATATTTTGCCGACCGGCGCGAGGTGCGCTGCCAGTTTGGGGAGGACCAAGCGGCGGTGGAGGCGTTGTATCAGGCCTGCCTCGGTTACTCAGAAAAGTGAAGTCTGTCCAATTTTTTGCTCACCAATAAACTACGGAGAAACGCTTCTCCTCATCGGCGATGACTGGTGTTCAATATCCAGCACGCGCGCCAGTTGGCTAATGTTGATATCGGTGGGAAAACCTTCTTGGTGCCAGTGATAGCAGCAGCCACAATAATCCAGCAGGACCCCCTGAGCAGGGAGACCCATCTCCTGGGTCTGCCAGCCGCCCGAGGGATTGGTCAGCACACAGGAGATGCCGACGACCCCAACAGGCGGGCCATCGAGCGGCTTCATGGTTCTACCCCCGCCGGGATGCGAAGCGCTATCCCCGCCGGAATGCGAGGCGCTACCCCCGCCGGGATGCGAAGCGCTATCCCCGCCGGGATGCGAGGCGCTATCCCCTACGGGATGTGAAAAGACCGACAGGTCGTGCGGCATGATCAACACCTCAAAGTGATGCTTCTCGCCTAATTTGGTCAGTTGATGCACCCGACACCCCGGCGTGCATCCGACGCAGCGCGCCCCCAGAGTCGTTGGGCGGGCCTGGCACCGATCATCGGGTTGGGCGGTCATACAGGGAGGAACCAGCACGATCTTTTGAGCGGTGCGGAGAAATGCGGCGCGATAGGCCCGGTTCAAGATTTCTGCCCCCACCATATTCAGGTGATACTCGACCCGCCGTCGCCCGCAAAAGATGGTATCTTCTCGCCAGCGGTAACGGGGATGGGTTTGAGCCAGAAATTGCTCCACATTGGGGGTATAGCGCCCCAGCACTTCCTCACTACGGGCCTCAAACCAGGCGGCCAGGGAGATGGTCGCCGCCAGATATTCGCTTGCTTCTGACGGGGGTTGGCCGGCAAAAAACTCCTGCCACCGGCGTAGTTGTTTGACCTCTTGGCTGAAGTCGCCGCTGGCTGCTAACCAGTTGAGCAACCGATCCAACTGAGCTAAAGTTGGGGCTGGACTTTGGGGCGGGCGAGATCTCTTGGGCCGCAGGAAGAGCTGGCCCAGCCCGACCCGCAGGAAGTCAATGGCCGGTTTCAGGAAATTCCTCTGTTGGCGCAGCTCAAGCAGAAAAGTTAACAAGTGTTGAGGCGTTCTGGCCAGGTCGGGCACGTCAGCGGCATAGACGCGCCACAGAACACCCAGGGTCAACAGCTCAAAGACGGCCTCGGGCCGGGAGCGAGATATTTGGTGTAAGTGAGTCTGAAAGGCTTCGACCATACTTCGCAGGCGAATTTCTGCCTCAGCCAGGACCGTATCGGTAAAGGCGGTTATCGTTCGATAATATTGCTCCGATCGTTTCTGCCCGTCACGGAGTGAATAGGTGATTATTTCCACTTCCAACCTTACCTTTCCGGTTCGGGATGAGGCTCTCGCTGCCGCATCCCCTCCAAGATAAAATTGACCACCCGATCAGGGTCAAGAAAAATGGTGCCATCAGGCGCAAACAGAGAGGAACCGCCCAGGTAGATGGTCATAATCAAAGCTGCAGTCACATTGGGATCCACTGGTTTGAACTCACCTCGGACGATCCCGGCCTTGATAATGCCGTCAATGAGCAGGCTGAACAACTGCTCATACGCTTGATAAACCCGCTGCTTAAACTCCTGGTCGGAACCGTAAACGGCGTTAATCACCACCGGAGCCTGGGTCGGATGCTGCTCGACAAAAGCAAAGCCGGCCCTGAAAAAGCAGGTTAAGCGTCGGATCGGCTCCTCTTCTGGCTCCACCTGTTGCCGGATGAAATCGACATGCGCGGCCGCAATGTCATCAATCAGGGCCAGCATCAAGTCTCGTTTACTGGGAAAGTAGTTATAGATGGTCCCCTTGGCAAAACCGGCCGCCGTGGAGATGTGGTTAATATTCGCTCCTACATAGCCTTCGCGGGTGAATTCGGCGGCCGCTGCTTGCAGCAAACGACGCCGGGTTTCGTTCAGTCCCTCTTCCCTGGTTGCAGTTGGTGGACGTGGCATAATTTGCTCCTTTGGTTATATATAATATGGGTGGGCAGTCACCCATATTATAACCTAATAACGACCTTTTGTCAATGTTTTTGAGCTTGGGTCGGTCGTGTTCGAAGCGACTGCGGGTAAATCGGACAGAGGTACGAGGGCCTTATCTGATCGGCATAGCTAATTGTCCATATTACCCCTGCCAGGGATTTTCCATCGTCTGGATTAGAACCGGCCGGCCAATCTTTAAATTCGCCTGCCGGGTCAGCAGCCACAAAATCAGGTCGGCGACCTCCTCCGGCTGCAGGCACTTGACCTCATTCAGCCCGGATGCGCCTTTGGTCATCTCGGTAACGACCATCCCCGGACAGATGGTGTTGACCCGGATGCCCAATTCCTGGTTCTCCCGCTGGATGTATTCGCCCAGGGCATTGAGGGCGTGCTTGCTGACCCCATAAGCTCCGTCGCCGGGATAATACTCTAACCCGGACTCGGAACTAATATTGATGATGTGTCCCTGTTTCTGCTGGCGCATAAGGGGCAAGACCGCCCGGGCTAATAAAAATGGCCCGCGCAGGTTGACGGCCATAATCCGATCCCATTCGTCCAGGTTGTGCTCATGGACGTAACCGCCGCCGCCAATCCCGGCATTGTTGACGAGAATATGAACCGAGCCAAAGGTGGTGATAGTGGTTTGGACCAGCCGAGTCACATCGTTTTCGTTTGAAATATCGGCTTGGACGGCCAGGGCTATGCCGCCACTGGTTTGAATGGCCTCAACCACCGCTTGCAATGGCTCAAGCCGCCGCCCGCAAACGACCACCCTGGCGCCTTGACCGGCCAGGGCCAGGGCAATCGCTCGCCCCATACCGGTACCTCCGCCGGTGACAAGAACTACTTGTTGTTTGAGATCAATCATTCTGTCCTCTTCTTGTTTAGATTTGGCCTGCTCAAATTTGTTACGGAAAATTATTTTCGGATATAACCACCTCAACCTACAGCCCTTGTTGTCCTCAAGTTTTTTTCGGTTGGCTCAAACAACAGATGTGGGGGAGAACACCTTAAACTCGGATGATCAATTCATTACTTACGATACACCTTAGGGGAAGCATCTTATGGTATTAAAGTTATCCCGATATTCTTTTGCCAGGGGAAGTAATGCTTCCCAGGCAGCAATGGCAAATTCGAGTGAAGCTTTATCGGTAGTTTGGCCGGCCATTGGTTTGCAGAGTCTGACCGCAGTTATAACATCTTGAACGGTCAGGTGGCGAAGTTTTAGGCGCTCTAACAGTTCCACAATAACCTGGGTTTCCTCTCTATAAAGCCCATCATACCAATAGCGGTCACTCTCATCCCAAACTGAATGAATAGCAAAATACCACATTATAAACAATTCTTCACGCTGTGTGTTTGACATTGTATCCTTCCCTTTCTAAATCCAATAAATAACTCAAGTTGCCGCCATCAGGCGGAAAGGCAGCAGCTTGGGTTTAATAATATATTCCCCCACATCTGTTTGTTCCTTTATCATTTGCGAACTGCCGACATTTCAGCCAATCTTATCCCGGTAGCAAAACAAGCACTGAGTAAAACAGCGGTAATAGTTCCCTCAGGGAAAATCCCAAATAGAACATCTCTGACCGCAGCTATCACCGTCGTTACAACAACGGCTCCAATAACCGGTATGATTAACCCCCCCCAATTCTCAACAGGCATCTTGTTCCACTTATCCGCCATACGCATTCCAAGAACAATAGCTATGGCCCCAATTGTGCCCAACAATACTCTATCTAAAAATAGACCGGGCAAGCTAAAACCTGACTGTGAAAGCACCTCGTCGATTAGAAGCAGATAGTAAAAAGTCATTAAAAAGCCACCCATAGCGCCACCTAAGGCAGCCCCAATAATTTCAAGCGATAGATTTCGCCCTCGCGCCAGAATTGTGCCGAAGCGGAGGCCAATACCAATTAAGGCTACCAATCCGGCCATAGCCGGTTCATTGACCACTATAAATGATAACAATGATTGTAAACCGGGTTTAAGGGGGATAAAACCCATTATTAGGCCCAGAAATGTTTGGATCAACCCTGCCGCCAATCCTCCTAATGCTCCACCAAGCGCCAGGATAAGAATAGTAGACCATCGACCAGGAATAAGCAGTTGTAAACCTGTTTGGAGCGCCTTCAAATATCCTGTGATTGGCTGTTTCACCGGTCCGATGAAAACCTGGATTTCTCTGGCTCGCTGCCGACATTGTGAGTCGCCGGCGGTCAGTTGAGCGGTGATTTGGGTTACCAGCGGCTGTAATGCTTTATCCAAGAGCTGTCCTTCCGGCCAGAGACTATCGGCTAAAAGATAAGCTTGCTGGCGGTCATCCCCCAATAGAAAGGATCTGACACTTGTAACGGTTCTGCCTCGGTCGGGCTGTTGTTTCAACCAATAGGTAACATCATAGTTTTGTTTCAAAGCGCTGGCCAGCAAGAAATCATACGCTTCCGGCTCAATGGCCATCCGGTTAGCTTGGTCGGCCACGACTCGCAGATGGTCAGAACTCATCAGGGTTTGATTTGTTCGCCAATTGGCAAGTTCTCGAGCCAGAAGTTCCTCGGCTTGTTTTACTGCCATTTCTTCCCGATCCAGCCAGCCTTCAACCTGCTTGACCAGATAATCATGGGCCATTTCGTACTGAACCGGGCTGGTTTCTTGACTTTCCTGAAGTAGACGGGCATTGACCAGGCTGGTCAGAACCTGCTCCAAGTCCTCCCCATTGCTCTGGATAGTTTTTAACCTGGCCTTGACCCTTTGGCTCAAAGTGTGTTTATCCAACACGCGCTTAGTAGCGACAGAACTGACGAGCGCTTTTAATACTTCATTGGCTATTACTCGTTGCCGGTCTGGAAATGTATCAAGGGCCTCGGTCAGGTAACCACCCAAGATACCCTCAACACCACCAAGCTGCTTATAATGGTTCAACGTGATCTCTGTTTGACCGGCCGGCAGGGTTTGACACAGGCGAGTGCAAATGATTTGTAAATGGGGCAGCTCCATGCCTTTGCGCCCCAAATCATCTAACAGGAGTTCCAATAAATCCGGGCTGTAAGTTGTGCGTGGAACAACTTTAGCCATCGGCCCGGTGATAGCGCTGCTGGCTTCGAAACGGGACATTGGTTTAAGGGGGTAATGATTGTGAAAAATATGCGGCAACTGCGGCTGTAAATCGGCCAGGCGGGCGAAATATTCATGCCGGATGCCAATTACAAACCGCACCGGCAGCGTTCCATCGGCCCAACAACCGGCCACGGCCTCGGCGAAAGGTTGGGGATCAAGCTGATTGATAAAAAACTCTTCGAACTGATCCAGGATGATAACCAAGCCTTTGGTCCGTGGAATCATCTTGCCCAAAACCAGCCTGAGGAAATGGGCCAGGGAGCAAGTCGCTAATCGATCCGGCCATGGTCCCAGAGAAGCCGGCGCAATAGCCAGCTTGACTGCCTCAAGCGGGTCCCGATAAGCCCGGGCATAAATAGGCATATACTGTTGGCGAATGAGGCGGGACGCCAGTCCGGCCTTAAGCAACGATGTTTTGCCTGCGCCGCTTGGCGCGTGCAAAACAGTGAGCCGATCGGTGAAGACAGTCTGATACAGGGCCTCAACTGCGGCATCACGTCCAAAAAAAATGTCGGTATCGGCTATTTCAAACGGATACAGAAATTTGTAGGGTTGGGAAATCGAAGAGGCCAGGATGGTCTGGTACATGCCAGCTTCGTAAGCCGCCACTGCTTGCGCCAAAAAGTCATCGAGCTGCTCTTCAGGGGAGCGGACACTTTCATCGATGGTATATTGAGCCAGATCAAGCGTGACCGGCTCGTTATGAGCCAGCTTAGCTAGCGCCTCTTCAAGTTCGACAATTTTTGCTTCCGTATCCTCAATTTCGATGAGGACTCTAGGCTCAACGTTGAGGCCGTACAGGGCCTGCTTCTCTTTGAGTTTTTGCCGATGGCGATTGTGTCGGCTAATCAGCCCCTGAATATCATCTTTTTGTGTCATTTTATCTAATCCTACATTCAATGTTATTAAGTTAAAACCGGAGTCGAGCCTTTCGGCGGGTAATTTCCGGCTAAAGCCTCGACTCCAAAACGCTAACTTAATGACATTGGTTCTACATTTGCTTGCGGGCAATGTAGATCGGCTCAGCCTCGCCCATCGCTGCGGCGATTTCCTGGACAATACACCAAAGTGGCGTTTTAGTTGACATGGGCTGTCCTACCTTCGCTTCACGTGTTTGAGCAGCAGGGCCAGGCTTAATCCAACAACCAAGCTCAAGCCCAGCAGCCAGAACCCCTGCCTGGCAGTCATTGATACCGGAGCCATATGTTGGCCCCACACCCGGCGTATCCCTTGCCGGTAGCGTGGGATCATCAGCCAGGGAGTTATCCTATCCGAGATTAGATAGATCAACGCCGGCAGCAGCGAACGCGGTTGGGGCTCTCGGAGTATGGGTTTGCAGTCAGGGAGGGTCACTTCAGCCAGGGTGAAGGCTTCGCCGTCGGCCGGGGTCAGTTCGGCCAAGATCTGGCCACTGGCGTCTACCACTTTGCAGCCGGGCACACACTCACAGACCAGTTCCATCTGGTGGGCTTGAGGCAGGTATCGAGCTAACCATGGCGCAGTGGGTAGGAGCAGCAACAACGAGGCCAGGCCATTTGGGATCGCCGTGCGAACCGGGCCGATGCCGACCGTATGGACCAGCGGGACTTGCAGCCAGGCGGTCTGCTGGTTGATCATCTCGCCAAACAACACCCGCCCCTTGTCCTGCATCGTAGCCATCACCGGGCCGAGATCGGCCAGGCCCACCTGCTCGGTGGGAAAATGATAGGTCGGGTTGGTGGCATCCGGCGGGCAACTACTGATGAGCATTAGGTCAACCTGCCCGGCATACTGCCGCCACAGGTGGAGATGAGCTGTGTCCCAGCAGATCAGCAATCCGATGTCCCCCAGGTCGGTTTGGGCGATGGTGATGCCGTGACCGGGACGAAAATAGGCTCGCTCCCAGGCCCAGGGATAACGCTTGTCATAGCGCCACATCCGGCCATCCGGGGCGAACAACAACAGGGAGTTATAGACATCATGCTGATCTAATAGCAGCAGTGACCCGGCCAGGTACACCTGGTATTGGGCGGCCGTTGCTTTCAGCCAGGTCACGGTTGGGCCGGTAAGGGGTTCGGCCCGCTCATGATTGCCGGGGCTATATTCATAGCCAAGATTGAACAGTTCGGGCAGCACAATCAGTTGGACCCCAGCTTGGGCAGCCTGGACAACCAGGCGCTCGGCGCGTTGGAGTCTATCGAGGGTGGGGGCAGGCTGGGCAGCCATCTGAACAGCCGCGGCTTTGATCGTCCGGGGCATCGGGGTTTCCTTTCGAGCGGCATCACAGCTTACTTGAGGAGTTTGTTTCTTTATTGGTAACTACTCAGCCCTACCCCCACGACCGCCGACGGCTGACCGCTGACCGCCGAAAAGACAGGGTACAGGGCGAATTATGGCGGTCGGCAGTCTGCGGTCTGCGGTCAGGAATACTCAATTTGGGGTAGCCTGAGTAGTAACCTTTATTGTAACACAGGCTGCCCGGCTAAACAATGTTCAAAATCACCTGAGTCTACTTCCACCAAACAGCACGAGAAATTTTAGAGTGGTTGTGACCGGCTTCCTGTCGCACTCACGAGAAAGTTGGGATGATGGTTCACAGGAAAAGAAAATGCCCTACAAAATTACCTAAAAAATTGGGGTTGTCTCGATAACTCTTTATCGATAAACTTATATGCATTGTGCAGATTTTTAATAGGAGCAAATGCAATGAAAAACAACGATGATTATAACTTTTTGAGAAAGAAAGTTTTGTGGTTGGTTCTACTTATTTTGGCAGTTGGCGGGAGTCTGTTGACCGTTGGATGTGGGGCGGAAGAAGCCAAAACCTACAAAATTGCCTTCTTTACCGAAGATCCGGTGCGAAATAATATTGTAGAAGGATTTAAAGCAGGCATGACCGACCTGGGTTATATTGAAGGAAAGAACATCAGTTATCTGGCCATGACCTATGCTGATCCTGATATTAAAGAGCACTTCAGCAAAATTAAGCCGGATTTCTCGAACTGGGAAGCTGTTAACCGGGAATTTGTGCAGAAAAGAATTTTGGATGAGCAAGTTGATCTTGTTGTAACTGCCGACGGTCCGACGACGAATATAGTCTTGATGGGCAGCGAAGAGGCCAAACTACCCATTGTCTTTACTTACGGTACGGGTATAGAAGGTTGGGCATATGTGGAGTCTTTTGCCCATCCGGGCGGACGCGTGACCGGGATTGCCAGCGGAATTGACGAAGCTACCAGCAAACGTATGGAAATCCTGAAAAAGATGGCTCCCGACATCAAAAAAGTGTTGTGGGTTTATTGGCCAGGTGGAACGGTTTTTACCTCGACCATAGAACTTCACCGGGAAACCGCAAAATCTCTCGGGTTAGAACTCGTTGAAAAACCAATGTTGCCGGGGGGCGACTTGGTCCCGGCCCTTTTTGAGTCGGTTCAACCGGGTGAAGTGGATGCTATCTTTGCCGAAGTAGGTACATCGTATCAGGCTCCGAAGGAGCTGGCTGCGCTGATAGAACGTGATAAACTACCTTGTATCTATCCCACCGAACTTCCTGGGGCGCTGGCTGTCTACGACGTTGACGGTTACAAATCGGGCTTTCAAGCCGCCCGCAAGGCAGACAGTATCTTGCGCGGCGCCGACCCCGGTTCTTTGCCCATAGAATTTCCCAATAAGATTGAATTGACCATTGACCTGAGGGCCGCCGAAAAGATTGGGCTGACCATCCCCGCTGAAGTGCTGCTTACGGCCGACAAGGTGATTCCGGCCCAGAGCAGCAACTAAATTCTGCTGATATTTTTGGTTCTTCAGGAGTTTCCGGCCTGGCAGAAGCTAAAAGATTAGGTAATAATGAATAAAACAGCAAAAATTAACCGTTTTAAATCGTTGGCAACCCGCATTCTAATCATTTTTATTGTGGGGGCCACAATGCCTTTGGCGGCTTTTGGCGCTTTTGAAGTTATCACTAACTATTCTACCCAAAGTACCCAGGTCAGAAACTTACAACGTGAGGCAGCCAAGAATGCGGCCGTTACTATTGATGCATACCTGGCGCAACTTGAGAACGAGATGGCCATGGCCGCTCAAATGTGGGTTCGGCGCGGTGATGAATCTGGCGAGACGCTTCTGACCGAGTTATTAGCCTATGAAGTTGGGTTCAATACCCTGACGTTAATAGACAAAACCGGGCAAGAGTTCGCCAAAGTGTCACGTTATACGCTGGTTACCCCCGGCGACTTGGGAAACCGGGCCGATTCTGCCGAATTTTTGACAGCCCAACAAGGAGAGCGTTATCTTGGTCCAGTTTCAATCTCTCAGTACGGCGAACCTCTTGTCTCGCTGGCTATCCCCGTTAAGGATCAATCCGATAATGTGGTGGGTGTACTTACGGCGGAAGTAAGCCTCAAATATATGTGGGACATCATCGGCCGGTTAGAAGTTGGCCCGGCGAGCTATGCTTACGTGGTAGACGATCAAGGTAAGCTGATAGCCTTCCAGGATCCATCACGAGTTTTGCAGCAACAAACTCTGAAAGAGATAGAGGGCGTTCACCAGGCCTTACAAGGCCAGGCTGTTACCGATTCTTACACCGGGTTGGAAGGGCAAGACGTTATTGGAAATTACCAAGCTCTGCGGCAGGCAGATTGGTTTGTCTTAGTGGAAACTTTATCTGAAGAAGCATTGGCCGATGTTTATTGGACCATGCTGGTCAACTCTGCCATCATTGTTGCAACCCTGGTGCTGGCCATTCCGTTGGGCTGGTATATGACCCGCCTTATTGTAAAGCCGTTGAAGCGCTTACAAGAGGGCGCGGCCATTATCGGCGGCGGCAATTTGGCCCATCGTATTGACATCCGAACACAAGATGAAGTTGCCAGCCTGGCTGCGGCTTTCAACGGGATGACCATTCAGTTACAACAAACCCTGGAAGGTCTGGAACGGCAGGTAGCCGACCGGACTCACCGGTTGGAGATTGTGGCCAACCTGGGCGAACGCTTGAACGCTATTCTCGATCCGGCTGATCTGCTGCGGGAGTGCGTCGACCAAGTCAAACAGAAATTCGATTACTACCACACTCACATCTACCTCATGGATGAGGCCCACCAAAACCTGGTGGTGGCCGCGGGCGCGGGCCAGGCCGGCCAGGAAATGGTGGCCAAAGGACACACCATCCCGCTCCAGGCCACCAAAAGCCTGGTTGCCCAGACGGCTCGCTCCAAAACGATGGTGACAGCCGATGATGTCCAGACCGACCCGGAGTGGCTGCCTAACCCCTTGCTGCCCGAAACCCGGTCAGAAATGGCCGTGCCTATCGTTCGAGAAGGTGAAATCCTCGGCGTATTGGATGTCCAGGCCGACCGGGTGGCCGGCCTGGACGAAAGTGACGCCAGTCTGTTACGGTCATTGGCTAACCAAGTGGCAGTAGCTTTGAGCAACGCTCGCCTGTTTGAGCAAACCACCCGGAGTAAAGAAGAAGCCGAAAAGGCCAAAAAAGAAATCGAAGTGGCCAACCAAACTCTGGCGGCCCAGATGTGGCAGACCAGCGGGCAGGCTCATCTCAACGATACGATGCGCGGTGAGCAGGATATTGTCACCCTGGCCGGCAACGTCATCCGGCAGTTGTGCCAGTACCTCAACGCCCAGGTCGGCGCCTTGTATGTGTTGGAAGATCATACCCTTGAACTGGCCAATAGCTATGCTTATACCCCGTCCAAGACCCAGGCCCGGCAGTTCCGCCTCGGCGAAGGCTTGGCCGGACAGGCTGCGCTCGAAAAACAGCCTCTGCTGGTCGCCGAGGTTCCGGGCGAGGCTTTCAATCTCACGACCAGTCTGGGACAGATCGTTCCCCGGCACATCCTGGCGGCTCCTTTTGCTTATAATGGGCAGGTAGCCGGGGTGATCGAACTGGGGACGTTGGCCGAGTTCAGCACAACGCAGATGGAATTTCTGCACAAGGCCCTGGAAAGTATTGCCGTTACCTTTACTACCGCTCAAGCTCGCCACCGGGTCAACGAACTGCTGGAGGAAACGCAGCAGCAGGCCGCAGAGCTGCAGGCCCAGGAAGAAGAATTACGGACGGCCAATGAAGAACTGGAAAACCAGGCCGAGAGCCTGCGGACCTCGGAGGCCAGGCTGAGAACCAACCAGGCCGAATTGGAGCAGGTCAACGCCGAGTTGGAGGAAAAGGCCCATGCCTTGCAAGAACAACAAGTAGTGCTTGACCGGCAGAACCGGGAGCTAAAAACGGCCCAGACCGACCTGGAGCAGAAAGCCGAGGAGTTGGCCCTGGCCAGCAAGTACAAGTCGGAATTCCTGGCCAATATGTCGCACGAACTGCGCACCCCGCTCAACAGCCTGCTCATCCTGGCCGGCATGCTGGCCAAAAACGAGGACGGCAACCTGACCGCCGACCAGGTCGAGTCGATGCAGATTATCCACAACGGCGGGACCGATTTGCTCAACCTGATCAACGACATTCTCGATTTGTCGAAGATCGAAGCCGGCAAGATCGAGTTTCACTTTGCGCCGCTGGCGTTGGAACGACTGACCTCGACGATGCAGGCGCAGTTCAGCCACGTGGCCGAAAGCAGGGGGCTGGCCTTTGAAATCAACCGGGCCGAAGATGTGCCGGAAACGATTGAGACCGACCAGCAGCGGCTGGAACAGATCGTCAAGAACCTGTTGTCCAACGCCTTCAAGTTCACCCATCAGGGTGGCGTCCGCCTGGATATTTGCCGGCCCGAGGCGGGGGTTGACCTGAGCAAGAGCGGACTGGAACCGGGCCGGGCGATTGCCATCCGAGTCAGCGATACCGGCATTGGCATGACCCCCGAACAGCAGAAGATCGTCTTTGAAGCCTTCCAGCAGGCCGACAACAGCACCAGCCGGAAATACGGCGGCACCGGGCTGGGGCTGTCGATTTCACGGGAACTGGTCGCCAAGCTGGGCGGGCAGATTGACCTGGTCAGCGAAAAGGACCGGGGCAGCGCCTTCACCCTGTATCTGCCCATCGAGCGACTGGGAAGAGAGCAGGGGAGCGGGGGAGCAGGGGAGCGGGGGAGTATCCCTCTTCAGGAACGCCGAAGGGCGGGAGCAGGGGAGCAAATCCTCCATCCCTTCCACCCTTCCAACCCTCCACCCTCCACCCTGGCCGACGACCGGGATGAGGTGCAGCCCGGCGACCGGGTCTTGCTCATCATCGAGGATGACCCCCAGTTTGCCAAAGTGACCGCCGATTATGCCCACAAGAAGGGCTTCAAATGCCTCCTGGCCGGCGACGGCGAAACCGGCCTGCAGCTAATCCAGACCTACCCGACCGAGGCCGTTATCCTCGACCTCGAACTGCCGGGAATGAACGGCTGGGAAGTCCTCACGGCCTTGAAGGATAATCCCAACACCCGCCACATCCCCGTCCACATTATGTCCGCTGCCGATCAGGACCTCGACGCCTACAAACGCGGGGCTATCGGCTTCCTGACCAAGCCCATCGACCAATCCGACCTGGACGACTCCTTCCAGAAAATCGAGGGTTTCATCGACCAGAAAATCAAAAACCTACTCCTGGTCGAAGACGACGCCAACCTGCGCAAAAGCGTCCGCAAGCTGCTCGAAGGCAACGATGTGGTCATCAGCGAAGCCGACCTGGGCCAGACCGCCCTGGAACAGTTGTCCAACCACCACTTCGACTGTATGATCCTCGACCTCAGCCTGCCCGATATGAGCGGCTTTGAGCTGCTCAACCGCCTCGATAGCGACGACAGCCTGGCCAAGTGCCCGGTCATCGTCTACACCGGCAAAGCTTTGAGCGAAGAGGAGAACCGAGAACTGCTCAAGTATGCCGACAGCGTCATCGTCAAAGGGGTCAAATCGCCCGAGCGGCTGCTGGACGAAACTGCCCTGTTCCTGCACCGGGTCATTGCCAATCTGCCCGAAGAGAAGCAGCAGACCATCAAACGGCTGCACAATAGCGAAGCGACCCTGGTCGGCAAAAATATCTTGGTTGTCGACGACGATACCCGCAATGCCTTTGCCCTGTCCAAGCTCTTGTCCGGCAAGGGGCTTAAAGTCTATATTGCCCCCGGCGGGCAGAAAGCCCTGGAGGTATTGGACAAGAATCCAATTGACTTGGTGTTGATGGACATTATGATGCCTGGGATGGACGGCTATGAAACGACCCGCCACATCCGGGCGCAACACAAATTCCACACCCTGCCGGTGTTGGCCCTGACCGCCAAAGCCATGAAGGGTGACCGGGAGAAGTGTCTCGAGGCCGGGGCTAATGATTATCTCTCCAAACCGATTGACCCCGACCGCCTCTTCTCGATGCTGCGGGTCTGGTTGAGCCGGGAGTAACGGCTTCGCCGGGTTATACTCATTGAGGTTGAGAATTTACATTGGCAAGACGTGGAGCGTAGAGCGGACAGCGTTTTTCACTCTACGCCCTACACTCTACGCTCTACGGACAATGTAAACTTACCACCCGCTGGTGTCAGTTTTGAAACTGACACCCCTACTTAGCCGGGTTAACCCGGTTTAGGATCAGTGATAGGTGGAAACCTGTCACTATCGCAAAATCTGGAACAGACCCTATGACATAGGTGTGTTTGTGTGTAACTACACGGGTTACACAGACGCGAAGCGCACAGAGAAGACACGGAGGAACACAGAGAAAAACTTGAAATACCTCTGCGAATCTCTGTGAATCCTCTGTGCATCTCTGCGGCCTGAGCAGTTACGTTTGTGTCTTTAACCGGGCTGTGTTATACTCAGCTTATTCCATATCTCCTTATCGTTCCCCTTTGCATCTTTAAGTCCAGGTGAGAGATTTATCATCTCTCTGTTTTTTTTCCGAAAATTGTTACCGGTAACAAAATCGATGGCTTTTGTTTTTGTAACCAAAAATTTTCCCAAGAATTGTTACCGGTAACAATAAGACAGGTAGATATCGCTGTTTTCAACTTCAGAAAGCAGGTTGACATGAGCCGAACTCTATTGCGGGCCGATATCATCGCTACGCTCGATAGCCAGGACAGATTCTACCAACCCGGCTACCTTATTGTGGACAATGATCGGCTAAACGAGATTGGCCCTCAAAGTATGCTGGTAGATCAGCGCTTTGACCACGAGATCAACTTGGCCGGGCGGCTGGTCATGCCTGGACTGATCAACGCTCATACCCATACCCCAATGGTTCTCTTTCGTGGGTTAGCCGAGGGACACTCACTTCTCACTTTCGAAGGCTGGTATCAAGCTATTCGGGTTTGGGAGGAGGTCTGCGATGCCGAGTTGGTATCGGCTGCGGTTGCCGTTTCTTGTGCTGAAATGATCCGCACCGGCACGACCTGCTTTGCCGATCAATACTTTTACATGGACCGGATTGTGCCGGTGGTTCGCCAGAGCGGACTGCGCGCCGCCCTGGCTTATGGCATTGTCGAAATGGGCGATAAAGCCTCCCGCCAACGTGAAATGGCCGCGGCCACCGCCTTTCTTGAAGAAGTACAAAACGACCCGCGACTTACGGGCTGGGTAGGGCCACACGCCTTTTTTGTAGATAACAGCCCTGAAGCGATCCAGATGGAGCTGGCTCTGGCAGATCGGTTTAACACCGGGCTGCACATCCACCTGGCAACCAGCGGCGAGGAGGATCATTACTGCCGCCAGCATTTTGGGCGCAGTGCGGTCGAGCAGATGAAAATTTTGGGGGTACTGGAACGGCGGATATTGGCCGCTCACTGTATTAGCGTACCCCCCGCCGACTTTGATACACTTGCCGCTTGTCCCTTCAGTGCAGTCGTCGCCGCCTCGGCCTGCATGCGCAGCGGGGCCGGGATCGCCCCCCTGAAGGCTATACGCGAGGCCGGCATCAATACAGCCCTGGGGACAGACAATGTCGCCAACAACAATACCTACGATATGTTTAACGAAATGCAAATTGCGGCTAAATTGATGTCGTTACGAGAGCATCAGCCTAATGTTATCCCGACCAGGGATATTCTGGATATGGCTACCCTGGGCGGCGCGCGTGCCCTGGGCCTGGAGCACGAGATTGGTTCGCTTGAGCCTGGCAAGAAGGCTGATCTGATCGCCCTCGACCTGACCTCTATTGGCTGGGGACCGCGGGATGGCCAAGATATTTACACCGCCCTGGTGTACTCGGTGAGCGGCCTGCATGTATGTGATGTGATGGTGGATGGCGCTTGGCTTTTGCGAAATGGCGCTTGGACAACGCTTGATTATACCTCTGCTTGCGCCGAGCTAGATACCGCCCATGCCGAGTTACGCCGCCGTCGGGGAGGCAAAGTATCCCGTCTACAATGAGAGTCAATGTAGGACCAATGTCATTAAGTTAAGGAGTCCAGACTTCAGTCTGGCAGGCAGAATAAATTCTGCACTCCGGCTTATCTTAATGACATTGAATGTAGGACAACTTGCCCTACAAAAGCTATTTGCAGGAGAGAATCCATCTTATGTCATCTACTTACGATCATGACCCCTGGGTCAATGTGCGGACGCGCCACGGCTTGCCAGGCGATGAGGTCATTTCAGCCCTTCAAAAAGAGATTCGACGCAGCCAGGCCGAGAATGCGGCCCTGCTGGCTTATGAAATGATTACGACCAGTCCAGAGCTGGAAGCCAAACTATGGCAACGTTTACTGGCTATTTGTGTTGAGGATATTGGTTGGGGCGAGGTACAGGCCCCTATCCTGATCTACACGCTCTATCAGATGCACCAAAGTTTTGGATACGGCACGGGCGAACGCCGGTTGTTTGCCATCCACGCCGTGCGTTATCTTTGTGCCTGCGTCAAAGACCGCTCTAGCGACGAAATGGCAAGCTGGATCAAGCGGCAGGTTGAAAACGGCCAATTGTTGCCGGCCATCCCGGACTACGCGCTCGATATGCATACAAGCCGAGGCCAACTTATGGGGCGGGACCACCGCCACTTCTATGAAGAGGCCGCTAAAATCCAGCCCGAATTATCCAATCGTGATGTTACTTACTACCAACGCCTCTTAGAACTGTTAAAACAGAGCGAGTAGCGAATGGTCCGACGACCTACTATGGCTAATGTGGCCCGTCTGGCCGGCGTATCAAAGATGACGGTTTCGCGGGTTATCAATCAGCAGCCGAATGTTTCTGAAGCAGCCCGCGCTCAAGTGTTGAACGCCATTGAGTCGCTGGGTTATGTGCCCAGCCAGCGGGCGCGCAGCCTGGCTGTCGGCCAGAGCAACCTGCTGGGTTTGTTGGTGCTCAATATCGTCAGCGAATGGGTCTGGCCGCTGATTTTAGGGGTGGGCCAGGCGGCCGAGAAGCTTGGCTATCAAATTTTGCTGCGCACCACCGGACCGGGCGAGGTTGCCTCTTTTGATACCCACCGGCCCTTGTTTGGGAGCGATTTGGTGGATGGCCTCATTATTGTCAGTTGGCGCGTCCCTATAACTTTTGCCCGCGAGCTGGTTAAACGCAACTTCCCGGTGGTGCTCATAGACGCCTATGTGCGACCCCAGCATGTCAATTGGGTCAGCACCGAGGATCGCTCTGGCGCGCAGACTGCCACCACCTACCTGGCCGACTTGGGGCACCGCCGGATTGGCTTTATTGGCGGGGGCGAGAAGCCGTATTTGGCTAAACAGCGCCTGGCCGGCTTTCTGGATGGATTGACCGCTAGTGGTCTTACCCAAAGTGAGGTATCCATTGTGCAGGGTGATTTTACCCGCGAGAGCGGCTATCAACAGGCTCAAACGCTGTTGCGGCAAAAGCCGCGTCCGACGGCTATTTTTGCGGCTAACGACCTTATGGCTGTGGGGGTGTTAGATGCAGCTCATGAACTCGGTTTGTCATTACCGGGTGAGCTGTCCATTATGGGCTTTGATAACACGATTATCACCACCCACGTCAATCCTGCTTTAACCACTATCGCCCGACCCTACCAGGAGATGGGGGGTACCGCTGTCCAACTGTTGGTGGAAACGATTACCACAGCGCCAGAGGAAAGGCAAGTGCAGCAGCGTGACTTGCCAACAGAATTGATTGTTCGCCAATCCACTGCGCCACCTCGACCCGCTGTACATCTGGGAGAGTAGTGCCCCAGGGAAAGGAGTCACCGCTAAGACATTAAAAGTCGGTTCTGGTAAGCGGCACATCACCGATAACGAAAAGTAATCAGCGAACAGTGATTAGTTTAACTGGTCACTGACCACTGATTACTGCTTACTGATTACTATTTTCAAAGAAGGAGGAAATTAAACATGCGAAAGAGTAGATTTTGGTCATTTTTGACCTTGTTAATTGTGAGCGCAACGTTACTGGTTGCATGCGGTCAGACTGCTGCCACGCCGTCGCCCGAAAGTCCGGCTACTGAACCGGCAGCAGCAGCCACAGAGCCGGCAGGCGCAGCAGCGCAGGGAACGGCCGCCGATTTCAAGTTTACCCTCGTCACGGCAAATCCGCTGGGGGATCGCTCATTCAATGATGCCTCAGCCCGGGGTGTCAAACAGGCCAACCAGGAACTGGGCCTGGATGGTCAGATCATCGAGACGACCAGCATTGCCGAGCAAGAGACGGCCATCCGGACAGCCCTGGCGGAGGGCAATGACATCATCTTAGCCCTGGCCCCTGACGCTGAAACCCTATTAGCCATTGCCAAGGAAAATCCCGACCAGAAATTCGGCGTACCTTCTGACATATTCGTTGAGAGTCTGCCCGATAACGTGGCGGCTTTCCAAATCAACGTCCACGAAGGTAGTTTTCTGGTTGGCGTCGCTGTAGGCATGCTGACTCAGACGAAGACCGTCGGCGCGGTGGTAGGCGGCGACTCGCCCGGCCTCAATCAGTTCTTCTGGGCTTACAAGCAAGGTGTGCTGGAAGTATGTCCTGACTGCAAGGTATTGGTGAGTTATCTGGGCTTCGATTTTAGCAATCCAACCCTCGGCAAAGAAACCGCTTTAGCCCAGTATGATCAAGGCGCCGATATCATCTTCCAGATAGCCGGGCGTTCCGGCGAGGGTGTTCTCTCCGCGGCCGCTGAAACAGGTAAATTCGCCATCGGCGTCGACTCCAATCAAGACTCGATCCAGCCTGGCAGCATTATCGTTTCGATGATGAAACGGGTGGATACAAGCACCTTCTTGCTGGTCAAAAACACGCGGGAGGGTAAGTTCAAAGGGGGATTCCAGCAAATCAGCATGGTCGATGGCGCTACCGGCCTGTCCTGGGATGAAGGTTCTACAGTTTTCGAGGAGAAAGGTCCAAAGGACATGGTGGCCAAATTGCCCGACGTGAAGGCCAAGGTGGAAGAGTACCGGCAGAAGATTTTGGACGGTCAATTAGAAGTCTGCGATGCTCTGAACGGCCCCGACGCCCCCGCTTGTAAAGGGCTGGCTGCTGGCGGCTCGTGAGGACATTATCTAATATTGACCCTTAACCAGCGGAGATGCTTATGGATTTGGCCCTCGAAATGCGCGGCATCTATAAATACTTTCCCTCCACGCATGTTGTGGCGAACAAACAAGTGGATTTAGCCGTCCAACAGGGTGAGGTGCATGCCCTGGTTGGCGAAAACGGCGCGGGCAAGACTACGCTGATGAATATCCTGTATGGGCTGGTCAAGCCCGATGCAGGGATGATTTATGTGCAGGGCCGGGAAGTGCAAATTACCCATCCCGACGAGGCCATCCGCCTGGGTATTGGCATGGTCCATCAGCACTTCAAGCTGGTGCCGTCCTTTACCGTCGCCGAGAACGTTATGCTCGGTTTGGAACCAAACTCGCTGGGGGTATTGCGCAAAACAGAGGAGATCGAGGCAGTAGGCCGGTTGGCTGATGAATTCGGCTTGCCGGTGGACCCTACGGCGCGCCTGGATCACTTGCCGGTGGGTCTTCAGCAGCGGGTCGAGATTTTGAAGGCGTTACAGCGCCAGGTCCAAATTCTTATTTTGGATGAGCCGACGGCCGTCCTCACCCCGCAAGAGGCCCGAGAATTGTTTACAGTGGTGCGCCGGCTGGCTGACGGTGGGCGCACCGTTATCTTCATCACTCACAAGTTGGTCGAGGTGATGGAAGTAGCCGATCGGGTGAGTGTGATGCGCCGGGGGGCGATGGTGGGGACCAAGCCCATCAAAGAGACCGGCATCCGCGAAATGGCCCAGATGATGGTGGGACGTGAAGTGTTATTCAGGCTCGACCACAAGCCGGCTCAACCCGGCCAGGCGGTCCTCGACGTCAAAAACCTGGTTGTGGCGGGTGTGGGTGGTATTCCGGCTATCCTAAATGTATCCCTGCAGATACGAGAAGGTGAAATTTTGGGTATCGCCGGGGTTAATGGAAATGGCCAGACCGAGTTAGTGGAGGCGATTGCCGGCATGCGTCCGGTTGAGGCTGGCACAGTATGCCTACTCAGCCAAGACATCACTCGCTTTCCGGTTGGAGTGCGACGACGAGCCGGCATGGCTCACATTCCTGAAGACCGGATGCATGTCGGGTTAAACCTGGCGACATCACTGGACGAAAACTTGATTGTCACCCGCTACAAACTCCCTGGGTTCAACAGACTCGGTTTCTTGTTAAAGCCGACTATCCGACAATTCAGCGCCGATATCGTCGAACGGTTTGCCATTGCTGCCGCCCGCCCCGGCGGCGATATCGCTGCGCTTTCCGGCGGCAATCTGCAGAAGGTCGTCCTGGGACGCGAACTCACCGGCCAACCGAAGTTTATCGTGGCTAATCAACCGACGCGCGGGTTAGATGTGGGCAGCATCGAGTTTGTCCATCGCACCTTGTTAGAGACGCGTGACCGGGGGGTAGCGATTCTGTTAGTATCCGTCGAACTGAATGAGATTACCGCACTCAGTGACCGTATCGCCGTTCTGTTCCGCGGCCAAATCGTCGGTGAGATGGACGCCGTCGAGGCAACCGATGAGAAACTCGGCATCCTCATGGCCGGCGGCTCGCTCTAAGGATGGGGCAATCATGACTGCTGAAACACGAAAAAAGATATTGCATAGCTTTCTAACACCTATTTTGGCGGTGATTGCGGGCCTGGCTGTCGCCGCTGTGCTTATTCTGATAACCGGCACTAATCCATTAGCCGCTTATGCCCAATTATTCAAGGCCGGTTTTAGCTGCACGGAATTCAAGCATTGTAACCTGTTTACCACCTTCCAGTTGGCGACCCCCTTAATGTTGACCGGCCTCTCGGCCGTGGTTGCTTTCCGGTCAGGCCTGTTTAGCTTAGGGCAAGAGGGGCAGCTTATGTTGGGGGGAATGACGGCTGCCTGGCTGGGCTATGTTATTCATCTGCCTCCTATCATTCACGCGGTGGTGGCTATCATTGCGGCTATGCTAGTCGGTGGTATTTATGGCTGGTTTCCTGGAATGCTCAAAGTGCGGCTGGGGGTTAATGAAATCATCAGCACTATTGTTTTGAATAGTATCGCCAATTTGTTTGTGCTCTATCTCATCAATTTCCCTTTGCGGGCCGATCAAAGTACAACCGCCCATTCCATACCAATAGATGAAACCGCCCGGCTGGTGGCTTTTGCGCCGGGTTCGAAGTTAGGTATCGGTTTTGTGTTGGCCTTGCTGGCTGCTGGGTTGATTTACCTTTACCTGTGGCGATCATCACCGGGCTACGAGCAGCGGATGGCCGGGCAAGCGCCTTTTTTCGCCCGCTTCGGCGGTATCCCCAGCGAGCAGGCCGCCATGCGGGGTATGTTCATTAGTGGGATGCTGGCCGGGTTGGCGGGCGCGATTCAGGCTCTGGGCGTCCACTATCGTATGCTGGACGGTTTCTCCGGGGGGGTGGGCTTCGACGGCGTCACCGCCGCTATTCTGGGGCAAGTTCACCCGATGGGCGTTGTTATTGCGGCCATTTTCTTTGCCGGATTGCGTCAAGGCGCCCAGGTGGGTCTGCAATTTGCTTTTAAGATTCCTCGTGAGTTGGGGGGGGGCATTATTGCCTTGATGATTCTGTTCGTCGCCGCCGACCAACTGTTCCGCCACCACATAGATCGAGTGGACGCGTTATGGCAGCGACTACGCGGCAAGACTTCGATGCAGGAGGGTTTATGAGCGGTAACATGCCACCAATGATGAAAACGTTCAAACGTTCAACGTTCAAACGTTATTTTCTTAAGAGGGTGTCTGATGGAAAGCCTGGCTGATTTATTCACCCTTGACCTCATTCGCAGTGGTATTCGTCTGGCTACGCCAATTATTCTGGCTGCACTTGGCGGCGCCCTGTGTAATCGCGCTGGCGTGCTCAATCTGGCGCTTGAAGGAAAAATGCTGCTGGGCGCTTTTATAGGTATTCTGGCCGCTTTTTTCTTGAAAAATTCCTACTGGGGGGTTATCGTAGCCGGCCTGGCCGGTGGGGTGCTAGGCGCACTTTTTGCCTTTGTTTACCTGCGTTATCAAGTGAACCTGGTGGTCCTCGCGATTGCCATCAATCTCTTCATTCTCGAGATGACCGTCTTCTTTATGCGCACCTTTCTCGGTGATGTGGGCACATGGTCCGATCCCAGTATCAAACAATTACCTGACCTGTCTTTGCCGATACTGCATAACCTGCCCGCATTGGGCCAAATTTTAAGCGGTTACAACATCATCGTTTATCTGTCGTGGTTGGCGGCGCTGGCAAGTTACTTTATTCTGTTCTATACCAAATTTGGGCGGCACGTTCGGGCCGTGGGTGAAAACCAGGAAGCGGCAGAGGCGGCCGGCATCAATGTGGTCCGAGTTAAGGTCTTCGCCCTGGTCATTAGCGGCGCCTTGGCCGCAATAGGCGGCGCTTTCCTGTCCATTGGCCATCTGACCTTATTCACGCGCAATATGAGCAATAATCGTGGCTGGATTGCGGTAACGGCAGCCTTATTTGGCTTCAATCACCCTATTGCCGTGTTTTTTACCGGCATGTTCTTTGGCTTTGCCGATGCTTTTGCCGTCCGCCTGCAAACTACAACCGACATCCCGCCTAGCCTGGTCCAATTCTTACCCCCTGTCTTTACCTTATTGGCTTTGATCCTGGTAGCGGTTCGCTCGCACGCACGAGAAGCGCTGGCGCGGCGCGCCTTCCGAGCGCGTGCTCACCGCGAGATTGCCGCCCAAGAAGGGGTAGGGGTGGATTGACATGGCTGGTTACGATGTCTTTTGCTACGGGGAGCTTGGCGTTGACAATATCATCCGCCTGCCTCACCTGCCAACACCGGAGACGGCCGCGTTCCCTACGGCTGACAGTTATCACATCGGCGGCGCGGCGGCCAATACGGCTGTCTGGTTAGCCGGGTGGGGAGTCCAGGTAGCCTTAACGGGGAATGTGATCGGACGGGATACGTACGGACGTCAATTGCTGGCTTGGTTGAATTTGTACCCCACTCTAGACTTGCGCTATCTTGAGGTACGCGCTCAGGTGGTCACGCCCTTCTGCCGGATTTTGGTCACGCCAGATGCTGAACGGACTATTCTGGTCTACTGGTATCCTCAAACACCCAAGACGCCGCTTACGGTCAATATGCTCAACGGCGCTCGTTACCTGGCGCTTGATCTCTATGGCGGTGAGGAGCGTTTGGCTGCGGCCCGAGTCGCTCGCCGGGCAGGTTTACAAACGGTAGTAGGCGATGTCGTGTCGGCCGACCAGCCTATCTTACCCCTGTCAGATATTGTCATTAACTCGGCAACTTATATTCGCGAGTGTTTTCCTGAGATTGACCTTCGCCGGCACGCCCGGCAATTACAGGCCATCAGCGGCGGCATTATTATCATCACGGATGGCCCGCGCTCCGTTTATGTTTTAGATAACACCGGCCAACCGTTTCACCTCCAGCCGCCTCAAGTCGAAGCAGTTGATGCGACCGGTGCAGGGGATGCTTTCCGGGCCGGGCTGATTTACGCCTTACTACAGGGCTGGTCTTTGCCCCAGAGTGTCGGTTGGGCTGCTGCTACTGGCGCTCGTAAGGTGATGAGCGTGGGCGCTGCCAGTGATTTACCTACACCAGCGGAAATTGCGGCGCTAACGGTCACCCTTGAGCCGGTTTTTGAGGAGTCGGGTTTTTAATTTTCTTTACCCAGAAAGGTCCAAATCATGGAATTTCACATTAAATGCGATCCCAAAGATATTGCTCGCTACGTATTTTGCCCCGGCGATCAAGCGCGGGCCAAAAAGATCGCCGATCAGTTCGAAGGGGCATATCTGGTTATAGAGAGCCGGGGTTATGTTGTGTACTCCGGTCATTATGAAGGCGTGATGATGACTGTCTGCGGCACGGGCATGGGTGGACCGGCCGTGGCTATTGCTCTGGAAGAACTGGCGCACATGGGCGCGGATACTTTTATTCGCGTGGGGTCATGCGGTGTATTTCAACCGGGCCAAGGGGTGGGCGATGTAATCATTGCCAGCGGCACATTTCGAGCGGGTGGTACAGCGAATGCCTATCTACCCCCGGCTTTCCCCGCTGTACCGACGTTTGCCGTGCTGCGCCGCCTGGTCGAAGCGGCTGAGGCACTACAGATTCCACATAGAGTTGGAGTGGGACTGGCCGGGGATACCTTTTATGCCCCACGCGACCCCCACTTTCGCCAGACCTTGCTGGACGCCGGGTTGGTTTTTGTGGAAATGGAGAGTGATACGCTTTTTGTAGTGGGCGCATATCGAGGCTGGCGAACGGGAGCGCTCTTCACCTCTGATGGGACGCCTACTGAGACCAAACCGGAGTGGGGGGAAGCCGCCTTCCGGCAGGGTGAACAAAACACGATCCGGGTGGCCCTGCAAGCTATGCGTGCCCTGGCTCGTGAGGATGATAGGGGATAACTACTTCACTCACCCGGTTCCCGCTTCCACCGGTTCGGTGAAATACTCTGGATAATGTTCTCTGCCACAACTTGGACAAAAGGTGTGGCTGAATTCAGCCTGGGAATGGCGGCTGATGTAGGACTCCATAGGATACCACTGGTTATCTTTGTCTCGAATTTTCTTGCAAAAGCCGCAGATGGGCAAAATACCTTCAAGCTGATTAACCTTGGTTAAAGCGGCTTGTAATTCTGCAATCAAATGCTCCCGTTCGGTTTCGGCCTGCTTGCGTTCGGTGATGTCGTTCATAACCGTCAACAACAAAATTTGGTCTTGCAGGTGAATGTATTCGGCCGCGAATATGCCATAATGCACTTCGCCCGACTTGGCCCGCACAGGCGATTCAAAATTACGCAGATAGCCTTGTTCTTGAACAAGTTGCAGCGCGGCCGGGCGGTGTTCAGGCTGAACAAATAGCCCCAGTTCAGCCGAAGTATGGCCGATGATTTCATCGCGCTGATAACCCAACACCTCCAGAAACATATCATTGACTTCGATAAAACGGTCGGAGCCTAATTCGCTAATGGCCATCAAGGCCGGGCTGGTATGAAATGCTTTTGAGAATTTTTCTTCAGACGCTTTCAAACTCGAAAGGTCTTTAGTCACGCCAAAAATTACTTTTCGGCCGCTCCACTGCCCCTGGCACACCCGCGTTTCAACCGGAATTTGCCGACCGTCTTTCGTCAGCACCGGTATCGGGCAGTAATCAGCCTGACCGGCCAGCATCGCCTGCACAGTCCGGCCCGCCTCCTCTCGCCATTCCGGCGGATGAATCATTAACACACCCTGGCCCTGTAATTCGGTTTCCGTGTAGCCCAACTTGCGGATAACAGTTTGGTTGCACCACAGAATAGTCCCCTGCTCATTCAATACAAAAAGCAAATCCTCAATTGTGTCGAAAAAAGTGCGGAAATTATACTCCTGTTCATAGAGGGCGGTTTCCGCCCGTTTTTGCTCACTAACGTCCATCGCCGCACAGGTCACACCCATAATGTCAATGTTCCGATCGAATACCGGTTCAATCGTCATGTCATAATAAAAAACGCTGTCATCAAGGCTAAGCTGAACAACATGTCGTTCACCCACGCCTGTCTCCATCACTCGGCGTTTGATATCCGTTAGCTGCGCGGCCTCCGCTGCCGGAAAAAGATCGGCGTCGGTTTTGCCTAAAACTGCCTCAACTGTAAAACGGGAATTAGGGTTGTAAAGCCGAGTATAGCGCAGCTCCCGATCCTGGTTGAAAATCACAATGGAGTTGTTTTTGAGCACCGCTCGAAAACGCGCTTCGCTCTCCCGCAAGGCCTCTTCCATCTGCTTACGTTTGGTGATGTCACGGGCAGCGGCATAAATTAGATGACCTTGGGGAGAGGAATTCCATTCAATCCAGCGGTAAGAACCATCCTGACAGCGATAGCGATTGACAAAATTCCGGATTTGCTGCTGGGTTTCAAGTTGCGACACCGTCTGCCGGGTTGCTTCCACGTCGTCAGGATGCACAAAATCCATAAATTGCCGCCCAATTAATTCCTCTATCGGGTAACCCAGGGTGGCTTGCCACTGTGGGTTCAGGCGCAGAAAATATCCCTTCGTATCGGCGATACAAAACAAATCCGGAGAAGTGACAAAGTACCGATCAAGTTCCTCCGTCTTTTCTTGCAGGGCTTGTTCGGCCTGCCGGCGCTTGGTGATGTCATGAACCAGGATAAATATTACCTTACGCCCTTGCCACTGATAAGCCCCGCCGACAATTTCAGTCGGGAAAATAGTGCCGTCCTTCTTCCGGTGATACCGCAGCGGAACGAAGATAGTTCCTTCCTTAACTGCCTGCCGGGTAGCAACAGCGGAGGCTTGAGGTTCAGCCGTGATGTCGTGGTAGGTCATCCCGGACAAAAGTTCTGCCCGACTGTAGCCATACAGCCGGGCAAAGGCCTCATTCACATCGAGCAGTTTCAGGGTTTCCAGGTCAAAGATGCAGATGGCATAGATTTCGTTGTTGAAGATGACCCGGTACTTTTCTTCGTTCTGGCGGAGCAGTTCTTCGGCCTGCCGCTGTTCAGTCATATCACTAAAGGTGGTGACGACGGCATAAGGCTCGCTTGTGCCCGGCTGAAACAGGGTTTCGCTGTTAACCAAAACCCAGGTCAGCTTCCCATCCGGTTTATAAACCCCCATCATGGCATTTCTTTGCGGCTGGCCGGTCCGCAGGGTGACCATAGCCGGATGTGTTTCACCTGGAAAAGGTGTACCATCCTCGTGAACGGCTCGCCAACGCGGGTCCACTGACGTTTGGCTCATCATTTGCACCTGGGTTAAGCCTAAAATCTGCTCGGCCGCCTGGTTGCAGGCCACAATTTCACCGCTGCGGGTTTGCATCACTACGCCTTCAGTCATAGTAGTGACAACCGAGTGGTAACGTTCTTCTGATTGTTTTAGTTTTTCGGCAGAGATTTCTAATTCAGACACCCGGCGACGCAGATCGGTCACTTCTTTGAGGAGCTGATCTCTGGATATATTCTCTTGATCGTCCATAAAAATCTCCAAAAACCTTAAGAAACATTTTAAACTCGTTGCCCAACGGCGATAAAACCCTTCTAAAAGAATACACCAAAAACAAGTTTCATAATGTATAGGTTGCGTTGGTGTTGCGTAAGGATTGTATGAGAATCCAGCCAAAAATGGGGCGGGCTTTTTTGTTTTATAGGTAATTCTTCCCAGGTGGTAAAAACCCCCAAATTTTGGTATTCCCACTCCGCAGGGAGTAGGTTAAGATATTTT
>CAZUNT010000053.1:0-36048 GCA_964622215.1 uncultured Caldilineaceae bacterium
ACCATGCCTTTGTCTTTTAGGTTATTTTCTCAGCAACATTGCGTTGTAATATTAACAATTGACAATTAACTCCCTTCTTTGAGTCAGGCTTTGTTTTTTTTGCGCTTCATTAAAAAAAGTGTAACATATATTTTCAATTTGCGATTCGGTTGGTTATTGTAAAATCGGGAACTTTTACAGAGCCGTAAAATGTTCGAATCGCTGATTAGAGAATGAAGGAGATGTAGTTTGGCCGGGGAATATTTTTCTCATGGCCGGAAGTTGATGGGAACGTATGGACAATAACAATATAGAAGCATTAGAACGTCGCTATCAGGCTTTGTTCAGCGATTACCAAGCTGGCAATATTGAGGAGGCAACGTTCATCGCCGGAGTCGACCAACTCCAGTTTCAAGATGCCTGGGGGCGTTACTGGATGATCGGCGCTCAGAGCGGAACCTGGCACTATTACGATGGTCAGGCCTGGCATCAGGCCGATCCTCGTGAGGCCGATAACCTGCCCTTCATGGATGAACAGGGCCGTTATTGGCAGCGAGGGGTTAAAAGTGGCGATTGGTATTACTACAACTCCGAAACAAAAGAGTGGGTAAAACCAGACCCCCAGGGCGACTCTCGCCCTGTCCCTGTCTTTGGACGAGGAGGGAGTAAGCCCAGACAGTCTACCTCGACCTCATATCAAACCCCAGCCTATCAACCCGGCGCTGAAGCTGGCTCGGCAGTTCCCCAGTTTGATGGCGAACTATTCCAGGATGATGAGGGTCGCTACTGGGCCGTCGGCGCTAAAACTGGTCAGTGGTATTTCTACGATGAAATGGGCTGGCATCCTGCCCACGAATTCCAACCCGGCGGAGCATCTTCATACCCGCCCACTCAACCCTATCAGCCATCTCAACCCACTCCAGTTTATCCCAACCAACCTTATTACTCCCAACCACCCCAGACCTTTTATCAACCGAGCCAGGACCCATGGGCCGCGCCAGGGTATGTTTCATCACCTTATCCCCCAACGCCCCAGCCTGCGCCGGGCTATGTTTATCCGCCCCAGCAGCCCGTTTATCAGCAACCGGCCCCAGTGCCGCAATCCGGCCCAATTTATATGACGCCGCCGCCGGCCGGCCAATCACCTCAAGCATATTCAGCCCCCTCGCAGCCCCAATCGGTTACGCCTCCACCGGCACAAACTGAAACGCCAACTCAGCCGGTTTCGAGAGAACCCGAAATGACTAAAGCGCCCCCACCTCCTGACGGTGAGTCGCAATCCGGCTCGTGGTATTACTTCGACGGCAAACAGTGGTTGAAATATTCATCCGGGGAACCGGCAGAAACGCCTCCGGCCAATTCCAAGATGGTCATTGACCAGGAGTCAAAACCTGCTCCCGAACCAAAAGCGACCAAACCAAAAGCAGAGGTTAAAAGCGAGCCGGTGGTCGCCGAGTTCATTGAAGAAGATGAACCGCCGGTGGAAGTGGTGGATGTGGAAGTAATTACGGTGATCGAGCCGGAGCCTGAGGTTCAACCGGAACCAACGCCCCGCCTTGCCAAAGAACGAACACCCTCAACACCGCTGGCCCAAGTTGACGAGATTGAGCCTCGGCGTGCTCGACGCCCCTCTGAGGCCATTCGCTCTCAACCTGCGCCGGCTGAACCGCAAAAACAGACCCGGGATCGTATGCCAACCGACCCCGGTCGCTCCTATGCGCCCAAACCAAGAGAGACTGCTCACGAGCCAACCGTGGTCATCCCGACAGGCGCAGCTCCCTCCAGTATCTCCACACCTGCTCCGGCTGGGGCCAGAGCGGGCAGTCGGCCGGTGCAAGCTCAACCGCGCCGGGTGCGCGAGAATACAGTGCCGATGGAGGCAGTTCCGGCCCAAGCGCCTGCTCCAGACCGGCGGGCTGTCACCCAGCCTATGCCCCAGGTGGCCGCGGCCCAGGCCGCTCGTTCTGATACTATGCCGATGCCGACGCAACCGGCCCGGAAGGAACCCGTTCAATCCCGGGTTGTTGCTACCACCGGCCAACCGACAGCCAAAACCCAGCCCAAAAAAGCCGGTTATACGATAGGAGATGTGTTACGTGCCTTCCCCAGCACCTTCTGGACCGCCGCCGGTGGTGTGGTGGTGCTGATTATCTTTGCTGTTATCATTATTGGAGCTTGGATGTTATTTTATGGCGGCGGCGAAACCCCGGGTGTTGGCGGCGTGGCTATTGTCCAGAGTCCAACTCCCACCCTGGCCGCCGGCCCGCCTAACGCCACCCCCACGCTTGGCCCAACGCCGACCAACTCGCCCGAACCTGTCACCACCCCTACCGCATTCTCTATGACCTCGTTCAGTAATTCGGCTCTGGGCTTTAGCCTGGATTATCCCAAAGGCTGGCAGAAAAAAGAAGACGATCGCTCTGCCATCTTTTCTCCTTCCGCCGACGGACTCGATGCAGACAAATTAAAGGATATTGCCATGTGGATTGGCGTTCCTGCCGATAAGAAAGCGGCCATTACCGATCTGTTGGCCGAAGTTTTATCAGGTTTCCCGGCTGACGCCAAAACCCTCAATGAGGGAACTATTAGTATCGCCTCGCAAACTTGGACTTCAACCCAGATCAGATTTAAGAATGAAGATCTGGGTGGTGAAGGTATTGCTACCCTGGCTGTCACTACCAAAGATGGGACAGGATATTACCTGGTTGCCGTAGCTCCTGCCGAAAAATGGAACCCAACTCAACCCATCTTTCAAGAAATGATCAACAGTTTCCGCTTTACCGCCAAGGGAGCAGCCATAGCCCAGGCAACAACTGCCATCACCGGAACGACGTCTATGACCGGGACGCCCACAATCAGCAGTAGTACCCCGGCCGCCAAAGCAGGCACAGCGACCAAGGAGACAGCGTCTACTGCTGAAGCCACCCCCGCCAGCCCGTCGCCCACGCCGACCCCCAAAGTAACTGCTACCCCGCTCGTTTATGTGGTGCAGACGGGAGACTCGCTGTTGGCTATTGCCAACAAATTTGGGGTTGATGTCGATGATTTGGCTGCCAAGAATGATCTCGACGACCCCGGCAAGTTGAGTTTGGGCCAAGAGCTGATTATCCCGTTCACAGCCGAAGAATTGGCGGCTTACAACAGTGGCGGCAATACCGGTGGTGGAAGCAGTTCCACTGTGACCACAGAGACAGAGCCTGCCGAGGCTGAAAAACCAGCTTCTGCCTCTACGGACACACCAGCATCCGCCGAGGCGGCAGTTTCCACTCCGGAAAAAGCGGAAGAAACTGAAACTCCTGCTTCATCCGGCGCACCTGCGGCTGTTAGTGGTCGAATCGTCTACCCTGCTTTCAATCTTGGTACCAACAGCTTTGATCTCTGGTTAGCCGATGTTGCTACGGGTGAGCAAACGCTCATCGCCGACGGGGCCAGCCAACCGGCCTTTAATAAAGATGGCAGCCTGCTGGCCTATCGCTCCTGGAATCTGGATACGAGAGGTATTTTCTTCCGAGATTTTATTGGTGGGCGTGGCGGCCAAGTGACCCGCTTTGTGGAAGATGGACTGCCGACCTGGTCGCCCGATGGCGCAACCTTCGCCTTTGCTACCCGCCGAGAAGGTGATCGCGTTCCACGTGTCTATCGCGGCAACCAAGAGGGGAAGAATGACTTTTCGCTCAACTTCCAGGGTGAATATCCCTCTACTCTCCCCGACGGTCGTGTGGTAGCAAAGGGGTGCTTGCCTTCAGGTGATTGCGGCATGTTTATCATTGGGTCAAATGGGGGCGGTGAAACCAAAATCAGCACTGAAGTTGGTGATACCGCTCCGTCCCCATCCCCGGATGGCCGTAAAATTGCCTTTATGTCCTCCGGTCGCGGCGCAACCAACTGGGAGATTTGGGTCATGAATGTTGATGGTTCAAGCCCCGTTCGTCTAACTCAAAATGGCAACAACGATGGTTTACCCACCTGGTCTCCTGACGGCAAAAGCATCGCTTATTTATCAGACGCCGAGGGGGCCTGGTCGGTTTGGGTGATGAATGCCGATGGTAGCAACCAGCGCAGACTGTTTAACCTGAAAGGTTCACCCGATGGGGTGGTCTTGCACGCCAAGGATAACTCCAAAGGCTGGCTCGAAGAGCGTATCTCCTGGGCGCCTTAACTGCTCGCCCTGATCTCTAATTTAGAATCTATCCAACAAACCTGTCAGGTCTATGAGACCTGACAGGTTTTTATATATTGGCAGCTTGAACTAGCCCAAACATCCTTAAAGTCTTATTGACGCATACCTATGGCAATGTTATAATCAGCCTATATCCCACTCTTTCACTTTTTAGCGCAGGTAAAATTATGGCCGATCTCGTTGGCAAAACCGTAGGTAAATATCGTATCGTAGCCAAGCTGGGCCGTGGTGGTATGGCCGAAGTTTACAAGGCTTACCAACCCGGTTTGGATCGTTACGTAGGCATCAAGGTTCTTCATGCTCATTTAGTAGATGATAAGGATTTTATTGGCCGGTTTGAGCGCGAAGCCCTGGCTGTGGGTAAATTACGCCATCCTAATATCGTTCAAGCGGTTGATTTTGACCGAGATGAAGATATGTACTTCATGGCTATGGAGTTCATTGACGGCCCCACGCTTAAGGACGAAATCAAGGCCCGCCGAACCGAAGGTAAACCCTTTACCCTCAAAGAGATCGCTCGCATTTTTTCCGCCCTGTGCAGCGCCATAGACTATGCTCATGCGCGGGGGATGGTCCACCGGGACCTGAAACCGGCTAATGTGATGATTAACCAGGAAGGGCAAGTCGTCTTAACCGACTTCGGCATAGCCCGCATTATGGGAGCAACTCAGTATACCCAAACTGGCGCTCTATCAGGCACACCTGCTTACATGTCGCCGGAACAAGGACAGGGCGAACGCGGAGATGAACGGAGCGATATATATTCGCTGGGGGTAATGCTGTATGAATTGGTTACGGGGGTAGTACCTTATGATGGTGACACACCTTTTGCTGTGATCATGAAGCACATCAGCGAGCCGCTCCCCCTACCCACCAAGCTTAACCCGGATATCCCTGAAAGTGTGGAGCGAGTTATCCTCAAAGCGATGAGCAAGAACCCAGAAGACCGCTACCAGACAGCCGGAGAATTGGCCAGGGCTTTGAGGGAGGCAGTGGGTCTTTCGCCCGGCGAAGAAAATTTGCCACTGGTTACCGTAGCTCCCAAGCCCAAGATTGACCAGATTGAACATCCTACCGGCCGCCTGTCAACCACCGATAGAGCAGCCACCGTTGCCCCACCCAGGGGCAATGGCGGTACCGTTGTCTCTACCCATGATACCACCAGTCCAGGGGTGGCTCCGGCTAAAAGTTTCCCTATGATTCCCATCATCATTGGGGGAGTCGCGGTTGTCTTAGTTTTGATCGGACTCATCAGCTTTCTGTTCCTGGGCAGAGAGGTAAGATCTGGCCGGGCTACCGAAACTGCCGTAGCTATCGCTAACCAAACCGGAACAGCGGCAGCCTTTACCAGCGCCACTGAAACAGCAGAGGCCGGAAGCGCGGCTGCGGCGACGGCTCAGGCTAATGCCCAGGCGGCCGCTCCTACCCAAACAGCCCAGGCAGCAGAAACAGCGGCTGCGGTAGAAACAGCCGAAGCCGCCCGGATCGCGACCGCAGTATCCAGCGGCTTGATGGCTGCCTCGGCCGCTACGGCTGACGCAGCCACGGCTGTGGCCGCTACCGCCGCTGCCGCTACAGCCGAAGCTCTGGCTCAGGCAACGCCGACACCCGCTCTAACGGATACACCCCCTCCGGCAGATACACCCCCTCCGGCAGATACACCTATCCCTGTCGACACGCCTACGCCTGGCCCGCCAACCTTTACGCCTACGCCCATACCTCCCGCCGATACCCCCACTCCGGAGAGACCGGCCATTTCCGGCAAACTTGCCTTTCCAGTGGACAACGGCTCTGGTAAATATGACGTTTTCATTTACTCTATTCCGGAGGGTCAATTGATTGGCCGGATTAATGGCGCTCGCCAGCCTTATTTCCGAGCCGATGGTCAGAAATTACTGATTAATGGTGAAGGAGGGAGCTTTGGCGAAAATGTGTTTGAGGCCGGTCCAAGTGGCAGCATTGATCGACCGGTCAGCGGTTCCCCCACCGATTCTTACCCAGTTTACAGCCCTGATGGCGGTCGCGTGGCTTACAGCAATCCGCAACTGGCTTTGGGCACGGATGGAAACTATCACTCCTATATCTTTGTCCAGTGTGGGTTAATCCCTCCCCCTCAGGAAGGCGATCAAAATTGTCAAGATGTAGCTCGTTTTGGTATCCTGGTACCCAATGGGCAGATAGGTGAAATTCAGGGCAGCAACCCCGTCTGGACTGCTAGCGATCAAATTGTCTACAAAGGATGTAATACCTGGCAGGGTGGTGGATCTTGCGGTATCTTTGTTACCATCTCCTGGGGCAACAAGCGTGGCGGTAATGGTAATACCCCGGCCAAACTGGCCGGGATTGACGGCGGTAGCACGATTCCCACCGATACAAAGGGTAGTTTGATCGCTTATCACTCTACCGAGTCGGGTGATTGGGAAGCGTATGTCGCCAACCTAAGCGGCGGCAAGATCAATATTTCTAACAACCCCGCCTCTAGCGATGGGCTGCCTACGTTGTCACCCGATGGTCAGTGGGTAGCCTTTGCCTCCGACCGGGAAGGTATCTGGGCCGTTTATGTAGCGCCGGCCGGTGGTGGGCCGGCCCAAAAATTGTTCGACTTTCCCAAGGCCAATCCTTGGGGGGGAGGCGACCACGACTGGACGACTGAACGGATGTCGTGGGGTAGATAGCTTATTGTTTTTCCTCCAGCCAGACTTCCAAGGTCTGCCCGACCCGTTCCAAACTTTCCGGCGCTACTTTATCAGCGGTATCGGCAGTGGTGTGCCAATAGGGATAATTGAAGAAGTCAATGATGTCAACGGCGGGCAGGCCGCGTTCTAAAAAAGGGGTGTGGTCGTCAATGATCGCATATTTAAATTCGGGGATAAAATAAGCTTCGTAACCCAGCTCAGCGGCAATCGCCCAGATTTTTTCCCGCAGCGCCGGGGTTGAATTTCGCTCCAGGTAAATATTCTGATCGGCGTCGCCAATCATATCCACGACGACTACAGCTTGAGGGTGAACAACCAGATTTTCAGCCATGTAGCGAGCGCCGACGGAGAAAGGCCACCCCTCCAAACGTCCTCGATCTTCCGCGTCGAAAAAGGCCAGCCAGACTTCATTTTTGAGTTTGCCAGCTTCCAGCACCCGGGCCAATTCCAATAGTACCGCTACGCCGCTGGCTCCGTCGTTGGCCCCTTCAATCCATTCAGACTGCTTGGCTGGGTCGGGGTCGCGATCGGCGGCCGGGCGGGTATCGTAGTGAGCGCCGAGGATCATGATAGGGCCTTGGCCCATCTTGCCCATAATGTTGCGCACTTTGACCCCCTTGAAGAGAAACTCCTGGGTTTCGGTATCCCAACCAGCCTGTTGCAATGTGGCGATGATAAAATCCCCGGTGGCCCACCCCGTTTCAGAGCCGGTTGGCCGGGGGCCATAAGCTACCTGGGCCAGCACATGTTGATAGGCTGCTTGGCCGTCGAAAGTTACGTTTGAATTTGAGGCGAGTTCAGGTGAGAGGGATAAAGCTGAGGTGGGAGTCGGCGGCGGGGTTGAGGTTGTTGAGGGAGGGAGCGGGGTGGAGATAGGTGAAATAATTACCGGCGACGGCAGAGGCGAGTTGAAGAAGGTAGGCGTAGGTTGGGGAAGCGTCGGGCGAAGGGGCGACGAGTCCGCCGGGGCCAGGGTTTGGGCAGTGGAACTTGTCTCAGAAGTATAGGCCGGGCGAGGGAAAAGGTTAATGATGCCGACGAGGAGTAGAATGACTCCGCCGGCAATGAATCCTATCGGCAGCCAACTAGGCCAGCGGCTTTTGTTCAAAACAGGACCTCCGTACAATTAAACCTGACAGGTCTTGAAGACCTGTCAGGTTTGTTTTTTTGGGCAAGCGACCCGCTCATTCGCCATTTTCCGGCTCAGGTTCGTCCGCAGGTTCATCACTACGTGGATGCGTTCCCTTTTTCGCTTTGGCAGGCTTCGACTCATCGGCCAGGGGTTGAACTTCACTGGCTTTGACCTCGGTATAAGCGTCGCCGCCCTCCACTTCCAGGAGGAGCGCTTCTTTGAGGATATTCAATCCCCGGATAATCCCTATTGTGCCTTGCGGCGTTTTGACCTGGCTACCGACTTTGGGAAGAGTTTTCTTTATGTCGGCATACATCTCGTCCTCGTAGGCCAAGCAGCACAATAACCGGCCACATAGGCCCGATATTTCTGCCGGGGCCAGGGGTAATCCCTGCAATTTAGCCATACGAATAGAAACCGGATGAAACTCAGTTAGCCAACTTGAGCAGCAGAGGCGGCGGCCACAACGGCCATAGCCGTCTAAAATTTTGGTCTCATCACGAGCGCCCACCTGCTTCATCTCAATACGCGTTCGCAAGGAACGGGCCAGTTCTTTGACCAGATCTCTAAAGTCCACTCGCTGCTCGGAGATAAAGGAAAAAAGCAAGCGGCTCCCATCAAAGCTATATTCAGCTTCCAGCACTTTGATCGGGATATTTATCTCCGCTGCCAATTGCTGACATTTTTCCAGGGCAATGGGTTCTTGCGCTCGGAATTGTTCGGCTTGAATCAGGTCAACCGGGGTCGCCGGGCGAATGACCCGCTTGAGTTTGTTTTTTATCTCTTCTTTGGGAACCTCTTGGGGAGCCAGAGCCACAGTTCCCAACTCAACACCCCGCGCCGTTTCAACAATCACCCGATCATCAAGTTGAAGATGATCAAAAGGGATGGGATCGAAATAATAGATTTTGGTTACAGGTCTAAATCTAACGCCAACAACAAGGGGCATATTGTTCCTTTCAAGGTAGCAGGTAGCAGGTGATAAATTTGCTGCCTGCTACCTGCTATCTGCTACCCGGTAAATTCAGTACAACTACTTCCAGATTAAGTCTTGGGTTAACATTTCGTTCCAAATTAATCAAGGCTGTGCGTAACCGGGTCACCATCTGGGCGGATTGGTTAACGCTGCTTTGATGGGCCAGGGTTTGCAGTTTGCCCCGCCAATCCAGATTCATTATTTTAGCCTGTGCTGCACCACTTTGCAACAAGAGCAGATCCCGCCAGATAATTAGCCACTGGGTCAGCACCTCTTTGAGCATCACCGGGTCACGACTTATTTTATGAGCATAAGCCAATCGATCTACCCGGTTTCCGGCCAATAATTCTAATAACGCCTGGAGGTGATGCTCTCGTCGCGCCAACAGTTCTTGATCGGCCAGGGCACGGATAGCCCAGCCCAGCCGGCCGCCGGCTAATTGAGCCAGCAGTTCAGCTTGAGCGGAGTCAACAGCCCACTGCCTTTGCAGCGCATCGAAGATGGTTGAGGTAGGCAGGGGACGCAGCGTTAGAATTTGGCAGCGAGAGACGATCGTCGGCAGCAAAATACCGGGGTCGGTAGCGGTCAAGATGAGTACCACCTGTGAGGCTGGCTCTTCTAGGGTTTTTAAGAGGGCATTAGCTGCGTTGGTGGTCGCCCGCTCGAAGCCGCAAAGTAGAGCCACCCGATATTGGCTTTCGTTGGGTGAGAGGGATAATTCCCGCTGCAAATCCCGGATATGGTCAATCTTAATGGGCTGGTCGTCGCCGTCAAAAATGCGCACATCGGGGTGGTTGCCGCTGGTGAGTTTGCGGCAAGAAGCACAGATACCACAAGGTTGCGGTTCACCACTACAATTGAGCCTTTGGGCAAAATAGCGAGCCAGGGTGCTTTTACCCACGTTAGGAGGGCCGGTCAACAACAGCGCTTGAGCCGCCCGCCCGCTCTGTTGCTGTCGCTCAAGCAAATCAATAGCCCACTCATGGCCGACGACGTGAATTTTAGAATTACGAACTATGTCCATCTCCCTCCGAGAGAAAGGGGGTCAGGCTTGTCGAGGCAGATGGATGGTAAACGTGGTGCCCTGCCCCGGTTCGCTTTCGACCTCGATCTTACCATTGTGCCGGTCAATAACGGCGTGGGCAATCGATAGGCCAAGACCATAGTTGTGATCACTCGTTTCGTAAAATGGATCAAAAATATGGCGCATATCTTCCTGGGAAATCCCACGGCCTGTGTCGCTGATGATAACTTGCACGTCGGGGCCAACCGTACGACTGATAATTCGTAACGTACCCCCTTGCGCCGACATCGCCTGGTAAGCATTTCTAATAAGATAAAAAAAGGCTTGCTCCACTTGCTGTTGGTCTACCAGAACCTCAGGTAGGTTTGGATCAAGCCCTCTGACAAATTTGACGTTATGGTTAAAATGAAGCTCCTGGTTGCACTTGGTCCAGGCTAATTCGATAGCTTGATTCAAATTGGTTGATGTTGGTTGGTGCTGCCGTTGGCCGGAGAGGTCCAACAGACTCTGGATAATTTGCCGGCAGTGTAAGGTTTCGTGTTCCAGAGAAGCGACCAGTTGCCGGTTATCAGGAGTCGGCTCAATCTGTTGACGGAGGACAGGCAATTGGGTTAGGATCGTCTGGATGGGGATGCTGATCTCCTTAGCCAAGCCACCGGCCATATAACCTAAAGCAGCCAGCTTTTCAGTCTTAATGAGCTGTTCATTGACTTGTTGCAACTCCGAAGTCTTATCTTTGATCTTTTGGGTTAATTCACGGGTTGATTGTTCCGCCTGGTTAACGTGCGCCGCCAAACGAGCGTAGAGACGAGCATTCTCGATGGCAATGCTGGCATAATCGGCCAAAGCAATCAATAAACTGAGATGGCGTTCAGTGAAAGGACGGGTATTGACTTTATTGTTAACCGCCAGAACGCCGATGATCCGGTCGGCCACTTTAAGCGGTACATTCAACAAAGCTTTGACAAAATAACCGGTGGTTACTTTGAAGGAGTCATCCTGATTCACCCCGCCGATCATCACCGGCCGACCAGTCCGTACCACCTGACCGGCGATGCTATCTTGAATTTTCATGCGGAAGGTTTTGGCATTTTTCTCGCCCATCCCCCGCGCCGCCCGCAAATACAGTTCCCCGGATTGCTGATCAACCAGCATAATGGAGCCTTCTTCGGCCCCGGTCAGGTAAACTGCTGCTTCCACAATCCGGTTGAGCACTTGCTCCAGGTCTTGCATAGAAGTGACCGACCGGCCAACACCGTATAGAAAGCGCTGTTCTTGGACCCGGTTTTCGAGTTGCTGATTAACTCTGAGCATAGCCTGGGTCAGTTGGTCCCGCTCCTGTCGGAGTCGAGACTCGCTGAGAGCGCGGTCAATGGCGCCCAACATCTCCTCGATGGCAAAGGGCTTGATAATGTAATCACGGGCGCCTAACCGAAAGGCGCGCACGGCGGTTCCTTCCGAACCGTGGAAGGTCATTAGAATCGCCGGCGTATCAATACCCTTTTCCCGCAAACTCTCCAGCAATTCCAATCCACCCATACGGGGCATGACCAGGTCGGAGATAATCAGGTCAACCTTTTGGTTTAGGGCAATCTCCAGAGCTTGCGCGCCATTGTTAGCTTCGAGCATTTTATAACCATACGGTTCTAACACATACTCGCGCAAGAATTTTAAGCTATCATCACGGTCGTCAACTGCTAAAACCGTTTCGCCGGCCACAGTGATTCTCCTTGATCAAACACTAATATCCCATGATAGAGGCAGAAGGTCATTTTGTAAAGTAGGGGCAGGCCTCAGGGTCTGTCCAGATTTTAGGAGACCCTAAAGGTTTTGAAAACCTTTAGGGTCTGTTACCAAAAAATTGGACGCACCCCAGGCCTCAGGACTCATTGGATTAAGCCTGTTCCAAAGTTTTTGTACCTGGAAATTGGAGATAGTTGGGTTACCGGCGCGGACCTACTTTATATACGGCCCGCCAGGGTTCGTAATGACTGAAGATTTCATCCTGGTGAATCACCTTATCGCCCTCTTTGACCGTACGTTTTACCAACACATCCAGGCCATCTACGGCCCAATCAACCTGCTTGACGGTCCCTTTGGGCAGCGTTGGGTCCGGCTCGTAGAGGGGGGGGCCATGCTTGACCAGATTACTCTGCTCCGGTTCCGAGACTGTCACCTCGCGCTCGCTGTTGGTGCTGTAAAAGCGGAAAGTGACCGTACCGGCTTCCAAATCTGTCCCGGTTTGGATCAACAGGTAGTAATCCGTATCATTGCGGAATCTGAAATCAATGTCAGGGTTGTAGACTGTTGCATCCAGGCCCGGTACGGAGTTAGTCTCATACCAACCTACCCGGTAGCCATGCGGCCAGCGCTCTACAATTTCGTACCCCCCAAAAAAGGCAGCTCGAAAAGCCGTGGTACTGACCTGGCACACGCCGCCGCCTAGTCCAACGCTGGTACGATTGCCTTGAATAATCAGGCCTTCATCGAAACCGGCTTCCTTGGTTACCGGGCCTAACTGTTCATTAAACGAGAAATTTTTGCCGGGCGGGACAATCACCCCCTGAAACTTCGAGGCAGCTACGGCAATATTTTTCATCCGCGACTCGCTGGAGCCTTTGAAATAGGTGGTGGCCTCGACCACCAATTCTTTGATGCCCAGTTTATCCAGGTTGGTGCTGGGGATGGTGGGTGGGATCATCGTAACCGGCAGGTCAACCATATGACCGGGTTTCTGCTCTAATACATCCACGATACGCTCAAATGTCGCCTCTGTGTCCAGGGTACGGCCCTCCTGACTGGGCTGGAGAATGGTTAATTCGGCAGTTTCAGGGTTAAAACTAAGGAGCGCATCTTTTGGTTCCCGGTTAATCGCCTGGGTCATCTGTTCAAAATACGGGGTAAATTTATCCCGGTCGAGCTGGATAAAAAACTGGGTTTTGCCGTCGTCATTCACCGTTTCGACCACCTTGATCAAATCTACCATAGCTCGTGGTTCCAGCCGCCATTCGGTGAGGTTGCCGTCGTCGGCCTGGAAACGGAAGATAAACGGCTGGCTGAGTAGGCTTTCGGCCTGTTGCCGGGCAGGCTCAACCTCGGTGATGCCGGGGATGATTTGTTGAACGATAGGCACAACCGGCTGATTATTTTCTTTGAACAAAGCCTCTTCAATCAAGGGCTGCGTCGCTTCGATGCTCATACGCCGTCCCCATTCAGCCGAAATGACCTCAACTCGGGCCTCGGGGTGAATAATCAATTGGGCGTCACGGGGAGGCCGGTTGATCTGCCCGGCTAAAGTCTGTAAAACTTGGTTGGTGGGGCCGGTATCATACAAAATTACCGGCTCGATGTTTCGCGGCTCGCGCATCAAGCGCAGTTGAGTTAGCATATCGGCGATGAGGTTGTCTGTCCGGCCCACTCTATGCACCGCGTTAGCCGTAGCAGCCACGTCTACCCGCATACCGAGCTGCTCCCCGGTATAGGTCCAGGTCTGGTTGTTGTATTGCAGGGTAATCGATTGGGCCAGGTAGTCGGGAGCGCGTTGGCTAATTGCCGCCATCACTTCGGATTGGCTCAATCCCCCCACATTCGTGCCGGCTACCCACACGCCGGGATAAGCCCGGTTGAGATACAGCACTTGGTAGGCCAGAATGACAAAAATCGTGACCACAAGCAAACCGCCGGTCATCAAAACAAAGACAACCGGCAGCCACATGCCGGACGATTTGAGGGGTTTTATTTTGGCCACGTGGGTTATTTGGGTCATAGATAAAACAGTCCGATTCTCAATAGATGACGATACTCCACCAATACTATACCGACGTTCAGAGAGGCTGTCAACTTATGTTCGGTAATGAACATAAGTGTGGTATAATAGTTTGGTCAAAGCGAGCTGATTAATGCTGCATTATACGTTGTTACAGATAAATCTCTTCATTACGAATTTTTGGGTATCGCGTTTCACGCATCAAAAAATTAGAGTAACCCGATTGATAAGGCAGTAAGCCCTATGAAGAAAAAACGTTACCCGGTTAAACCACCGGTGGACATCGGTGGGGTTTATGAACAAAAATGCGCCCATTGCAAAGGCAGCGGCCAGGAGCCGGGGCTAAGCGACCTGACCTGCCGTGAATGTTTCGGACGAGGCCGCCTCAAGTGGCGCATCGACGAGTGTAGAGTGTGCGGGGGTAAGGGCAGCAAAAATTTCGGCTTCACCCGCTGCCAGGAGTGCCGAGGGCGGGGTTGGACGGAAAGGGATGTGGGTTAATAAATGTCCAAGAACCAGAGGAGGCTCTTATGACCGATAAATTGACCTGGCTTGACAGTGCTTTGCAAGAATTGCGGGGTAAAAAGCTTTACAACACTATCCGCACCATTGACTCGCCGCAGGGAGCTTGGTTAGTGGTGGATGGCCGGCGCGTGCTCAACTTTTGCTCCAATAATTACCTGGGGCTGGCCAACGACCCGCGCCTGGTCGAGGCGGCCAAAACAGCCGTTGACCGCCTGGGTATCGGGCCGGCGGCAGTGCGGACTATTGCCGGGACCATGAGCCTGCACGTCGAGTTGGAAAAGCGGCTGGCCGAATTCAAGGAGGCTGAGGCAGCCATTGCCTTCCAATCCGGCTTCACGGCCAACCTGGGCACGATTCCTGCCCTGGTCGGTCCCGGTGATGCCATTTTTTCCGACGAATTGAACCACGCCAGCATCATCGACGGCTGCCGCTTGAGCCGGGCCGAGAATATCCGTTATGCCCACAGTGACCCGGCCGTTTTACAAACACTGCTGGCCGAAAAGCGCAGCCACTATAAGCGGGCGCTCATCATTAGCGACGGCGTCTTCAGCATGGATGGCGACATCGCCCCTCTGCCGGCCCTGGCCGACCTGGCCGAGACCTTCGGCTGCATGCTGATGGTGGACGACGCCCACGGTGAGGGGGTGCTGGGCCACGGCGGGCGCGGCATTGTCCATCATTTTGGTTTGTCAGGCCGGGTTGAGGTGGAAGTGGGCACGATGTCCAAAGCCTTCGGGGTGGTGGGCGGCTATGTGGCCGGCAAAGCGCCCATCGTGGAGTGGCTGCGCCAGCGAGGCCGGCCTTTCCTCTTTTCCTCCGCGCTGACCGTACCCGACACGGCGGCTTGCCTGGCGGCGGTCAATATTTTGGAGGAAAGCACTGCCCTGGTGGAGCGGCTGTGGGAAAACACGCGCTACTTCAAGCAGGCGATGCAAGCGATGGGGTTTGATCTCGGCCAGAGTGTGACCCCCATCACCCCGGTTATCTTCAAAGAGGAACAGTTGGCCCAGGAGTTCAGCCGCCGCCTCTTTGGCGAGGACGTTTTTGCCATGGCCATCACTTACCCCACCGTACCTTTGGGCAAGGCGCGGATTCGGGTGATGATCTCGGCAGCCCACAGCCGGGAAGATTTGGAGCAAGGCTTGGCTATTTTTGAACGAGTGGGACGGGAGTTGGAGACAATTGGTTGAGCTATAGTCCTCCAGAAAAATTTCGCCGGGATCAGGGGATTGGGGGATGAAAAATATAAGGAAAAATCCCCTAATCCCCAAATCCCGGCCCAAAATGGTTGGAAAAACTTTTCTGGGCATTTATATCTACCGCCGCTGGGCAAACACTTCGGGGTGGAGGAAGAAGTAGATAAAGAGCAGTCCGCCGGCGGCCCCACCGAGGTGGGCAAAGATATTGACCGAGACAAGTATGTTCCCAGCTTGAACCAATTCGGCTATTACGGCATTAAAGAGCAGATCGCGCACAATGTAAAGCCAGGCCGGCAGCCAGAAGAGCCAGGGGATGGGCAAGGTCAGGGTCAAGATACGCTCGTTGGAATAGAGGAAGAAGTAAGCCAGCATCACCCCAAAAATCGCGCCGCTGGCGCCCAAGGCCGGCATCTTGGCGTCTCCCGAAAGAAAGAGGCCACGGGCGACTACGCTGAGCAAGCCGGAGGTATAGATGCAGAGCAGGTAAAAGAGCAGGAAGCGGAACGGGCCGGTCGAGTCTTCGACCTTGCGGCCAAAGAACCACAGGATGAACATATTTCCCGCCAGGTGCCAAAATCCCCCGTGCAGGAAACCACTGGTCAGGATAGAAAGCGCCCCCAAACCCTGCCCGTTGAGAATGAGATAGGGTACTTCCATGTAGGGATAGAGCAGCTTCCACATAACCTCGTCGCTTGAGGCCGGCTGCCGCAAAACGAGAAACATCACCCAGGCGTGAACCAAAATATTTAGCCCAACCAGGGTAGCGGTCATCCAGGGGAAACCCAGATTCCGCTGGCGGCGATCCTTGATCGGTAGCAGAAAAATCAGGTTGGATAAAAGAATAAGATAATAGAGCAGGTTCATGAAGGCAGGTCAGGTATTTCTGGCAAAGATTGGCTGCCTAACGGGAGCAGGATCAGGCTCATTGCGAACAACCAGAAAAAAACGCCCAGGATCATTACCGGGATACGCCACCCTTCCGCCGCGACCCCTTGCTCCCCTACCAGCAGGCGGATGAGCGGGTTACGAGGCAGCGAGGTCCCGCTGACGAAGAGAAAAGCGCCCAGTGGGGCCAGGCAGAGGGCCAACCAGCCGCTCCAAGAAATCCACCAGGGACGCAGCCCGGAGTCTAACAAAGCCATCAACAGGCAGATAAAAATCGGCCCGGTCATCTGCCGCAGCAGTTCGCTCCAGCCGGTGGCCATAGCCACAGGCAAACCGGGCCGGAGATGAGCCAGTTGTTGTTCGGCCAGGCTGCTTTCCGCCGAGCCGGTTTTTAATAAGGCCGCCGCCCGCTTGTAAGCCTGAGCCGCGTCCTGGCGCCGCCGGGCCTGATCATAAAGCTGCCCCAGGCGCAGCCAGGCCAGACCATGCTTGGGGTCTAACTCGGCGACTTTGAGGTAGTGAGGATAGGCCTCCTCGATCTCACCCCGCTGCCGGAGTAACTCCGCCAGGGCAAAATGAGCCGCGATGGAGCGGGGTTCTTGCTTCAGAACACGGTTGAAACTGTCGGTCGCCCGGTCCAGGCGGCCCAAACCGACCTGGGCTTCCCCCACATGTAAATGAAGTTCGGGATAATCAGGTTGGAGGGTTTCAACCGCCTGCCAGGCCCTGAGCGCTTCGGCATAAAGCTGGTGCTGCTGGTAAACAGCGGCCAGTTCGGCAAAATAGGTCAACCGCCGGCGATAGTTGCCCATCTGGTGATGACACTGTGAGCAGGTTTGCTGCTCCACGTCTACCATCGTGTGACAGGTAGGGCATTTCATCACCAGGGGCAACTGGCAGTGAGAACAGGTGGTAGCCGTAGTGGGGACAGGATGCTGGCAAAAGGGGCAATCCCCGCCGGTGCTTTTGGGCGCGGCCGGTTTGGCCTGGCCCGCCGCTTTTTTATCTAACAGGTGATACTTGGAAGGCGGTTGAGCTTCTGTTTGGCTCGGACCGGCCGACGCGTCCTCACCGACAATCGCCGCGAAAGAGGGAAGTTCGGCCGGCGCGGGCTGAACTGCGGGAGCAGGAGGGGGCTGGTCCAATCGAGCCAGGCCAAGCTGGGCATGCTGGTTGCCTGGGTCCAAGGTCAGCACATTTTCCAGGCAGATTCGTCTCTCCTCCAGATCATCCAGAACTGTGCTGAGCCAGAGCCAGGCTAAAATATTACGTTCATCGAGCGCGGTGACCTGGAGCAGCAGTTGGCGAGATTGCTCTCGTCGGCTGGCCCTGGCTGCGGTAATACCCTGGCGGAGGAGTGTTTCGAGATCGGGTTCAGACATCTGCTTCTGCCATAACTACTCTTCTCCCAATTATATCGGTTTCTGCGGTTGATGACAACCGGCATAAACTGTAACTTACTAATGCGTCAGCTCACCGGCGGTAGGGTTAGCGTAACGCGAGTGTAGGCCCCAGGGGTGCTCTCCACCGCCAGAGTCCCCCCAACCACCGCCATCATAGTGCTGTGCAAAACCAACCCCTGCCCCTGGCTTGAACCTTGACGAGAACTAGCCCCGGTTGATAACCCGGTTATCGGCAAGCCCACCCCATTATCTTCAACCATAAGTTCCAAACCATGAGGCCAGCTTATCATGATCTTCAAATGGAGCGGCTTTGCCGTTTCGGCGCGGCCATGCCGGGCGGCGTTGCGGATGGCTTCACGAGCAGCGTAGAAGAGGACTTCGGCGGTTAGCTCCGGTAGAGCGCGTACACTCTGTTCCGCTTCCGGTTCGATTTGCCAGCTTACCTCGTCAAACGCACCACTTAACTCATGAACTACCACTCGCCGCAGCGCCTCGACGACCCCCAGGCGAACTACATCGGGCGTGGCCGCCGCCGGCATCTCGCGTAGTAAATTGGAGATTTGGCGGTGAATGTCGGCCAGTAAAGAGATGGGGGATGGAGGTTGAAGGTTGGAGGTTGGTAGGTTGTCCTCGGTCTCTGGCCGGCGGTCGGTGGTCGGCGGTCGGCGGTCGTTACTCAGCATCAGCATCGCCGCGTGCAGGTTGGGCAAAATGTCGTCATGGAGCACGCGCCGGGTTTGCCGATCGAGTACCTGGGTTTGGGCCAGCCGCTGCCGCTGCAGAGCCATCAGGCGGCGGGCTAATTCGAGGCTGGCCTGGGCGTCGATCAACCGTTCGCCGCTGGCGCGGGCCACTTCGATTTCCTCCTGGGTGTAGAGGCCGCCGTCACGTTTTTCACCCAACAGCAGCACGCCGATGAGTCCCCGCTCGCTCCACAAGGGGATGGCCCAGACGGCCCCGCCATATTGGGCCGGATCGAGCGGCAGGCACATCGTCTCCGGGGAGATAGAGGCGAGGAGAGGTGAAGCGCTGAGGTGATGAGGCGGGGAGGCGGCGGGATAAACGAGGGAGAGGCCAACCAGGGGAGCAAGCGGCCCTAAAGGGATGAGGTAGGCCAGCCGCGCCCCTAATACCTCGGCGCAGAGCGCCTCGAAGGAAGCCAGCGCCTGGCTCTCCCCCTGGTCTGCCTGAGCCTCTTGGGGAGAGGGAGTTTGGCCGGAAGTCAGGTCAAGCAGATGCTCATAAAGGCGCTGGCTGGCGACGAAAGGGCGCAAAAGATTGATGTAGTGATCCCGTTCCACAAAAGAGCGCCAGCTAAAGAGAGCATAAAAGACAATCATCAAGATGGTGGTCAGCAGCAAGCTGTAAATGGGGCGGAGTTGAAGGGTGACCGTCCAGCCGACCACCAGCCCATAGCCGGCGGCTAAAAAAACCGCGCTGCGCCAATGGCGAAAAAAACCACGCCGGGGCAGGGTTTTGCCGGTGAAGACTTCGTAGGAAACGATGGCCCGGCCCATCAAGATGATAGCCAGGGCGATGAGCAGGTCAATCGCCAGGTCAAACCAGGCAATCGTCAGGGCCATTTCATAATAGCTGTGGCCAGGCCGCTGGCGGGCTTGAAAGATGACCCAAACCATCACCCAGGCAACCAGCAGGCTGACCCCCAGCATCGCCAACGAGGCGGCGATGAGCCAGGGGCGGGCGCGCCGCCGGGCCAGGTGGCCCATAACTCGCGTCGACGGTCCCGGACGGCGCAGCGTTACCAGCGATAGGACGATACACAGCACGATGTACAGCGGATAGGTGAGAATGAGCAGCGGAATCTGCCCGATTTCCGGGGTGGCGGATAAGCGTAACTGGGTGATCTGGGTATAGGAGGGGAGTGGGTTGGCGAAAACGAGCAAGCCAATCAATCCCCCGGCCAACAACAGCGTCGTGATGAGCCAGGGCCGCTGCCAGCCCAGGGGCGAAGAGCTGGCGGCTCGATCCCAATAACCCGCATACCAGAGCATGGCCACGTACCAGGACAGCGGGGCGACGACCACCGGCAGCCAGCCCACGCGCCACCAAAAGTTTAGTCCCTGACCGGTCCCGGTGACGCTATAACCGAGGATGGCCGAATGGCTGACAAAAAAGGCTCCCCCCAGTAAAAACCCACCCCCCACCAGCCAGACCCCCAAGGTCCGCCGCTCCGCATTGAGCAAAACGATCAACCCCAGCCACAGGGTCAGCACGGTGTTGAAGAGCGAAACAGTTATGATGGACCAATCAAGAAAGAAATTTCCGGTCATGTTTCAGCCTTCATCCCTCAGCCTTCATCCTTCCCATCTCACCCACTCGCCTCTTTCATTCATCACATGAGCCACGCCGTCGGCATCCCAGGCGATAAGCCGGCCCGCGTGCAGAATCAGGGCGGCGCGGGTGCGGGCGATTTTTTCGTCGGTGGTTGTTTCATTCAGGCCCCAGGCGGCGTAAATCTGGCCGTTGGTGCGGCTGATGGTCCGCTTGTCCCGGAAGCCGAGGCGGGCGGCGATTTGTTCGTTGCTCAAACCCTGGGCCAGCAGCCGGGCCACGGCCTGCTCGTTGGGTTCCAGCAGGGCCAGCGGCGACTGCTCATCCTTGTGGCGCACCTCTTGCACTCGCGACTCGATCTCCGGGTCGATAAAGCTGCGGCCGGCGACCGCATCGACCAACAAGGGCACAATCATCTGCGGCAGCAGGTAGTTCGATTTACGCACATAGGCGTAGTGGCTGAGGATGCCGGAACGGCGAAAGTCGCGGTAATAGGCGTCGTCGTCCTGGATGGAGTAAAAGACGACCGGCAAACGCGGAAATTCGCGCCGGATGGCGACGGCGGCCTCGATGCCGTTCATGACCCCGGCCAGTTGCACGTCCATCAGAATAACGTTGGGGAGACCTGTCAGGTTTTCAGAAACCTGACAGGTCTTGTTTGTCGCCTCCAGGCAGTAAGCCAGGGCCTCTTCGCCGCTGCCGCAATCATAGCAGACGCAGACAGCGCCGGTTGCTTCCAGGCCGGTTTTGAGGGCCGCGCGGAGTTTGGGATTATCTTCGACGATGAGGAGGGTGAGCATAGTTCTCAAAAAAATGATGGCAGATAACGTACTAACTCACATTCCTTGCCTGAACCCAGCCCAATAGGGTCAAATGAGCACTAAAAAGTGTGGTCAGCAGTTGCAGGAATGGCGATATAAAAATCATCAAAACCAGCCAGCCGATGAAGCTGGCTTTAGGTTCATACAAGATCAGCGGAATCCCGGTGTTGGTAAAATTTGCCTGGGGATCAAAGAGTAGTTTCACCCAGGGAACCCAAATGATGACCATAGCCCCCAACGTTAAGGCCGAAGTAATAAGCCCATATACCAGGATCTGGCGCAAAACGGCTTCGATGGGCCGAGGGGTGGCCGTGACCATTTTGACAATATACCATCCCACCAAAAAACCAAAGAGGATGCAGAAGATGGGCACACCCATGCCCATGCCCACGCAAAATGTATCAAGCACAATGAAGATAACCAAGGCCCAGCCGGGCCGGAGGGTAAAGAGTTTAGCCATACTATGCTAAGTCCTTTTGATTAATGGTATCGTAAAAAAGCTGATGAATCAAGCGCAGAAGTAGAGTCCAACGTCAAGCCCTCATTTCATCTCGACCAAGGCCGCATAAGCCCGCTGTTGGGCCAGGTGAAACGAAGGCCAACTTTGGGCCGCGAGAGCCGCTTCCAGGCGCTCCCGGCGAGTGTGCAGATGGCTCTGCAATATTTCCCGCTCCTCGCCGGAAACTTGATCCACCGCCTGGGCCAGGACGGGCACAACATCGTCTGAGAGGGTAATCAGGTATTGGATATCCACTCCAGCCTGGTTGCGGGTTAAACTTTGGTCGGCGGTAAAGGTATCGGAGGAGCGGGCCAGGTTTTGCTCGGCAATGAAAGCATCGGGGTTGATAAGGTTCAAGGTGATCAGAAAACCCAGGGCCGCGCCAAAAGCGCCTACGGCAAAGCGGCTCGGCTGAAGCCACAACGTGACCACAAACCAGATAAAAGTGACGGCCAGCCAGATCATAAAAACGTGGCTGTAAAGCCGCAGTTCGGTGTAGCCATAAGCGATTTCATACAGGAGCAGCCGTTGAAAGGCGGAGGCTAAAATCACCACCACCAGGATAACCATCAGGCTGCTCAATTCCTTAAAACCTGCTCGTTGCCGGCCCGATTCGCTGCGGGTCAACCGGTGGAGGGTCAGGATCAGGCCCAGGGTCAGCACCGACACAGCCACCAATTCAAAGAAGCCGCGCCGGGCATACTGGGCGTAGGTGTAACCCTCTATGGTGATGTTGGCCTGCCCGCCGAATAAGTAGGCGAATTGGATCCAAACGAAGACCAGGAACAACAGGTCTACCAAACTCAGCAGGATCGTGCTTTCAACCCAGCCGATGGAGACAAAATTAATCAAATGATTTAACCCCCGTTCCAGGAGAGTAGCCTCGCCGGATACCGGGCCGCGGCTCAAGGCGTAGACCAAGCCGCCAGCCAGGAGCCAGGCTACCCCTAAGATGACCAGGCCGCGCCAGAGCCATTCGATCAGGTCGGTCAGAAATTTCAAATGGAGCACATCCTCGACGTAATTGGCAAAGACCAGGTCGGCTGAGGCCAACAGGCAGGTAAAGATGGCTAATACCGGCGCCGCCAGGAGCAGGCCGCGCACCACCGGCAGCAAGTTGCGCCGGCCTTGTTCTTGGGCAGTTTTCAAATCCACGCTGGCTGATACCAGGGGGGCCGGCCGGATAAAAGCGTTACCGCTGACTTGGAGGAGTGCGACCGGATAACCAATCAAGCCCAACTTATCCACCCGCCCGGCCGCATAAAAGTAGACGGTCAGCCCTAGCAGGGCCAGGCAAGCGGCAATATTGAGAAAGGTGACAAAAAGATTGGCCCGGATAAAGACCATAACGGCCAAAAAGAGCAGAGGAACCAGCAGCCAGAGATTGGACCAGGCTGGCCTCACTCCTTGCAGCCGGCCCAAACCGAACAGCGCCAGAAGTAATAAAAGTACAAAGAGCGGGACCGAGATGCCCAGGGCTTTACCATAGAAGAGCAGGTCCCAGCCCCAGCCTAAAAATAGAGCGACGAGTAAGATAACAGCTTGACGGTTCCGGTGAAACATAATTCCTCCTGAGATGTTTGGCAGTATATCCAGCGTAACAAACAAAAAGTCTGCCGTCAAGCACTCAAGTGCGCCGAATCGTAGCCTTGAGCGGTGGAAAAAGACGCAGACATCTGTTAGATTGGGTAGAAAAATGTCATCCCTTAATTTCAGGTAGAAGGAAAAAATGAATAACACAGTCCAGCGATTCTTGTGGATTTCCGTCTACGCCATTGGCATGGCTTTGTTAGAAGCAGTTGTCGTCGCTTACCTGCGTGCTTTGCTCCAAATTACCGACGAGCACGTGGCCCTGGGTTCCTATATTCCAATGGAAGTGGGGCGAGAAGTAGCGACCATCCTCATGCTGGTTGCCGTAGGTTGGCTGGCCGGACGCAGAGGTGCAGATAGGCTGGCCTACGGACTGTTCACCTTTGGGTTATGGGATATTTGGTACTACGTCTGGCTCAAAGTGTTGATCAACTGGCCGGACAGCCTATTTGACTGGGATATTTTGTTCCTGATCCCGGTGCGCTGGTGGGGACCGGTGCTCTCGCCCGTGCTCATTGCCGGCCTGATCTGCCTCACTGCAGTACTGGCCATTGTACAGATGGAACGCGGCCAGCGCCTGAACTTTACCCCTGCTCGCCTCGGTGTGATCACCCTGGGTGGAGCGCTGGCGCTGTATGTCTTTATGATGGACTCGCTCCAGGCCCTGCTGCAAAACCGGCCCGATTGGGACACCCTCCGGCCTGAACCTTTCCAGTGGCCTCTCTTTTTGGCGGCGTTAGCCCTGATGGCGATACCTAGCCTGATGGCGACGTGGCCGGGACACAAGGTCAAGCTTAAAAGTATTCGCGAGCCTGTGGCACATCACCAAAGATAAAAACGTTCAAACGTTCAAACGTTGAACGTTCAACATTCAACGTTGAACATTCAACGTTATTTTCAAAGGAAGAACCTCGATGAAAGTCAAAATGATTCTGCCCGCCCTGACCGAAGCCAAAAGCCCCTTCTGGCGGCCGATCAAATACTCGCTCTTTCCACCTCTGGGGTTGGCAACGCTGGCCGGCTACCTTGACGACACGGACGAGATCACCCTCCAGGATGAGCACGTGGAAACCCTGGATTTGGACGACGAGCCGGATTTAGTCGTCATCGAGGTCTACATCACTTCGGCCTACCGGGCCTACGAATTGGCCGGCCATTACCGGCGTAAAGGGGCGCACGTAGCCCTGGGTGGGCTGCACGTGACCTCACTGCCGGAGGAAGCAGCCGCTCACGCCGATACCATCTTTCTCGGCCCCGGTGAAGATACCTGGCCGGCCTTCCTGGTCGATTTTCGGGCAGGCAGGCCCGGCAAAATCTATCGCTCCCAGGTGCGCACCCTGGCCGGGCTGCCGACGATTCGCCGGGATTTGATTAATCGCCGGCTCTATCTTGTTCCCAACTCCATCGTCGTCTCGCGGGGCTGCCCTCACACCTGCGACTTTTGCTACAAGGAGGCTTTTTTCGAGGGCGGCAAATCCTTCTACACCCAAACCGTCGAGGCAGCCCTGGCCGAGATCGAGCGGCTGCCAGGCCGCCACCTCTACTTTTTGGACGACCATCTCTTCGGCAACGCTCGCTTCGCCTCGGCCCTATTTGAGGGGATGCGCGGGATGGGCCGTTTGTGGCAGGCGGCGGGTACGGTGCAGTCGGTCTTGAAGCCGGGCCTGCTGGAAAAAGCCGTGGCTTGCGGCCTGCGCAGCCTGTTCGTCGGTTTTGAGACGCTCAATCCCAACAACCTGCGGGAGCAGCATAAATACCAAAATCTCAACCGTGATTACAGCGCGGCTATTCGCCGCCTGCACGATGTGGGGGTGATGATCAACGGCAGCTTTGTTTTCGGCATGGATGGCGACGACGAGTCAGTCTTCGAGCGTACCGTCGAGTGGGCCACTATCCAGGGGATCGAGACGGCTACTTTCCACATTTTGACCCCCTACCCCGGCACGGCTCTGTATCGGCGGCTGGCCGGGCAGGGCCGCCTGCTCCACTCCAATTGGGATTTGTACGATACCCGCCACGCGGTTTTTCAGCCGGCCAAGCTGACGCCGGAGGCCCTGGAGGCCGGCTACTGGCGAGCCTATCGAGAGTTTTATCATTGGGGGTCTATCCTCAAAGGGGCTTCGAGCAAGGCTGAACTGACCGGACGGCTGCGCCACATTGCCTATGCGGGCGGCTGGAAAAAGTTCGAGCCGCTGTGGGATTGGGTCATCCAAGCCAGGCGAGTCTCGAATATGCTGCCGGCGCTTGAGACTATTTTGAGCGGTTTTGGGCGTTACTTACCCCAAGGGCAAGATGTTTCCGAGTCAGAAAATAATCGGGTTGTGGACTTGGAGCAAAAGCTGATAATCTCATAATTTGGAGCAGAAACTTCGAGGTGATACCGGGTTCACTTAAAATAGGAAACAAAAAAATGGAACACAGAGAACACGGAGAAGTCACAGAGTTCACAAAGAATCTCTGAGTTCTCTGTGTCTTCTTTGTGTTCTCTGTGTTAAAATCTTAAAATCCCATTGAGCGACCTCAGTACTTTCGAGGTAATTTAAGGCTATAATCGTTGGAGGAAGGTATAGGGCAGAAATCTGATGAATATTCAAACGCTTAAGGCAAGAGTTAGAGGCTTACTGTTATTCTTTATCATCGCCCTATTGCTCAGCGGCTTTACGGTGTTTCCGTTGGCGTGGGAATTGAGCCTATTGAATCGCCTGGTAGCCGGCCCCGAGTCGCCGGTTCCAGCGATTTGGCCGGATTTGGCCTACTGGATTGCCTATGTTAATGCCGGGCTGCAAGAGACGTACCAACAGTATCTCTTTATGGTTTTGCCGGCGGATTATTTTACAAATTGCGGCGGTGGAACAGTAACATGTCCTGGAGTTTTATTAGCTATGTTGTGCTGGGGGTGTTGACCCTGGGCTGGACCGGTGTGGTGTTTGCCAACGCGCTGAAGGCTCTATTTTCAGCCCTTGCCAATAGCCATAAAAAAAGAGGGCCAAAGGCTTTTTGACCCTCTCTTATAAAGTGCAGATAATCGCAGGTATACGCAGATGGTACTGGGTTCGCTCAATGGAATCTTAAGATTTTAACACAGAGTTACTATGAACTTCGTTTGCCAGAAGAAGGATAATTTCATCCTTCATCCTCTCGAAGGTGCCGGGTGCTCGCCCGGCTAGTTGTCAAAGGGTTGTTATCCTGGCTGCTAACTCCACCCGGTTTTTTAATGTAATATCAGGGTTTAGGACTTGACAATAGAACAAGTGTTCTGGTATAATAAAGATAGAACACTTGTTCTAGACATTTTTCAACTTTAACTGAAAGGAGCCAGGTAACTATGCGTGTGAGTGACAAGCAAAAAGAGATGCTGGCGTTTATTGAAAACTTTGTGGATAAAAACGGTTTTCCGCCGACTCACGAAGAAATTCGGGTGGGTCTAAACATCAGCACCAAATCGTTAGTAAACTACCACCTGGAAGCGTTGGAGGAGGCGGCGCTGTTGAGCCGCGCGCCGAATACGCCCCGAGGCATCCGCTTGGTGAGCGACAATCCAACAGTGCGGGTTCCCCTGGTTATGGAGACCACGAGCCTGTCTACTGCCACCAGGGCAAACGCGAGCGAGCAGGCGGTGGTCGAGTTGACTTATGATATTGTACCTCATGCTCGCAACCTTATTGCCCTTAAGGCGCAAGGCGATTCGTGGCGCGATGCGCTGGTTGACGACGGTGATATCGTCGTCATCCAGCGGCAGAGCCAGGTCCAAAATGGTGAATTAGCCGCCGTCCGGCTGACTCACCTGAATCAGACCACCCTGAAACGATTTTACCGCGAAAATGGTCATGTGCGGCTGCAACCGGCTAATCCTAAATTAAAATCACTCATCGTCAAGCCCGACGCCGTGCGGGTCGAAGGCAAAGTGATGGCCATTATTCGGCAAGTGTCTTGATTAAATAATTTTGTACGGAGGATGACGATGCCACAAGTTAAATTTACCAGTCACTTGCGACGTTTTTTCCCCGGTCTCTACCAAACCGAGGTTACGGGGCAGACGGTCGCTGAAGTGATTTATGCCCTGGACAGCCACTATCCGGGTTTGGCCGGCTATCTGGTAGATGACCATGGCGCGCTGCGCCAGCATGTCAACATCTTTGTAGGCGACTCCCTGATCCGCGACCGCCGCCGCTTACAGGACTCGGTTGCGCCCGAAGATCAACTCTTTGTTTTTCAAGCACCTTCGGTCGGCTGAACCATACTATTCGGAGAGATATAACCTGCTCAGGGGCGACGTACCTGTTTCAGGTTAAGACGGCAATAACACAAATTAAGGTCTTTAGTAATGAGGCATTACCAGCGTGCCAAACCATGTTTGAACGATCAAACTTCCCTCTCCACTGGGAGCATCTTGATCAGGAGACATATATGCGGCGAGTATTGGAGTTGCAGGCTGATCAGATTGAGATGGTCTTGATCAGCCATCGGGTGCCGGGCCGGGTGACAGGCGGCATCGTCACGCCGCGTTGGGTCAGCTATCAAGTCATTCCCGAAATAAGCACCAAAATCGCCAAGGTTATGGCCCTGTCCGAGGAAATCGCCTTGCGGTTAGGGGCGCAGGGTGTGCGCGTTACCCGACAAGGTCCGGCTATCCAGGTTGATGTACCGCGAGAAGATGGGCAGGTGGTGCGATTGCTGAACCTTTGTAAGCGGCTTAAAGAAGTGCCTAAACAAACCGCTATCCTGGGCATGGATGAACGTGGAATCCCCCTCCTGCTTCGTTTACCTTCGCCCGAAGTGGCGCACGTATTGGTGGCAGGCACAACCGGCTCCGGTAAGACCGCGTTGGTGCGCAGTATGGCCCTCTCGCTCGCCATGCACAACCGGCTGGGTGAAGTGCAGATGGTTTTTATCGACCCCAAAGGTAATGGTTTTGACCCCTTTACTTCCTTCGACAAAACCGGGGGAGGGCTGCCGCATCTGCTGCGGCCGGCGGTCCAGGAGGTTCACCAGGCCATCTTTTTACTGGGCGAAATGGTCGAAGAAATGGTCCGCCGTGACCGGGAGAACATTTCTGAGCCACGAGTGGTTATTTTCATCGACGAAGTGGCCGATCTTATGGATCAGGGTGGCAAGGCGATGGATCGACTCATGACCCGGCTTACCCAGCGGGGACGCAGCGCCGGCTTGCATATCATTGCTTGTACTCAAAAACCATTGGCAGCCAGCATCGGCAGCTTGACCCGCAGTAACTTTCCGGTGCGCTTAGTCGGCAGCGTCGCCAGCGCCGACGATGCCAAAATTGCGGCCGGAATTCCGGGTACGGGGGCGGAAAAGCTGCTGGGCCGGGGTGACTTTGTGCTGGTGGCCAAAGGCCATGTCACCCGGTTCCAGGCCGCCTATGTCAGCGAAGAGGAAATCAGGCAGATCGTCGGCCGGATGAATGGTGGGGGGAGGAACAGCCGACGCTGGCTGACAGAAGCCGAAACAGTCCACGCCGCCACCGGCACCGATGGCCAAGCTGTAAAAGTGCTTCCGCTCCAGCCAAAAAAGCGCGGCCTTAATTTAATGTTTGGGCATCAACTTAAGCTCATCAAGTAGGATGTCTCGAACCGATAGCGAAAGGCAGCAGGTTATGAAAAGGTTTCTCTTTATCGCCGGGATTGTCTTTGTGATTACCCTGGCCGTGATCATGGGGACTCGTATAAGCCCCGATGCGCTGGCCGTAATCATCGGTATTATCTGTGGCGTGATAGCCTCCATCCCGACCAGCGCTATGCTGGTCTGGGTGATGCGGCAGCGCGACAAGCAAGAGGCGCAGTTGGGCCAACTCCGGCCTTATGGCGGCCAATATCCGCCTGTTGTCGTCGTCAATGGACAGGGTCCAAACGGCTATACTACTCCGTATGCAGCCAATGCGCTGACAGCCGGGCCACCCCCTGTCAGCGGCCGGAGTTTTAAGGTCATTGGCCAGGAAAATACCGAAACCGTGGGCGATGTCTTGCCGAACTTTTGGGATGAAATTTAGTCGGAAGGAGGATATTTTGAATGAGAGAAGGTTTACTGTGGTTTGATAATGACCCAAAACTCAGGTTAGCCGAAAAAATCGGCCAGGCGGCAACCCGGTATCAAGCCCGGTTTGGCCGACGACCGACGACCTGTTACCTGAATGATCGTGATTTTGATGGACAAACAGAAGAGGTAAACGGCATCCGCCTGAGACCTGTAGCTAATGTGCGCCCGCATCACTTCTGGGTGGGGGTGGAAAACGAAACCGGTTTAGCCAAGGCCGCGTAAAATTTTTCCTACGGGTGAGAACAGATTACCCTACTGGGCCTGACGATGCTTTTTTAGAATTTCGGTAATTCGATTGAGCAAGGTATTAAGGGCAAAGGGCTTGACGAAATAGGCTTCAGCCCCTAATTTTAATCCGGCGCTTACCTCTGCTTCTTGCCCATAAGCTGAGATGAAGACGATCGGAATATTTTTGGTGACCCGGTTTGCTTTCAGAATTTTGCACGCTTCAAAGCCATTCATATTGGGCATACGGACATCCAGCAGGATTAAGTCTGGCTTGGTATTGATTGCTTCTTCGACCGCCTGGTCACCGTCGGCAACACTAATAACCGTAAATCCGCCCAGGATTTTAAGAAAGTCATCCAGCAGATCTCTCACTTCTGGTTCATCTTCAGCCACTAGAATTAAAGGTTTTTTCACTGGTTATCTAGGCTCGCTCTTCTAATAACTCAATTGACAATGATATTTTGGGCAAACTCTGAAGTGTTGTTTGAACTATCAGTTGCCGTTGCCGTGACTCTGTTTCCCACCACCACACTCCCAGCCGGAAAGGTAAACGAGAATTGTTGAGCAGTTGGGTCAGTCGTTCCGGGAGGACCCGAGGTTATGGTATCGGAACCAATTAATGTTTGGCCTTCACCGTAGCCGCTAGAATCTGAGTCGCTCAGGAAAAACTCAATGTCTGCCCCTGGCCGGCCTTCCCCCGTAATCGTGATGTCCCCGCCAGAAATTACAGCATTATAAAGAACTGGAAAATTCATTAGACCGTTCGAACCGTTATCACTGTCACCACCAGGAGGAACAGGGTCGTTTGGAGTCACACCGGTTACTCCCAGGTCGATGCCCAAACCATTGTTGGCAGAGATTTGATTCTCGGTAAACCGGTTATTGACGCTGCCGGCCAGAGGGCTGGAGATACCCGGGCCGGCATTGCCGGTGATAATGTTATCCGGGCCTATGGTATTATTGCTGGAAACGACACCGATTAAGCAAATGCCACCCTCGCCACCATTGCCACTTGATACATTATCGGCAATCACACTGTTCGTCAAACCGGTATAAAATTCAATGCCACACCCAATTGGATTCGTTGGAGCGTTGGCCTGGGCCGTATTACCGGTAAAGGTCATCGACGTGCCTCCTAAGACAAAGCCGTCCTGACCGTTAGCTGTAGAAATGTTATTAGTGACTTGATTGCCGCTGCCGGTTATAATTATCAACCCATCGCTAAAGTTTCCGGTAATGGTGTTGCCGCTGATTGTGTTTGTATCAGTCGAATTATAGAACTGGATCGCTCCTATGTTCCCTGAGTTATTGGTGTTTAAGGTGAGGTAGTTCTCGGCCAGCGTATTACCATCCCCGCCATCCACAACCAGGCCGGTACCGTTATTCTGGTTGAAGTTACGTACATCCAATCTGCGGATTATATTGCTGTTCGAATAGATGGTCAAGCCGTTGACATTTGCTCCGGCGCTAACGCCGTCGATGACAACATCCGGTAACCCTGAACGTAAGTCACCCTGATTGGCCTCTTGCGTCGTTCCATCAATGGCAGTGGCGTTATCGGTCAAACCGGGTAAGGCTGAAGTAGGGCGAATCACGAAAGCATTGGCCATAATCGAGTTGTAGTTCGGGTCGGTGGTGGGGATGTTGAACTGGCTAGAGGTCGGACCGGCGACAGCATTAGCATTGAGGATAAATTGTCGCAACGAACCTTGACCACTGTCTTGAGTATTTACGATGAGATTATAAGCAAAGCCAAAATCTACGCCCGTTACACTGGTATTGCCGACGGTGACCACTACATTTGTGTCGCCTGGGCCGGCGCCGGCTCCCACACTCAAATCGCTGGCTTGGGCATTGTTTCCACCCAAGGCCCCGGCTCCCCCGTTGCCCGAAACGCCGTTATGTTCATAGGTTTGTTCGGCTACGGCGCTGGAAAAGCCGCCATTAAAACCGGCTGCAGGGGGTGTATCGCCATCACCGATGCTGGCCGATACGACCCGCACCACGTAGCTACTCCCGCCGGGCACGGTAAAGGTGTAGTTGCCGGAGGCATCGGTAGAGGTGGAATTTATTAACACGTTCCCGCTATTATATACCTCAACCTGGACATTGGCTAGCCCTACATCCCCCCCGCCAAAACCGGTTCCAGGACCACCACTATAATTGGCGTCCTCAAAAATTCGGCCGGTAATTTGATAAGAAGCGCACGTGCCCGTAGGGCCTGCCGTGGCCGTACCCCCATCAAGGCTCCACGCCAGGGGGCTGCTACTAAAAACGACGTTGAAAGCGTTGACGATCCGGCCAGAACTGAACGTGGTTAGTTGGGAGCGATCCTCTGGGGCTGGGGTAAATCTATTGTTGGACCCAACAGGCAGGGTCACGGCAAAAGAATTATTATTTTGATAGCCCCACCAGGCAGTACATGTACCATCGCCGTTATCGCTTACTGACTCCAAGATTGGAAGCACATGGAGCGGCGTGGGAGTATTTGTTGGCGGAACAGAGGTCGGATGTGAACCAGGAGTGGCGGTCGGATTACTGGAAGGCGATGAGGTGGGGGATGGAACGGGGGATGAGGTTGAGGTGGGGGGCAGCAAGGTTGCCGTCGGCTGTACGGTCATGGTGGGTGGGGCCAGGGTAACTGTACCTACCGGCGTCAAGGTGGGTTGGACTGGCGGTGTGACTGAATTAATAGGGGTAGGAGAGCTGCTTGTAGCGGTGCTGTTTACGGTAGGTACGGGCGGGGTTGTAGGCGCCCCTGGAGCTGCAGCCGGCCGTGTCGCTTCTGGCAGAGCGGGCGGGGGGCCGGATTTAGGTGTAGGCGTCGGTGTGGCCGGCAAGAGGGAGATGGTAAAGTTAGGAATATCTTCAACCCCAACAGGGGTAACTTGCAGTCCGGCAATATCGGTGGCTGCCTGGGCCGCTATCAGCGGGTCTAGCGCCGCGAATTGAACCTCACCGGAGCCGCTGCTGTAATCAGCTTGCCTTCCGGCCAACATACTGGCCGAGGCTAGCCGATCAGGCCACAACAAAAGCGCCAACTGAGTTGAACAAAAAACACAACCGCAACTCGTTAGTAAGGCTAAAAGCAGGAGTAACAACTCCCACCGGCGGCTCGGTCTATCTTCTTCGTCAAGTAAAACGGAATGCGTAGGTGCTTTTTCGGATTGCACAAGATTACTTTTTCGGGGGTGGTGAATGATAAAATCCCGCTATCTTCTCAAGAATACCACCCTTCGATTTTTACTTCAATAGGGGCAAAGCTAGGCTAAAGGTACTACCCTCATTCAATTTGCTTTGGGCCCAGGCTCGCCCTTCATGCAGTTCGATAATTGAGCGGGTGATAAACAGGCCCAGGCCGACCCCTGGGACATTAAATGTTAACGGATGAGCGGCTCGGAAAAAGCGCGTGAACAGGTAAGGCTGATCGCCCACAGCAATCCCAACGCCGGTATCAAGTACATCCAATTGTGCCTCGGCTTGGGCCTGGAATACCCGTACTTCAACCCGCCCGCCGCTCAACGTGTAGTTATAAGCATTACTTAATAAATTATCAATTGCCCAGTTTAAACGTTTTGGATCGCCACATAGCCGTATCTCTGCTGCCGGTAATGTTAGCTGCAATGACAGACCTTTGGCTTCCAGGCGCTCGCGCCACTGCTCGGCTATCTCTTTGACCAGCGCCTCAAAGCATAATTCCTGTTTCTCCAACCTCAAAGTGCCGGCCTGAATTTCAGAGATGTCAATAAGCTGGTTGATATGATGAAGTAACTTATCGGTGTTATGATTGATAGTCTGTACAAACCGGGCTTGTTGCGCACTCAACTTTTCATGAGTGGTCATAAGCAGTAAATCGCTATAGCCCTTAATAGCTGTTAGGGGCGTACGCAACTCATGCGAAATATTGGTAATAAAATTATCCTTCAGTTGTTCAGAATCGGCCTCACGGGTGACATCGCGCAAGGCGATCACTGTGCCTAAGGCTTCACCGCCAGGCGTTATCATCGGCGCAATTAAAGCGCTTAACATCCGATCTGCTACCCGATAACGATGGGGCTGTTGGAATTTAGCTAATTCCAAATCCCGATTTCCATTCGCCCCATTTCCCGTCTCAAGAAAGGCGGATGAGGATAGCTCCTGAAGTATATCTGAGAGAAAATCACTTGAGACATCGGCCAGGATTTGCCGGGCGGCTGGATTAGAGGAAATGATAACACCCTGCCAATCGAGTACAATCACGCCATCGGCAATACTGTCAAGAATAGCCTTTAATTTGCTGGCTTGTTCGACCAATTGGCGGTTGCGCTCCACCAGGCGGTCGGTCATAGTATCAAAAGAGTAGGCTAAAGTGCCAATTTCGTCACTCCGCTGAATTCCCGTGCGTTGGGCCAGGTCACCCTGGGTTACTGCTTTGGAAGTCCGCACCAGCCGCTGCAAAGGTTGAATGATACGTTGGGCAATGAAAAAGCCGAGGGCAAATACACCAACTGTCGCCGCAGAAAAAAGAAGGGCCAGCAGGTTACGACTGCTTGCCGCCGTGCTGACAATAAAATTGTTCGGTAAGGCCACGCTAAACAACCCTAACGATTGTCCTCGGAGTCGCCAGTCGCCGTAAGCCAATGTATATTCAAGGCCTAAGATTTGGGCCTGTTTGAAAGGAACTTCATCTTTAGCTTGGGCAACTACCACCGGATAACGATCAGGAGACTCGCGTAAAAGAGCCAGAACCGTGCGGTACTGATCGGGGGACTCGTTAAGAATATCGGTAACTCCCTTTTGCCCTCCGCCCAGGGTAGTCTCGATAACCTGGCCCTGTGGGTCATAAAGGGTGACTTTAGCCACAGCGTTTTCGGTGAGGTCTATGACCATTTCGTGGATATAGGTGCCTACTAGCACGGCTCCCACTCGTTTATGGTCCTGGTAAATTGGCCCGACCGTAAAAGTCATCAAGCCATAAGGTGTTTGGCTTAACAAAACACGTTTTTCACCAAACTCATCAACAACACCGTCTAGCACCCGGCGTACTTCCTGCAGGTGGCTAAAATCGGCCCCAAATCGCTCTTCACCGTTGGCCCCCCCCTGGTTGGGGGGGCGTTGCCAACCGTAGACCTCTCGACCTTGTTGGTCTAGAAGTTCCACTGCATCGGTGTTGCTGTTGGCAATAATCTGGGGTACTCGTGCGGCCAAGGCGGCCCGATTATTGGCGGCCAGGTTTTCTGCCACCCCTTCGGTAGCCACAACCACCCGCAGTATTTCGAGCCGCATCGCTTCATAATCTACCATTCGTTCCGAGACTACGCGTCCGGCGTCAAGAAGCTGATTGTAAAAGCGTTCTTGCAGCGAGTCTGTGGTAAACCTGACCACAATAAAGGCGCCAACACCTGCTACAGCCAGGGTTAGGAGCAGGTATGGCACAATAATCTTAGTACCTATGCTATTGCTCAAGTGGTTGGAAATGCGACGCCAGTTGGGGTTAGATGATGCTTCCATTGAAGTGTGCTCGATAATTCCGTTCTCATTTCCTGCTTTGCCAAGTATCTAAAGGTCAAGTTGTGGTGACACAGAAAAGGCTTTTTTATCATATCACATTTTAAAGAAATTGAACACCTAAAAATTAGGGATTTTGGGGGAATTATTTCTAAAAAGGCTGAAATCCGACCCCCTTCGGCTAAGGCGCTAACTAATCCTCTTGACATTCCTCGTTGCTTACATAGAATAAACCGTGAACTAAAAGCTAAATCGCTGCTTCGGGGCGATTGACTACAGAAAAATCATGCTCGGACAAGTTGTCATCGAAAACCTGACCAAAACCTATCTCACCCGGCAGCGGAAAGGTCTGTTCAAAGCGGGGGAACAAGAAGTGGAGGCGCTCAAGGGCGTCTCATTCGAAATTCGGCCTGGCGAAATTTTTGGCCTGCTTGGACCCAATGGTGCGGGTAAAACAACTCTCATTAAATGCCTCACTACGCTATTGCTCCCCACCAACGGGACCGCCTGGGTCAACGGCTATCACCTTACCCAACAGCCCAACCAGATTCGAGCCAGCGTAGGCTGCATGTTGATGGGCGAACGCGGTCTTTATTGGAAGTTGACCGGCCGTGAGAATTTGCAGTTCTTCGGAGCGTTGTATCATCTCAGTCCGGTAGAATGTCGCCAGCGCGCCGATGCCCTGATTGACCGCCTGAATTTAGATTCAATCGCCGACCGGACGGTTGAAACCTACTCTTCCGGGCAAAAAATGAAGCTGGCCTTTGCCAAGGCTCTGGTCAACGATGCACCTCTCCTCATTTTGGACGAACCCACCAACACCCTGGATTTGCCATCCGCCCGCGAATTACGAGCCGTGGTGCGGGAATTGAACCAGGCGGGCAAGACGGTCATCTACACCACCCACATCATGGCCGAAGCTGAAACCATGTGCCAGCGGGTAGCGATTATTGACCGCGGGCAGGTACTGGCGCTGGGCACGGTAGCGGAGTTGAAAGCTTCGCTCGGGCACGAGGAGATCATTCACATCGAGGGGGTCATTTCCTCCCAGGCCAGCCGGGCTGTTGAAGTCCTGGCAGGGGTGACACGGGCAGTTTCGGCCGCTGTAGATGGCCGGACTCAACTAACTATCGTAGCCCAAAATCAGCGTTTATTGTTACCTCGACTCATTGAAACCCTCACCGCCCATCATGCAGTTATCCAAAAGATTATGCCGGAAGAGGTTACCCTAGAAGACGTTTTCATCGCCCGCACCGGTCGCACCCTGGCCGATGATACCAGAACAAGATGATCAATTTGGAGAAAATTTGGT
>CAZUNT010000054.1:0-21615 GCA_964622215.1 uncultured Caldilineaceae bacterium
ATCTACAACTAAAATTCTGGGTTCTCTCTCCATCCTGGTTAGCTCCTCGATAATAGTCATCACTAATCAGCAGCCAGTAATCAGTGATCAGTGATTAGTGATTAGTCAATAGTGATTAGTCAATAGTGAGCAGTTAACTGTTTACTATTCACTGCTCACTGTTTACTGATAACTGTTCACTATTCACTGCTCACTGTTTACTGATAACTCCACTCAAGGCTTTTTTAACCTCACTAAGCAGGCTGACCTGGGTATAAGGCTTAGGCAGCAGGTTCTGGATGCCCAATAACATCCGCACCTTGGTTCGTTCCACCCGTGGATTTGATGAAACAACGACAGTTTTGGCGATAGGCCCAGCCGCCGCAATCGCCTGTAACACGGTCAGCGAGTCGCTTTTAGCCAGAATATCATCAACCAAAATAAGGTCATACTGGTTATAATTAGCAACGGCGTCATCACCCTCAACCACCGAAACCTTATAACCAACGGTTTTTAAGGTCGTCTCGGCGAATTGCCGCCACCGGCCATCGTCGTCGATAAGTAAAATTTTGCCTTTGCCTGGCTCTAGTTTGGTTTTAGCCTCCTTTTCTTTGTAAATGGGTAGACTAACGGTAAACGTCGTACCCTGGCCTGGCTGGCTAACAACCGAAACATGGCCGCCAATATGCTCCAAAATTAAACGGCAGGCCGGCAGCCCCAAACCGGCATGCCCTTTGACCCCTTTGGTCGTGTGGAATGTTCCCCAAATCTTATCTATTTCGTCGGCAGGAATGCCCACGCCATTATCGGTAACGTTGATCTGGATAAAATCACCGGTTGAGTCAGTCCGCACTTGTAATTTAATTTCGGGGTTGGATTGCCCCTCCATCGCCTCATGAGCATTCTTGAGCAAGTTAATAAATACCCGGTGTAACTGTACCGGATCGGCCACAACCAGCGGCAGGTTGGCAGGCAGGTCAACCCTAACCAGGCTAGGAGAGAGATCGAGACTATGGACTGCATCTTGCAGCACATCATCGGCCATCGTGGGTCGAGGGGCCTGCTCACGCGCTGGGCCAATCAGGTCTTCCTTAACCCTCATAATCAACCCGGCAGCGCTATCGATGATTTGTAAGTCTTCCAGGATAGACTCGATACTGAGGCGTTTTTCCAGCTTGTCCAGAGGCAAATCAATAAGCTTGTGGGCCTCTTGCGCGATGTCAGGATCATTTTGCTCGATGGCAGCAGCCTCGTGCAGCAGCAGTTGAGCCAGAGGTGAATTATTGAACGGCGACACTGCAGCCTGTCCGGGTGGCAATGAACCTTGTTTGCTTTCTGATGGCACAGCGCTGACCGCAGCTACTCCCGCTTGCTGCAACATTTTGGCAACTGTACTGATGAGCAATTGCAAGTCATAACGAACACGCTTGACAGAAGGGCTAATCGGTTCGGCCTTGTTGCCAATCCAATGAATGGCATCGCCGGTAGCCGAGGCGATGGCCTCAAAAGTCCTGGTCCGCAATAGCTCGGCGTGAGCTTCCTCCAATTCCCGTCGCTGGCGAGCGTTGTCAAGGGCAATGGCCAGTTGATTGGCCATGGCCTGCAATGATGAAACATCCTCGTCGCTAAAAGCAGCCGGCGCTGTGCTCTGCACCGTGACTGCGCCGATAACCCGCTTGCCAATCGCCAACGGTAGAGCCATTTCGGAGCGAGTATCAGGCAAAACGGGGTTAGGATACCAGACTTTTTCCGTATCGACATCCAGCGAAATACGAGCCTCATTAAAGCCCGTACAAGCGCCAATCATCGAATTTCCGCCAACAGCCAATTTATGATGATTCTCAATCATAATCCGACCCGGCACACCCCGGCCTGCTCTCAGCACGGCAAATTCACCTGCTTCATCAATCAAAAAGACCCCGGCGTAATAAAAAGCGTAAGCATCACAGATAATATCAACAGTTTTGGGCAGTAACTCATCAATATCCATAATTTGGGTGATGTTCTGGCTGACTTGAGCAGCAGCGGCCAGCAAGTTTGCCCGGCGCAACGCTTTTTCTAGGTTAATATTGGCTTCGATTTGGGCTGGATCCATAGTGTCTGACCTCATTGGATGAATATGTGATGTTATTATGATAATGTATGCATGCAGTTTTGTAAAAATTACAAACCTGATACGTGAGAACTTTTCAGTCACACCTGACTAAGGTTTGTTCTCTTCTTCTGGGTGATAAATGGGTATTTGCAGGGTAAACGTAGAGCCAATTCCCACCTGGCTGGTGACACTAATTTTGCCGCCCATACGCTCCATACTTTGTAAACAAGCGGGCAGTCCCAGGCCGGTGCCGCCTTTTTTGGCCTTGCTGGTATGGAAGGTTAGCCATATTTTAGTCAGTTCTTCTTCGGGGATACCACAGCCATTATCGGCGATGTCAACCCTGACAAAATCTTCATTTTCCTGGCGAATAGCAATAAAGATTTGGGGCACAGTCTGATCGTCCATCGCTTCCATCGAATTTTTGACCAGGTTGATGATAACTCGCCCCATCTGCACCACATCAACCTTAACCGAGGGAATATTACCATCGATACTGTAAAAGAACGTTTCGGGCGGCAGCGCGAAACTTTTGATATTGTCTTTGACAATCTGGACAATGTCCGCTTCCTGCCACTTTTGACGGCGAGCCGGGCCAATCAAATCTTCTTTAATCTGTAGAATAGTATTGGCGCTCTGTTCGATAATGGACAAATCTTCCAGAATTGAGTCAACATCCATAAGATGCTGCAATTTTTTGAGGGGTTTATCCCGCAGGGTTTCAACCGAAGCCGGCAAATCCGGCAAACACTCGGCCAGGCGCATCCCGGCCCGGATCACCTGTTGGGCCAGGGGGTCGCTTTTGAGAGATTCATCTGAGTGTGACAAAAACTCGCTGGCCAGGTAGAGAAAACGGCCTATGTCTTCGCGGGTGCGACTAACGCAGCCGGGGATTGGCGCAGCTTTGTTGCCAACCCAGTGAATAGTTTCGCCGGTAGCGGTGGCGATACTCTCAAAGGTTTTGGAACGCACCAACTCTTTGTTGGCTTTTTCCAAATCTTGTAACAGGCGGGCGTTATTGATAGCCACAGCCAATTGGTCGGCCATCGTTTGCAGCGCCGAGATATCCTCCTCGGAAAAGGCAGATTCTTCCTCGCTCTGCACGGTCAGCGCGCCAATGGCTTTGCCCTGGATTGTCAAGGGCAGGGCCATTTCTGATTGGGTTTTGGGCAGCAGGGGATTGGGATACCAGACGGTTTCAGTATCCACACTCAGCGAAATTCGGGCCTGATTGAGTTCGATAGCCGACCCGATCATCGAGTTGCCGCCTACCTCCAACTTGTGGCCGCGCCGGATGAGTTCTCGTCCGGCTTCGCCGCGCCCGGCTTTGAGCACTGCCCAGCGTTTGCCGTCCTCGTCCGGGGTGTCGTCGACCAAAAAAATACCGGCGTAATAGAAATCATATACATCGCAGATAATATCAACGGTGCTAGGCAGCAGGTCATTCAAATCCAAGATAGAAGTGATGTAGCGGCTCACGACTGCGCCAACGTGTAACAAAGCCGCCCGGCGGGCGGCTTGCTTAAAAAGCTGGGCATTCTGTTGGTGCAGCCGGGCATTATTAATAGCCACGGCCAGTTGATCGGCCAGAGCTTGCAGCGAGGAGATATCTTCGGGGGAAAAGGCAGCTTCCTGGGTACTCTGCACGGTCAACGCCCCGATGATTTCATTGCCAACTGCCAGCGGTAAGGCCATCTCCGAGCGGGTATCAGGCAGAAAGGGATTGTTGAACCAGACCGCCTCTTTGCCCACGTCTAAAGCAATACGAGCCTGGTTGAGCGCGGTACACGCGCCAATCATCGAGCGCCCGCCTACCTCCAGCTTATGGTGGTTTTCAATCATCAGGCGGCCGGCTTTGCCGCGCCCCGCCTTGAGGACAGCCCACCTTTTACTATCGGCCAGGGTCTCGATTAAAAAAATACCGGCATAATAAAAACCATACTCGTCACAAATGAGATCTACAGTACGAGTCAGGAGTTCGTCGAGGTCTAAAATCGAGGAAATATTACGGCTAACCTGGGCCGCGGCATTGAGCAGGGTAGCTCGACGCTTGGCCCTCGCCAGGGTTTCGGTAGAATCTTCTGCTGCTACCGATGCTCCTAACGTCCGGTCTGTGTTCATTGCCATAGCCCCTATTTTAATTGCAGCGACGCTGACAGTGTCGGCACGAGATCACAATTATATGTTAAGATAGTTTCACCATTATACTCAAAAATCAATCCAGGGGCAATCAACCAATGGTCAGTGGTCGGTCGGGATCAGTAACCCTTTACCATTTTCCTATTTTCCCAACCCCCACTTTTTCTGGGACTATTTCCTCTGTTGTAATTGCCCTCACAAACTGTTAAACTCAACCCTATGAGTAATGTTTCACGTTTTACGCCCTTTGGAGTATGTATGAAACCTTTGCGATTTACATGGCCCATTCTTTTTTTTACTCTGTTTGGGCTTTTACCCTTCACCGCCCTGGCCACCAACATCTTGACCAACAGTGGTCTCAATGATCCCTATATTGACATCTCAGGCCGGACCTGGAACGGCCAGAATGAAAAGATTGCTAGCGGCTGGCAACCCTTTTACATTGCCAGCGGCACCTACGCCGCGGATGAAAATGCCAAAAAACTCCACTGGATGAGTTCGGCCCAATTTGGCGCTGCCTTCGGTGGCCTTGATTACCACATCGAAGGCGATGGTGCTCAAAATATGTGGTCCTCCTACGAATTCGACGCAGGCGTTTACCAGCAAATTACCGGGGTAACCTCTGGCCAGGCCTACGGTTTTGACATTGCTATGGTTACTTATTGGCGCGGCCCCGGCTACCCTGACAGTGATGGTAAGATGGTCAAACAGGTCGGCCTTGACCCTTTCGGCGGCACGGACCCAACCAGCAGCAATATTATCTGGAGTGATTCCGACGCCAATGATAAAGCCTGGGTCTACATGGATGTGGCCGCCACAGCCCAGGCTAATACCATCACTGTTTTTGCCAAAGTGCAAGCCCCGCAAAACGACTCGACCAACCACACCGACCTGGATATGGTCTACTTCGAAGCCGCCCACGTTGCCCCGGCCCCCACAACCACGCTGAATGTCCCGGTGAGTGGGACAACCGTAAATCTTAGTTGGTCAGGCAGCAGCCCCGCGCCGGCCTGGTCTCTCAAAGGTTACGAAGTTCAGGTTCGCAATCACGCCGGCGGCAGTTGGACCACGCTTCAAGCCAAAAACAGCACCGGTACCAGTCGCTCTTTTATCGGCCAGGCCGGCTATACCTACACCTTCCGGGCGCGCACCTGGCAAAAAATTAGTGAGAGTTACGAAAGTAGTATTGACATGCCCGGCCCATGGCAGGAACAAACAGTCACCCTGGGGGCGTTGGTTAGCGGTAAGGTTATTAATAATCAAGGTTATGGCCTTAGTGGCCTGAGCGTAGTTGAGAGCAGTGGCAGCGTCTCCACCACAACCGGCAGCGCGGGCAACTACACCTTGAGCTTAGCCAATTCCGGCACTTATACCCTGACCACCGGCGGCATTGCCAATTGGACCGCGCCGCCTCCGGCGTCTGTTTCGGTGCAGTTGAATCATACCACTTACTTCACTTTCACCCTACGCCCGCCGGATAATACTATCGACGATGGCGACTTTGAAAGTGACCTGACCAGGTGGGAAACAAGCGGGAGTCCTACCCTGACGACCGACGAGCGCCACACTGGCCTGGCCAGTGTGCGTTTAGGCGATACAACGGCTTTATCGCAAACCCGGATTCTTTCCGGCAGTTATCAGCCGGTACTCTCCTTCTGGTACAAGTTAGACAACAGCGAGACCACTGATAACTTTATCGCCGCGCTCCTGGATGCGGATGGAGTTCCGGCGAACATTTTTACCACTTCCACCAGCGGAGAGTGGCAGCATGTGGCTTTGCCGCTCAATCTCACCGAGGTTTATACCGGGCCGGTCGGGGTGCGTTTCAGTCTCCAATCCAATGCGGCCACCGCTTATGTGGATGAAGTGAGCCTGGGCGCTTCGTGGGGGGGACCGAATCACATCTATCTACCACTTATTTTCAAGTAAGGCTGTTTCCATCCACCCTCACTCTCACTTGACGAATTATCCTCAATATGCTAAAGTTGACCGCGTAGGAAGCAGCAAGTCTCAGGTTTTAACGTCGTTTCTGAATCACTCGCCGATATAGCCGCGAGTGTTTACGGCAGGCTAAAAACAGGGGATTGTCCTGCCCTATGAAATTTGTAGGGAAGGAGGAAAGTCTCGATGAGCGAGCGGATAACCGGAACCGTCAAATGGTTCAATACATCCAAAGGCTACGGCTTTATTACCCGTGAGAATGGGCCAGATGTCTTTGTGCATTATTCGGCCATTGAATCGGAAGGCTTTCGGAATCTGGCCGAAGGCGATCGCGTCGAATTCACGGTAGCGCAAGGCCCCAAAGGCCCACAAGCTAGCCAAGTGGTAAAAATTTAATGTTACGATATTGATGGTCACAAACCTCGTCCTCTGGAGGACGAGGTTTTTTTTGCCAGACCTGGCCGGTTTTGGAAACCGACCAGGTCTATTTTTATCCCAACAATTGACGCCTTTTTAGGAGCATGTTACCATTTGTGCCAATTCATAATAAGTAGTGAGATGACGCTTAGACTATGACTATTTTCATCTTGGGAACCGTATTTTCCTCCGGGGTTATCTTCATTTTAATCATTACCCATCTTATTCAACTGAGACTCAACCGGGTATATCCCCCCACCCATGAATTTTCTGTAGCGGTTATCGTGCCTTGCAAAGGCGATAACGACCCTAATTTTGGCGAAAATTTGGTCAGTATTATCTGCCAGGAGTATCACGGGCCGGTTCAATTCATTTTCTGTGTCGAGAGCCAAGCCGACTCAGCCTTGCCGGTGCTGCATCGTCTGAAGCAGCAATTTGGTCACATTCAGGTGTGTGTGGCCGGCCTGGCCACCACCTCGGCCCAAAAGACCTTTAATATTTTAAAGGCAATGGAGCTAGCCGAGGGAGTAGACATTTTTCTCCTGGCTGATGCCGATATTCAACCCCACCCAACCTGGCTGCAAGAAATGGTTGCTCCCTTTCGCAACCACTCCATTGGGGCGGTGACCGGCAGCTTTCGCCGGGTGCCGGTTAACGGTAAATTTAATTGGGGTAACTATCTGGCCGGCTTGTTTGGGGCCAGTATTGTTGCCGGTATGTCGAATAACCGGCTTAGGGCCTTGTGGGGAGGCAGTTTAGCCATTCGCCGTTCTCTGGTCGAGCAACTTCACTTACGGGAACGATTGGCGACCGAAATCGTGGACGATATTGCCATTATGCACGCCCTGCATCAGCACAAAATTGAGCGGCGCTACGTGCCAAGCTGCACCTTAAAAAGTTATTGTGATATGTCGGCGCGAGACAGCGTCGAGTGGCTGGTGCGCCAGATGCAATTCTCGCAGATTTATTTCAAGGGCTTGTATACCTTTTTCTATTGCTTCGGCCTGCCCTATGCCGCCTCCATCCTGGCCACGCCCCTGATTTTCACCTATGGCCTGGCGCGTATGGATTGGGTCTTGGTCGGAGCTAGTGTAAGTTTTTGGCTATCGGTGATGCTGGTGGGCCTGCTGCTGCGGCTGGGCATCCCTATTAATCAGACCAATGTTTTGCCCGATGACCCCGCCTACCGCCTGCTACCCTGGATGCTGGTTGTGCCGATTGCCTTTTTGGCCGGGGCTTTGGCTTTGCTCAAAACCCTTTTTCGGGTCAAAGATGGGGTGCTGACCATGTACTGGCGCAGCATAGAGTATCGGGTGGACGTGAAAACGGGGAAAGTTCTGGAAATCATTCGATAAGGCTGAAGGATGAAGCTAAAATTTCATCCTTCAGCCCTCATCCTTCATCCTTTTTAATATCCCATCAATCCACAACAGCGGGTACAGACCGGCATCAACCCATCAGAGGCAATCGAACTGCGGAATTTACGGGCGGTATCGCCGTACCAAATCTCCTTGACCGAGTCAGTCTTGAGATTGCCGATAATGTAATCATGATAATCCCGGCATAGGCTGACATCGCCGTTACTATCCACCTCCATCGTCATGTAGATGCTGACGCACTGGTTGTAGCCAAACACGGCGCTATGATCCTCGTAGTAGTTTTTCACCTGCTCACGATTTTTGAGATGAGGGTACATTAACGGGGGGCATTTACGCTGTTCGTTGGAGAGTCGCCACATTTCTTCAAATTTATCATAAATTATGCCGTGATCGAAATTCTTCCAGGTACCGACCCAACCCCAGTGGGTGCGCGGCTCGAAACCAAAGCGCTGGCTGAAATCGTCGCTGTGCTGCTGCGCCTCTTGCTCGCTAATCCACCAGGAGAGATAGAAAATATGGGCGTCGGCATACTGGCTGGTAAACTTGTAGATGTCTGTTAGATAATCAATATTGTACCGGGCCACCACCGAAATCGGTACCACGTAAGGAAACACCGACTTGCGCCGTTTTTTCTCCTCGCTGATCGTTTCCAGCGCTGTTTTGACCGCTTTGAAATTATCCGTTTTGGGCGACACGCCGGGGCGCTGTTCGTTGTGGATATCGGCGTTGGGGCCGTCAATGCTTAGCCACAGGATCTTACAAGTGTTGATAATCTCGTCGGCGTGCTCGGCCACATTGGTGCCGTTTGTGACCATCGTGATAGGCATTTTGCGCTCGCCGATGTAGTTGAGCAGATCGAACAAACCGGGATACATCATTGGCTCGCCGCCCCAAATATACCACAACGGCGACCAGCCCTGCTCCTGAATCTGGTCCACAAAATTTTTGTATGTTTCCACCGGCACTTCCTGTTGCTTCAACTCTTTGAGCGATTTGTTCAGCAAATAGCCGTTATCGCCCCATTGGCCGCAGGTGTGGCAGCGGAGATTGCACATATCGGTGATACGCAGGCTAACCTGGCGCAGTTTATCGGGATGGCCACTGCGGCCTCGCTCCGGCCGCCGAATATTAAAAGTTTCCTTGGCCAGTTGCAGCCCCGCCGCCGTCGAGAAGGTTGACCAGTCGGACACCATCACCTTAAATAAATCCTTAAAAACGAAGTCCCCCGGAACTCTGCTTCGAGCTTGTAACATAATGTTCCCTTTCTTTCACATTTAAATTTTGCGCTTTATTTATCTGGGAGGACTGAAAGATGGGACAGCATCGTCCTGCGACTCAGCCCCTGGGGCCGGAAATCCCCCCATCACCCAACCCCCTGCCAATAAAAGGTTGGCCTGGCAGCAAATATTGAGTTTATTATCAATAGTTTTTGAAAAAAAACAAAAAACCATCTCCATCCTGGGTTAAAGGTTTTTAACAGCTTCGGTAAAACAAGGTATAATTGTTGTTTACCCGTTTAGAGGTGGAGGTGAATAGATATGTCAGGTAAAAAACTTGCCTGCCTCATCCTGAGCTTAGTGGGGGGAATTTTTTTACTGACCGGCTTCGGACTGCTGGCTATTGGACGGTCGGGGGCGCAGGCAATTGAGCGGGCGTCTGGGCAGGTCATTCTACGTAACGTAGTTCAACTGGGCCAAACTCCTCCCGGCGCAATGGTCATGCTGGAAGGCAAAATTGCCGAGCGTAATCTGCTGCTCGACCAGGGTTTTATTGCTTACGTGCGCAGTCAATACCGGGGCGAGCGTTGTGTTACTCCTACCCCTGACAATGACAACTTTGACGACTCGCCTCGGTGCGAGTCGATCTGGATCGAGGAAAAACGAGAAACTCCGTTGCTATGGTTAGACCTGTCCGGGGGCCGGATTCAGTTGACCAATACGGATTATCCACTGCAAAATCCCCCGGTCACCTGGCAATCAACCGCCGATTTGGTCAAAAATCAAACCGTCCGTTATGAGGGCTTCAAAATCGGCAACCCGGTTTTTGTCCAGGGGATGGTGGTAACCGGCGGCAATAACCCTACCTTCAAGGCCGATTTTTTATTCGGCGGTGACAGCCAGGCTTACTTTGACTACCGGCGGAGTAGCAACAGTATCCTTTTCTTGTTGGGAAGCATTTTTACCGCCGTCGGCGCTATTGCGTTGGTAGTTATGGGAGTAATCCTGTGGGCTGGGCGAAAAAAAACTGGGTAAAGTTAGGATTGAGCTGCTGAGTCTGCCGAAGATATTTCTGCTGACGCAGCGCAATTAGAGCAAACCTTAATCTGCTAGACCGAGTTATTCAATAGGGTTTCCAACGCCTGGCGAGTAGGCAAAGACGGCTGCGCCCCTAAGTGGGTGGCAGCTAAGGCTCCGGCGGCATTGCCCCAGCGCACGGCTTCGGCCAACGACTTACCTTCGGCCAGGGCTACGGCCAGGCCGCCTACAAAGGCATCACCCGCCGCAGTCGTATCGACGGGAGTCACCTTAAAGGCCGGGAAAAGTTTGGTTTCGGTAGGGCCGGCCAGCAACGCGCCTCGCTCGCCCAGGGTCAAAATCACCGTCCCCACGCCTGACTGCCGCAACTCTGCCGCGGCTGCTTTCGCCTGGGCCTGACTGTTGATGCTCTTGCCGGTTAATAAGGCTGTTTCAGTTTCATTGGGGATCAGGAAATCCACCAAAGCCAGCAGCGAAACCGGCAGGGGCTGAGCCGGAGCTGGGTTGAGGATAACTTTGACCCCGTGGGTGTGGGCCACCTCTGCCGCTCGTGTCACTGCCTCCAGGGGGCTTTCCAGTTGCAGCAACAGCACCCTGGCCGCGGCGACGGCTGTTTCCGCCGCGTCTATATCGGCCGGCTGAAGTCGCATATTGGCTCCCGAAGTAACGACAATACTATTTTGGCCGGCGTCATCGACCACAATGAGGGCCACACCCGTAGCGGCGGCGGGATCACGGCTGACAAAGGTATGATCAACCCCGACCGCTGCCAGGTTATCGAGCAGAGGGCCGGCAAAGGCGTCCTGCCCTACTCGGCCCACCATAGCCACAGAAGCGCCCAGGCGAGCAGCAGCCACGGCTTGATTGGCCCCCTTACCTCCCGGCAGCGTGTGCAGCTCACCACCGAGAATCGTTTCACCGGGTTGGGGAATATGGTGCGTCCGGGCTACCAGGTCCATATTCAGACTACCGACAACTGTTATCTGGGCCGTGTTGCTCATAAATCGTTACCTCCCACTTGATAGAAACAGGCGTGACAGAGATACCGGTGCGATCTGCCGCTGCGCATCTTTCCCCCTCCTCGACCAAAGCAAGCAGATCAAATTCGCAATCGTTTACGCAATCGTTTGCGAGAGCGAGTATATCATTATAAAATATGTGTGTCAAATCTCTGAACGACTGATTAGCCACACCTTTCCCCCGTTTTTCCTACGACCACAGCGCCGGACAAGCGCCCCTGGTCCATTTATTCCCCAAACTCAGATAATGGTATAATCTCAACATCTTACATCTGACTATTGCCTGGTACGTAAACCAAGGAACAGGCAACACAACAGACGTGGTTAACTTTCACCTATCACAAGTTTATGAAACTTATCTCCCGCCGACGTAAATTCACCACAATCTTCATAACTATTGTCATCTTAGTCATCCTGGCTCTGACCGTCATCGTTGACCAGTGGCTCCTGGTTGACCTGCCCCGGCCCGACGAACTCTACCAGTACACGACCGCCCCCTCGACCAAAATCTACGACCGGAACGGCACGCTGCTATATGAGATTACCGATCCACACCAGGGGCTACACACCCCCTTGACCCTGGACGACATCCCCCGCCACTGTGCCAACGCCACCATCGCCACCGAAGATGCCAGCTTTTATCGTAACCCCGGCGTGGACGCCTGGGCCATCCTGCGTGCTTTGTATATCAATGTAAAAGGCGGTGAGGTCTTGAGCGGCGGCAGCACCATTACCCAGCAGTTGGCCCGCAACCTGCTGCTTTCGCCGGAGGAGCGCAGCCAGATTAGCCTGACCCGCAAGCTGCGTGAGGCTATCCTGGCCTGGCGGTTGGCCCGCACCTACTCCAAAGATGAAATTCTGACCCTCTACCTGAACGAAACTTATTACGGCAACCTAGCTTACGGCATCGAAGCGGCCAGCCGCACCTACTTTGGCAAGCACACCGCCGAACTGGACCTGGCCGAGTGCGCCATGCTGGCCGGGCTGCCCCAAAGTCCGGCCAACTACAACCCCCTGGAAAACCCGGACACGGCCAGGGCCAGGCAAAGTATTGTCCTTGATTTGATGGCCAAGCAGGGCCTCATTAATGTCGAAGAGGCCAACAGCGCCCGCACCGAAAAACTGGGCTTTGCCGCCATCCCCTTCCCCATCAAAGCGCCTCACTTTGTGATGTATATCCGCGGCCAGTTGGAGCGCACATACGGCCTGGAGGCTATCTATCGCCAGGGCTTGCAGGTCTACACCACTGTGGATTTGAATGTGCAGAACGCCGCCCAGCATATCGTCCGTTACCGGCTGGCCGAGTTGACCAAGCAAAAGGATGGACAGCCGCCGCGCAACATTCGCAACGCCGCCGTAGTTGTGCTGGAGCCGCACACCGGCGAGGTCCTGGCTATGTTGGGCAGCCCCGATTACTTCGACCCGCGCATTGACGGCGCAGTTAACGCCACGATGGCTACGCGACAGCCCGGCTCCTCCATCAAACCGATCACCTACGCCGCCGCCTTCGATCCTGATGTTGCTGCCATTAACGGCTACCCACCGCTCACCGCCGCCTCGATGATGGTGGATGTGCGCACCGCCTTTGTGACCCAGGAAGGCCAGCCTTACGTACCCGAAAATTATGATCGCACCTGGCGTGGCCCCGTCTTGCTGCGACAAGCTCTGGCCAGCAGCTATAACCTGATAGCGGTCAAAGTGTTGGATTACGTTGGGCTGGAATCGATGATTGGCTTGGCCCGCTCGACGGGCATCACCACCTTCGACAATAAGAATTTCGGCCTGGCCTTGACCCTCGGCGGCGGTGAGGTGCGGCTGTTGGAATTGACCGCCGCCTACGGCGTGTTTGCCAACGGCGGCCGGCGGGTCGAGCCGGTGACGATGACTCGTATCACCAACCACCAAGGCCAGGTAATTTACCAATTGCCGCCCGGCCTCAACCCCGGCCCGCAGGTAATCGACCCGCGTACCGCCCACCTTATCACCTCCATTTTGAGCGACAACTACGCCCGCCGTTCCACCTTTGGCGCGGGCAGCCCCCTGAATTTGACCCGCCCGGCGGCAGCCAAAACCGGCACTACCCAGGATTGGCGCGACAACTGGACGGTCGGCTATACCCCTGATTGGGTCGTCGGCGTCTGGGCCGGCAACGCCGACAACGAACCCATGCGCCACATCTCCGGTGTTACCGGTGCAGCTCCCATCTGGCACGACCTGATGGAGGAACTGCACAAAGGCCGGCCCGTGCATGATTTTGCCCGACCCGCAGGAATGGTTGAAAAAACCATCTGCGCCGATAACGGCCTTCTACCTGTTGAACGTTCAAACGTTCAAACGTTCAACGTTCAACCAGTTAATAATTCCCAATTCACAATTCACAATTCACAATTCCCCGCCCCTTGTTCCCACACGCTGACCGAACTCTTTATCGCCGGAACCGAACCGCAGCGACTCGACGATTGGCATCAATCTATTGCTCTTGACCGACGCAATGGCTTACGGGCCGGAACCGGCTGTGATCTCGATTTTGTCACCTTCCAAACTTTCACCCTCTACCCCGCCGAAGCCCATGCCTGGGCCAAGAAGCAGGGTATTCCACAGCCGCCAACAGCCTACTCCCCCCTCTGCCCGAATCAGCAGATGACAGACAATGGCCAAATCTCCCCTGCTCCCCTGCTCCCCCGCTCCCCTGCGCTCGTCTTCACCAGCCCCGACCAGGGCAGCGTCTTCCGCCTTGTTCCCAATATCCCGGCGGACAAGCAAAAAATCCGGGTCAGCGTCCGCCCCACAGATGGGGTATCGCTGCGGCAGGTCAAGCTGCTCATCAACGGCCACCCTCTGGCCGAGGGGTCGGAAACCTTGTGGCAGATGTCGCCGGGGAGTTACATGTTTGAGGCAGTGGCGGTTGATACGGCCGGCCAAGAAGTGCGGGCCAACCAGGTCACGGTGAAGGTGGTGGAGTAGACAAATTGGCTCAGCTTAATCTCTCATGATCGCCAACACCACCAAATCAAGCCGCCTCATCAACGCCACTCCCTTTTTTTACGGTTGGGTCATCCTCGTCGTGGGTACGCTGGGCATCATTATGATGGGACCCAGCCAGACCTTCACCATCAGCATCTTCCTGGATTTTTTTATCAAAGAACTGGGTATTTCGCGGGCTAATATCTCCCTCCTGTACGGCCTGGCCACTTTTGGCGGATCACTGCTGCTGCCAGTGACCGGCCGTTTGGTCGACCGGTACGGACCACGACGGGTTACGCCGATCATCGTGCTGGCCCTGGGCCTGGCCTGCCTGGTTATGGCCGGGGCGCAGGGTGGGGTGACAATTTTTATAGGGTTGTTGGCGCTGCGCTTTTTGGGGTTTGGTTCGCTGCAACTGGCCAGCAATAACCTGATTGCCCAGTGGTTCATTCGCCAGCGCGGGCGGGTGATGGGCTTGGCCGGCCTGAGCCTGTCGATTGGCCTGATCATCTTCCCCGCCCTGAGCCAATATTTGATTGAACAATTTGGCTGGCGCTGGGCGATGGTCTGGTTGGGTGTGCTCGTCTGGGTGGTGATGCTGCCGGTCAGCCTGCTCTTTTTCCGGGACAGGCCCGAATTGTACGGCTTGCAGCCCGACGGTGATCCCCCCTTGAGTCCGCCAGATGGTTTGGGGGGGGCTGAAATCCACCCTCCGGCAAAGCTTATTTCCTTACGACGGCCGGCGGTTAGCCGTCAGCGGTCTATTAACGAAGGCGAAGTGGAAAAAAACTGGACCCTGGCCGAAGCCCGGCGCACCGGCGTTTTCTGGCTTTTTGGCGCCGGCCTGACCACGATGACCATGCTCCTGGCTGCCGTCGCCTTTCACCAGGTTTCGCTCTTTGAAATGCGCGGTTTAAGCCGCGAAACCGCCGTAAGTATCTTCAACGTCGTGGCCCTTTTTTCGGTTGTCGGCAACCTGGGCATGGGCTGGTTGCTGGATCGTTATCGGGCCAGGCCGCTGCTGGCTTTGACCCTATTTTTACTGGCGGCGATGACGGTCACGGTGCAGGTGATGACCACGCCTGCCCATGCCTTAATTTACGGCGCGCTCAACGGGTTGGTCAATGGGGCTTACCGGGTGATAGATGCCGTGATCTGGGCTAAATATTTTGGGCGATTACATCTTGGTTCCATTCGGGGAGCGGTTATGGTCGGCGTGGTCGGCGGCACGGCTTTGGGGCCGTACCCGCTGGGCTTGAGCCTGGACACCCTGGGCAGCTATACCCCCGCGCTGCTGGCTTTGCTGGTGCTGCCGGTCGGCCTTGGCCTGGCGGCGCTGTTCATCAAACGCCCTTCTACCTAAAAATTACGCCTCCCCTACGCCAAACCGTCGCTCTACCTGTCAGCCGGAAACGGGCTGAAGGTTTAGCAAAATACCCCACCTTATGATACCATACTATTGTGTGTTATGTTTTCCCTTTATTTTTACACAACACGCAAGACGTAACACGTTTTACGTTTTATCCTCAGGAGAAGCTACCCATGAAAAAACTAATCCCTTTGATTGCTCTAACTCTTATTATTTTTGCGACCAATTGCAGCCCTACGGCTACCCCGCCCCCACCCGCGCCGAGCCAGCCAACCCCTGAAGCTCAAGCTACGGTGGAACAGGCCAGTAATACCCCCACGGCTGAGGCCACCCCGACCACTCCACCCGAGCCCCTGCCGCCCATGGTCCTGCGTATCTCACCCGAACCGGGCCAGGAACAACCGCTTGACGCGCCTATCGAAATCACCTTTGACCAGCCGATGGACCGGGCCAGCGTGGAGAAAGCTTTTGCCATCGAGCCGGGGGCCAGCGTAGACGGCAGCTTTACCTGGAAAGATGACCAGACCGTGCAGTTTGCCTTCAAAGACGGCCTCAAACGGGGCGAACGTTACCGAGTCCGGGTAGTCGAAGCGGCTAAAAGCCAGGCCGGGCTGGAGATGCAACGCCCCTTTGAACTGCGCTTCAGCGCGGTTGGCACTTTGGAAGTTACCAGCGTACAGCCCGCCGACAAAACCACCGAAGTTCTGGCCGATTCCATCGTCACCATACTGTTCAACCGCCCGGTGGTAGCCCTCAACGCCATCGAAGACGCAGCCAGCCTGCCCGACCCGCTCACCTTTGTGCCGCCAGTAACAGGCCAGGGGGAGTGGCTGAACACCTCGATTTACCAGTTTACGCCCGATAAGGGTTTTGCCCCCGCCACCACCTACACTGCCCGCGTGGGCAAAGGGTTGAAAGATGCCCTGGGTCTGGCCGAGTTGGAGGACGACTACGAGTGGAGTTTCACCACCGTCACGCCCGCCGCCCTGGCCAGCCTGCCCGCCAACGGCGATGTTTACGTCAGCCCAACGCCGGTTATCAGCGTCACCTTCAACCAGCCGATGGACCGGCCGAGTGTTGAGAAAAACTTCAAGCTGGTCAACGACAAAACCGGCGAAACCGTGCCCGGCAGCTTCACCTGGACGGACAAAGGTATTATCCCCCCACCCGATCCTGATGAATATTATTATGATTACGAGTATGATGACGGCACGGGACCACAGGCAGTCGGCGTGGAAACCGTCGAATTTACTCCCGACGTGACCCTCGATTTCGACGCCGTTTACCGTGTCGAGCTGCCCAAAGGTGTCAAAGGTATAATTGGCGACGCCGAAACCGGCAGTGATTTTGAGGCCAACTTCACCGTCACTCCTTACCCGGCTATTGCCAGCACCTTCCCCGCCGATGGCGATGAGTTGGTCGATCCCTGGAGTTCGCTGCAAATCACCTTCAACGCCCCGATGAACCCGGCCAGCGTCATCTTCGGCCAGAACCTGGTGATCCAGCCGAGTGTGGCCGTAACCGAGGTCTATACCTACTGGTGGAGCAGCAACACCAGCCTGGAGATCAGCTTCCCCAAAGAGGCCAGCAGCCGCTATAGGGTCACGCTGGGCGCTGACATCGAAGGCCGCTACGGCCAAAAATTGGGCGCGCCGACCACTATTGCCTGGCAAACAGCCGCCGCCACGCCGCTGGTCTTTATGCATTCACCGGGCCGCCTCGCCACCTACAACGCCTACACCAACACCCTGGCCTATGTGACCATTCGCAACCTGACCCAGGTTGATTTTGCCCTGTATCGCCTGCCGATGGACGACTTTATCCAGCTTAACGGCAACAACTGGTGGGATGCCTGGGACAAGTACTATCCAGACCAGAAGAATCTGATCAAGGATTGGCAACTCGAAAACGCCGCCGATCTGGACTCCAGCGTCATCTACCGGGTAAACCTAGGCGACCGTAGCGGCCTGGGCGACCGCCTGCCGCCGGGCCTCTACTACCTGGAAGTCACCGCCAATGCTGATGCCGTCTACCCGGAGGCCAAAACTACCAGCTTTGTCGAGGCCCGCGAGCGGCAGATGCTTGTGGTCAGCAAAAACAACATCACCCTCAAGACCTCCGGCGGTGAGAGCCTGGCCTGGGTGACCGACCTGCAAAGCGGCCAGCCCGTATCGAATCTGCCGCTTATCTTTGCCGCTGGCGGAACCTACGACTACAGTACCGGCCAGACAGCCGCCAACGAGCAGTTGGGCCAGGCCAAAACCGATCAAGACGGCGTTGGCCTGCTCACCTACGAGCGCCGCAGCGACCCCAACGAAACACGCTTTGTTTTTGCCGGCGACCCTGACCGGCCGGATGAGAACTTCGCCGCGACCGCCAGCAATTGGACGGACGGCATTGACCGCTACAGCTTCAACAACGTCAGCGTCGAGGATTACCAGCAGCCCTACAACGCCCAGTTCTACACCGACCGCAACATCTACCGCCCTGGCCAGACCGTCTACTTCAAAGGTATTCTCCGCGCCGACGACGACGCTCGCTACAGTTTGCCCACCGCCGCCAAAACTATCAATATCCTCATTACCGATCCGCAAGGCAAAGAGGTTTTTAACGACGACTTCCCCTTGAACGAGTTCGGCACGGCCAACGGCTCCTTCGACCTGGACGAAAACGCCGCCCTAGGTTACTACTCCATCCAGGCCACCTACGACGAAACTAACACCTTTTACGACGACTTCCAAGTGGCCGCTTACCGCAAGCCGGAATATATCGTCGAAGCAACCACCGACAAGCCCGAATACGCCCAGGGTGAGAAGATCAAAGTGACTACCACTGCCCAGTTCTTCTTCGGCGGGCCGGTATCCGAGGCTAAGGTCCGCTGGACCGTCCTCTCCGACGACTATGCCTTTGTTTACCAGGGCGACGATTATTATGACTTCACCGATTATGATTTCAGCCGCCGCGACAGCTACTATTACGGCGTCTATGGCGAACAGATTGCCGAGGGCGAAGGCGTAACCGACAAGCAGGGCCGTTTTACCTTTGAGGTTGACGCCGACATCGCCGAGCGTGTTTCCAGCCAGCAATTCACCTTTGATGTGACCATCACCGATATCAATAACCAGGAGGTAGCGGCTCAGGCCCAGGCTATCGTCCACAAGGGCCAGTTCTACATCGGCCTGCGCCCCGACCAGTATGTCGGCCAAACCGGCCAAGAGAATAAGGTCAATGTGCTGACGGTGGATTGGGACAGCAATCCCTTCCCCAAACAGGAAGTCCAGTTGGTCTTCTCCGAGCACAACTGGTACAGCGTCCAGAAGCAGTATGAAGATGGTTCCTTCTACTGGGACAGCGTGGTCGAGGACATTCCTGTTTTCACCACCACCGTCACCACTGACCCGGACGGCCAGGCCGTGGCCAGCTTCACCCCGGAGAATGGCGGTATCTATAAAATCCTGGCAACCGGCACAGACCGCGCCGGCAATGAAGTCCGTTCCTCCACCTACATGTGGGTCAGCGGGGCGAAGTACGTCAACTGGCGGCAGGAGAACAACGACCGGCTTGACCTGGTGGCCGACAAGCGCGAGTACAAGGTCGGCGACACGGCGACCGTGCTGGTTCCTCATCCCTACAGCGGCACTGTCCAGGCCCTCGTTACCCTGGAACGCGGCCACGTCTACCAGCACTACGTGACTGAACTGAAGACCAATAGCGAGCGGCTCGAAGTTCCCATCACCGAGGATATGATCCCCAACATGTATGTTTCGGTGGTGATTATCTCCCCACCGTCGCTGATTACCGTAACCGGCGAGGCGGAGCCGGTTAGCGGCATCTTGCCCAGCTTCAAAGTGGGCTATGCCAGCCTGCCCATTGACACCGTTGAAAAGCAACTGAACATCACCCTGACTCCCAACAAGCCGGCGGACGAAACCTACCAGCCCGGCGAAACCGCCGAGTACAAGGTCAAAGTGACCGACGTCCAGGGCCAGCCGGTCAAAGCGGAGCTTTCGCTGGCGCTGGTGGACAAGGCCGTGCTAACCCTGGCCCCGGAGACGCCGGGCCAACTGCTCAGCACCTTCTGGCGCACGCGCGGCCTGGGCGTTACCACTGCCGGCGGCCTGACCCTGGCCATTGACCGGGTCAACCTGACCGTTGCACCCGAAGCCAAGGGTGGTGGCGGCGGCTTTGACCAGGGCTTCGGCGCCATCCGGGGCGAATTTAAAGACACCGCCTTGTGGATCGCCGATTTCACCACCGACGCCAACGGCGAGGGTACGGTCGAGGCCAAGCTGCCCGACAACCTGACCACCTGGACCCTAACCGGCAAAGGCGTCACCGGATCCGACACCCTGGTAGGCGAAAAAATCGTCGAAATCGTCAGCGCCAAGCCGCTGCTGGTGCGGCCGGTCGCCCCGCGCTTCTTCGTGGTCGGCGACGAGGCCAGCCTGGGTTTGATCGTCCAAAACAACACCGGCGCAGACCAAAAGGTGGAAACCCGGTTTGAAGGACAGGGATTAAAGATTGGCGAATGGCGAATAGGGAATGGCGAATGGAATAGTGAAGGCGCGCCGGAATTGACGGTGAAGGCCGGTGAGCGGGTGAAGGTTGAGTACAAAGTGACCGTTGAGGACGCCGAAAAGGCCGAATTGATTATGGGCGCGAAATCTGCCGAGTTTGGCGACGCCCTGACCTTCGACCTGCCCATCTACCATTTCAGCACGCCGGAAACGGTGGCTACCGCCGGGGTGCTGGACGAGGACGGCACACGCACTGAGGGCATCGCCCTGCCCACTGCCGGGAGCTTTGACCCGACCCAGGGCAACCTGACCGTCAGCGTCGATCCCAGCCTGGCCGCCGGCATGCGCGATGGGCTGGATTACCTGGAGCATTTCCCCTATGAATGTACCGAACAAACCGTCAGCCGCTTCCTGCCCAATGTCTTCACCTACCGGGCCTACCAGCAGCTCAAGCTGGATAATCCCAGGCTCAAGGATAAGCTGCCGGGGCTGGTCAGCGTTGGTTTGCAGCGGCTCTACGCCCAGCAGCACGTGGATGGCGGCTGGGGCTGGTGGATTGCCGATAAGAGCAATCCTTATCTGACTGCTTACGTCTTGCTCGGCCTGATCGAGGCCCAGCGGGCCGACTTCCCCGTAGACGAGACGGTCATTGAAAACGCCATTTCCTACCTGGAGGCCAGCCTGGTCGCCCCCAAAGACATCGAGGCAGCCTGGCAAGGCAACCGTCAGGCCTTTATCCTCTACGTGATGGCCGAAGCCGGTTCCGGCGACCTGGGGCGGAGCGTGGCCCTATTCGAGAAGCGGCAGCAGTTGGATATTTTTGGCCGGGCCTACCTGGCCATGGCCATTCACATGCTGGATGAAAAGGCCAAGCAAGTTGACGCCCTGCTCGACGACATCACCAGCGCGGCCATCGTCAGCGCCACCGGCGCACACTGGGAAGAGGAGCAGGTGGATTACTACTCGATGAACACCGACACCCGCAGCACGGCCATCATCATCGCCGCCCTGTCGCGCCTCCAGCCCGATCATCCGCTCCTGCCCAACGCCGTACGCTGGCTGATGAGCATCCGTGAGAACGGCGGCTACTGGGAGACCACCCAGGAAAATGCCTGGGCCATCATCGGCCTGACCGACTTTATGGTGGCCACCGGCGAGTTGGAAGGCAACTATGCCTGGCACGTCACCCTCAACGGCCAGGGCCTGGGCGAGGGTACGGTTGATCAAAAGAATATCGACGAGACGACCAAGCTGAAAGTTGAGATTGGCGATTTACTGACCGACATGGTCAACCGCCTGGCCGTCGAGCGCGACCCGGTCAGCAGCGACGTGTCCGAGGAGTCACCGGGGCGGTTGTACTACGCCGCCTACCTGACCTACTACAAGCAGGCTCAGGATGTCAAGGCGTTGGACCGGGGGATTATCGTCTCGCGCCAGTATTGGCTGGAGACCCCCCACCCCCACCCCCCCCCCGGGGGGGGGGGGCCCAAAAAAAAAACCCACCCCCCGGAGCCGGACCGAAAGACGGGGGACTGGGGGGG
>CAZUNT010000054.1:21625-36022 GCA_964622215.1 uncultured Caldilineaceae bacterium
CTCCCAACCCTCCCCCTCGGAGGGGGAGGGCCAAGAAGAAACCCCCTCCCCCTTGCAGGCGACCGAAGGGAGGGGTCAGGGAGGGGGTTCCATCTCCGAGGCCAAAGTGGGCGATGTGATCAAGGTCAAGTTGACCCTCATCGCCCCCAACGATTTGCACTACGTTGTGGTCGAAGACCCCTTCCCCGCCGGAACCGAGGGCATTGACGCCAGCCTGGCCACCACCAGCGTGGCCGGCGAGTCGCCGGAGCTGACCCGCACCGACCGGCGTGACCCGTGGGGCTACAACTGGTGGTGGTTTTCCCACACCGAATTACGCGATGAAAAAGCGGTGCTCTTCGCCACCTACCTGCCCAAAGGCACCTACGAGTACGTCTACTCCATCCGTGCCTCCATCCCCGGTGAGTTCCGGGTCATCCCCACCCACGCCGAGGAGATGTACTTCCCGGAAGTGTTCGGGCGCGGAGATGGGGGGTTGTTCAGGGTGACGGAGTAGACGACCGGGGACCGGCAAAAAAGAACCGCCGCGAGGGATTACCTCTCGCGGCGGTTTTGTTTGGTCATCTTGACTATCAAACGATTCCGAATACCATCAATATTAAAGAACATAGGCTCTTTTGAGAAACCGATGTTTAATATTTTTCAGCGCCAGGTCGGCGCAAAAATTATTCTGGGTTATCTGGCGTCCATCTCGCTGATGGTCATCATCGGCGTGTTAGGGTCCATCCGTCTCATCCAGGAAACAAAAACCGTTAACGATCTGGCCAACAACCAGGCCGTTCAGCTTGACCTGTCGAACGCTATCGCCAACCAAGTTGTGCTGGCCCGCTTCTATGCTAACCGCTACATCCAGGATCAAAATCAAGCAGATCTGGATGCCTTTCGTGTTTCGTTTAGCCAACTACAAAATCTGCTGGCTCAGGCCGAACACAAAATCACCCGGCCTGAACAGGCCGCGCCATTCCAGACCCTGCGCCAGAACCTCACGGCCTACGGTGTTGCCTTTGACGAAATCACCCGCCTGCTGGCGCAGCGTACCCGGATTCGCTCCGAGGTATTTGAGGCCCGGCGCCGCGAACTGGAACAGGCCCAACTGGACCCCCTGGGGGCTGAGATGAACCGGGCCGCCTTTGACCTCGCCGCCCAGGTAAAACAGGAATTTCAGGACAAAAACGTCGCGATGCAATCTTTCTCTGCCCAAACTCACGGGATACTGGTGGCAGTCACTTTGAGCGCCATCGCCATCGGTTTGGGGGTGGGTTGGGGCATCTCACGCCGGATTACCAGGCCGCTGCATCAGGTGGCGCAGACGGCGCAGCAGCTTGCCAACGTAGACCTCAAAGCGATGGCGTCCGAGTTGGTGTCGCTATCGTTAGGCCAGCCGGGGCTGTCCGACCTAAACCTGACCGCCTCACCGCTCGAAATTACGTCGCCGGACGAAGTGGGCCAACTGCGACAGGCCTTCAACCAAATCATCTTTAGCTTGCGTGTGGCCGGGCATGCCTTGCGCGCCATGACGGCCTATCTCAACGACATGGCCGGCGCGGCCCGGAACGTAGCCCAAGGCAATCTCGACGTAAACGTGGCCGTTCGCTCGCCGGAGGACGTACTGGGCAATGCCCTGGCCCAGATGGTGACTAATCTGCGTATGGTCGAAGCCAGGTTGCGCCAACACCAAGACCACCTGGCCGAGCTGGTCGAAGAGCGTACCACCGCTTTGCGCGAAAGCGAACGGGCGCTGGCGACCCTCATCAGCAATCTGCCCGGCATGGCTTACCGCAGCCAAAATGACCCGGACTGGACCATGGAGTTTATGAGTGAAGGCTGCCTGCCCTTAACCGGTTATCCACCCGCCGCCTTTATCCACAATACCGAACTGGCCTACGCCGACCTCATTCATCCCGATGACCGGCCCCAAGTGTGGGCGCAGGTGCAGGCGGCGGTGCAGGTTCACCACTCTTTCCAGTTGACCTATCGCCTGACCACCAAGGCAGGGCAGGAAAAGTGGGTCTGGGAACAAGGCCAGGGTGTTTTCGACGACGAGGAGCGTTTGCTGGCGTTAGAAGGATTTATCGCCGACATTACCGACCGGGTGCGCGCTGAACAGGAATTGCAGGCCCGCGAACATCAACTGCGAATGATTGCCGACAATATCCCGGTTTTTATCAGTTATGTAGACGCCGAACTACGCTACCGGTTTGTCAATAAAAGATATGTGGAAGGTTTCGGCCTTAACGCCGAGGAAATCATCGGCAAGCACGTCAGAGAAGTGCTGGGCGAGGCCTATTATAGCCGGGCAGCACCTAACATAGAGGCGGCCCTGGCCGGGCAGGAAGTTTCATTTGAGAGTATCTTGGATTTGCCCCGCCTGGGCCCCCGCTGGCTGAGTGTCAACTACATACCCGAAATGATCGAACAGGGGTTAGCCGGAGGCTTGTATATCCTGGTACTCGACATCACCGAGCGCAAGCTGATGGAAGAAGCGCTCCGGCAGGCCAAAGATTCCGCCGAAGCCGCCAATCGCGCCAAAAGCACGTTTTTAGCCAATATGAGCCACGAATTGCGCACCCCCCTTAATGTCATTCTCGGCTTTACCCAACTGATGGCCCGCAGCTCCACCTTACCCCCTGAACATAGTGACAATCTGGGTGTTATTATCACCAGCGGTGAACATTTGCTCACCCTGATTAACCAGGTGCTTGACTTATCTAAGATAGAGGCCGGGCGGATAACGCTAGAACAGAGAAGTTTTGACTTGCACCGGCTGCTGGATAACCTGGAAGGGATGTTTCAACTGCGGGCCACCGAAAAGAAGCTGCGCCTCATTTTTGACCGGCTGCCGGATACGCCCCGGCACGTCCGGGCAGATGAAATTAAGCTGCAGCAGGTGTTGATTAACTTGCTCAGTAACGCCGTTAAGTTCACCACCGAGGGCAGCGTAACCTTAAGGGTGGAAGGCAGAAGGATGAAGGATGAAAATATTGGATCAGACCTTCCGCCTTCATCCTTCAGCCTTCATATTTCTGTTAGCGACACCGGCCCCGGTATTAACCCGGCTGAACTGAACACCCTGTTTGAAGCCTTTTCCCAAACCGAAATTGGGCGGCAAATCCATGAAGGCACGGGGTTGGGCCTGACCATTTGCCAAAAATTTGTCCACTTGATGGGCGGCGAAATTTGGGTTGAAAGCGAGCCGGGGCAAGGGACGACCTTCAGCTTTTACATCCCGATTGAGCCGTTAGAATTGGTTAAAACGCCTGCCTCCAAAGCCCCCAACCGAGTCGTCGGGTTGGAGCCGGGCCAACCTTGTTACCGTGTCCTGGTGGTTGACGATAACCAGGCCAATCGCCAATTACTGCTCAAACTGCTGGCCCCGCTGGGCTTTGCCCTGCAAGAGGCCGAGAACGGCCAGCAGGCCGTAGAAATCTGGCAAGCCTGGCAGCCCCACTTCATCTGGATGGATTTACGCATGCCGATCATGGACGGTTACGAGGCCACCCGGCGCATTAAGGCCAGCCCCCATGGCGATCAAACCATTATTGTGGCCATGTCGGCGACCGGCACCGCTACCGAACCGGTTGCCGAAGCCATAGCCCACGGCTGCCATGATTTTGTGCCTAAACCCTTCCGCGACACCGAAATTTTTGAGATGATGCACAAATACCTGGGAGTGCGCTTCATCTACCAGGAACTTGAAAGAGTTGAGCCAGCCCCGCCTCAGTCAGAGGTGTTAAAGCCGGTTGACCTGGTCAGTCTACCTGTTAACCTGCTGCAAGAGCTGTACCAGGCTGTCATCGAGGGAGATGTGGAACTTATCGCTACCTTGACAGGTAAAGTTTATCCGTACGACCCCTCGCTGGCTGAGGCCCTCTCCACCCTGGCGGATCAGTATGAACATCGCCGCCTGGTCGAGTTGATTAGCCAGGCCCTGCCGCTATCCAGACCCTAAAGGTCTTCGAGGAGTTTTAGATGGATGCTCAACCCAAAGCCAGCCTGCTCATTGTGGACGACACCCCGGCCAACTTGCGTCTCCTCAGAAACATCCTCACCGAGCAGGGGTATAAGGTGCGGATTGCCTCGGATGGCCTGACGGCGCTCCACTCCGCCCACTCCACCCCTCCGGACTTGATTTTGCTAGACATTATGATGCCCCAGATGGACGGCTACACCGTTTGCGCCCACCTCAAAGCCGATAAGCAGACGAGTGAGGTGCCGGTCATTTTCCTCAGCGCCTTAAACGAACCCCTGGACAAGGTTAAGGCTTTCGCCGCCGGCGGGGTCGATTATATTACCAAGCCCTTCCATGTTGAAGAGGTCCTGGCTCGCGTCGAAACACACCTGGCCTTACATCGGTTGCAACACGGCCTGGAACGGCAAATCGCCGAACTGGATGCGTTTGCCCACACGGTGGCTCACGACCTCAAGAATCCCCTGGCGATGCTGGTCGGCTATACCGGCATCTTGACTGAAGAGTTGGCCGATACCCCCGATCCCGCCGTCCAGGAATGTCTGAACGGCATAGTCCGAATCGGCCTTAAAATGGCCAACATCGTGGATGAGTTGCTTTTGCTGGCCAGGGTGCGTAAAGTGGAGCAAGTAGTCCTGGCCCCCCTGGACATGGCGGCGCTTGTGTCGGCCGCGTTAGAACGCCTGAAGGCCATGATTGAGGAGCGCGAGACTGAAATCAGCCTGCCGTCCGAGTGGCCCCTCGCTCTGGGCTATGGACCATGGGTGGAAGAAATCTGGGCCAACTATATCAGCAATGCCGTCAAGTACGGCGGCCGGCCGTCACGAATTGAGTTAGGCGCGGACCTGGCCTCACCTACCGCCAGCGGTAAGCCGGAAAAAAGCCTGATTCGCTTTTGGGTACGCGATAACGGTCCCGGACTGGCCCCGGCCGAACAAGAACACCTGTTTACCGAATTTACCCAACTACACCAGGTACGCACCGGCGGGTATGGCCTGGGCCTGTCAATTGTGCGGCGCATTGCCGAAAAACTCGGCGGCCAGGTAGGGGTAGAAAGCCAGGTTGGCCACGGCAGCGCCTTTAGTTTTAGCCTGCCTGCCGCCGGTCTCACCCAATCCGGCCAAGCCGGCGCTGACCGGGTAGAACTCCCGGCTGAAACCGGCGAGCCGGGGCCGCCCCCTCTCCAAGCCGCCCCGGCCGAGGAATAAATTGGCCCATCTCAAAACCCGCCGCGAGAAGCAAAGATTGTCACTCGCGACGGTTTTAATGTATACTCGGCATTCTTTATTATATTCCTGGTCTTACTATGCCATTTGAAGCCACCCTTACTATCATCTTACTTATTCTGACTCTGCTAGTGCTGGCCAGCCAGCGCTTGCGAGCCGACCTGACCGCCCTGCTGGTCATGCTGCTGCTGATTGTCAGCGGTATCCTTAGCCCGGCGGAAGCCTTCAGCGCCTTTGGGCAGCCGGTCATCTTGATTATCGCCAGTGTCTTTGTCATCGGCGCAGCCCTGTTTGAAACCGGCGTGGCCACCCTCATTGCCAACCAAATCTTGCGCTTTGGGAATCGGGGGGAAATCGCCCTGATCCTGGTCATTATCCTCACGGCTGCCATCATGACCGCCTTCCTGGATGGACTCCTGGTGGTCGCCCTACTTTTGCCGGCGGTGCTGCGAGTAGCTCGCCAGGCCCACCTTTCCCCCTCGCGGCTGCTGCTGCCCCTGGCCACTACAGCCACGGTGGGCAATCCCCTGACCCTCATCGGCACGGCCTCGAACCTGGTGGTCAGCGATCTGCTGGTGGAGAGCGGTCACGGCTCGTTAGGGTTGTTCAGCATGACCCCCTACGCCCTGGTCTCGGTGGGTCTGGTCCTGCTGTGGTATATCGGGCCAGGCCGCCGCTTTTTGCCCCGCGAGCTGCCACCCGAACTGCACCGCCCCTCGCTGGCCGAGGTACAGCAGAGTTATCAACTGGGCCAGCAGCTTTACCGGCTGCGCGTCCGGTCCACCTCTGATTTGATTGCCAAGTCGCTGGAGGCTACGGGTAAGGTGTGGATGCCCCATAAATTAAACGTTATCGCCGTGCAGCCGCAAGGAGCAAAGCTTCAACCGGCCAGGCCCAATATGGTGCTGGAGCAGGATGACTTGTTGATTGTGGAAGGCGATGTGGGTCGCGTTCTGCAAGTGGCTTATATGCATGGCCTGGAACCCAAAGGCCCCGCCGACCTGGATGAATTCGACCGGCTCGAACCGGATATGCTCCGGCTGGCAGAGGTGATGGTTCCGTTTCGCTCGCCTTTGGTCGGCCAAAGCCTGGCCGCGCTTAACTTTCGGCATCGCTATGGCTTGAATATTCTGGCTGTCCACCGGCACGGCCAGGCAATCCGCGAGAGCCTGCCTCAGCTCATTTTGGCCGCCGGCGACACGCTCCTGGTTCAGGGACCGCCGGCCCAGCTCTGTGAAATCGGGCGAGACCTGAGCCTGGTGCCGATGACCGATTTGGGGCCGCAGCCGGGCGAGCGTGTCACCGCTAAAGCGCGTTTGACCCTGGCGATTCTGGGGGTGATGTTGATTTTGGTCGTTTCGGGCCTGGCTTCACTCGGTACGGCCAGTGTCCTGGCAGCGGTGGCGCTGGTGCTGGCCGGATGCCTCAGCCCGGAGCGAGCCTACCAGAGCATCAACGTAAGTTTATTGGTTTTGGTGGGAGGCTTGTTACCGTTGAGTATGGCCCTACAAAAAACCGGGGCCGCCGAAATCATCGCCCAATCAATTGTGGGCCTGAGCCAGAACTTGGGTGTGTTCGGTTCATTGGTTATGCTGCATCTGCTCACCAGTCTCATGGCCCAGGTCATCGGCGGGGCGGTGGGGGCGGCCCTGATTACCCCCATTGCCATCAGCCTGGCCGTAGCCCAGGGTGCGCCGCCGGAGCCTTTTGTCATCTCTATTGCTTTTGCTGTGCTTGCCTGTTACGTCACCCCGCTCACCGACGGCGACAATCTGCTGGTACGCGAGCCGGGGCGTTACACCATGCGCGACTACGTCGTCAACACCTTGCCGATTTTTGGGCTGCAAACGGTCACCTTGATGTTTATGCTGGCTTTTTGGTACCGTTTGGTATAAAAAGAAATTGTTTATCATAGAGATTCTCCATATGTACCGCAACTGGGTAAATGCTCTACCTTTCGCGCTTCTGCACTCCCTCCAAATTAATTATCAATGGTCAATTATCAATGGTCAATGAATAATTAACAATTGACTATTGGCAATTGACCATTATTTCACTCTCTGTCCGGTCCAGGGATTCCAAATGGTATAGTTGCGGTCGGTGGTAGCAGTGACGAGCAGCGAGGAGTCGCGCCAAAAAGCGACGCTAATAATCGAACCACCATCGCTTTTGAGGACATGGAGGGGCTGCCAGGTGGAGGTATCCCACACATGAGTGGTTCCGTCATCGCCGCCGGTGGCCATCAACCGGCCATCGGGTGAAAAAACGACGTAGCGAATAACATCGGTGTGACCCTCCAACTTGGCCACCGGCTGACCGTCACGCAGATCCCAAACAATCGTGACCCCACTCGCATCTGAGGAAGCCAGGTAAGTGGTATCATCGCTGAGGTTGAACTTGGTTACTGCGGCGGTATGCCCGGCCAGGCTGTACAACAACTTATCCTGGGCTGTGTCGGTCAAGCGGATTGTCCGCCCATCCGGGGCGACGGCAGCATAGAGTCGCCCGTTCAGAGGCAGCGAGGTCGTAATAGCCTGGTGACTAATCAAAACTTCTTGCCGCTGGATAAAGGCATACACCGCCACGCCTACCAGCCCCATTAAAACCACCAGCGTAGCCGCCAGGGCGGCGATAATCCACCGGAGACGCCGGGCGGCCTGGGTTTGGGCTTCGGCCCGCCGGTGTTCGGCCTCGGCCAACGCCCGCGCCTGTTCCAATTCATGCTGGCGTTGGGCTTCTTTTTCGGCCAACAAGGCTGCTTCTCTGGCTTGTTCGGCGGTTTGACTGGCCGTAATAAATTCTACTACCAGTGGCCCTAAACTGCGCCAGTTCGAGTCCAGAGCCTCCTGCAAAGCCGGCCCCACCAACAACTGGCGCTCGTTCTGGCCCGATATAGCCCAGGAGCGGGCTATTTGCAGCAACGGCTGCTGTTCGCGCCAAGTCTGGTTAGACTGCCCAATCGGCTCGACCAAACGATCATGCACCAGCTCATACCAGATGCCACCGGCCCGATTTTCGGTGCGAAGCAAAAACTGGTTGACCAGCAAATCTGCCGCTCGGGTGGAGATACCCTCGGTTTTATCCACCCCCCGGTAGATACTGCCCCGCGTGCCGGCCTCGGTGATCAGCTTGCGCTCAAACCAGTCGCGTAGATTAATCTCTGTCTCGCCGGTTTCGGCCAGAACCCTGGCCAGAGCTTGTTCGTAAAATTCAATCAAGGCAGTATCTACGTCGCCGAGTTCCTGCAAATCCTGCCGGGTAATTTCGGCAGCGAGTCGCGCCTTCAACTTCTCCCACAATTGATAGCACACCACCTGCAATTGCACCGGCTCGACAAATTGGCCCAAGCCAGAACGACCGCCAACGGCTGAGTGCGAAGCCTCCCTGTGGGGTGGCTGACCGCCAGCAATTTCTTGAGCCAACGGCTCGTCATCACTACTTAAAATACCTTCCGGCGGTCTATGGTCGGCGGTCTGCAGTCCACTTTGAAGACGAAGCTGGCGCAGGTTATCCACCAAGCTTTCGGCCACGCCGGCCGCAAAGGGCCGGCCGGCCTGGTCAGCCGGTTTTTTGACCGCTTCCAGAGCAGACTCATAAGCCATCCGCGGCATATAAAAACGGGCGCGCATTTTATCGGTCAGCAACGAGGCATAGGGTTCAATGGCGGCGAGATAATCCTCGCGGAAAGTCAGCACCACCCACAACAGCGAATCATCGGTCATGGCCCGGTCAAGTTGGCGGAAAAAGTCCTCCCGTTCCGGCCAACGAGCCGAATGGGTGATGATAATCTCCTCAAACTGGTCGATAATCAAAACGTGTGGCGTTTCGATATATCCCTCCTTCGCTTCGACATCCGCCTCATAGAAGTAATGCTCCTCATCGGCGCTGACCAATCGAGTCAAAAAATCGGTCAAAGGCAGGCGGGCAAAACATTGGGGATCGCCTCCACTTTGGTCCAGGCTGAGCATCAAATTAAAGGTAAAGATATTGCCAACTTCTTTAACCCCTGCCGGCAATTCACCGCTGACCCGGCCACTGGGCAGCACGGCAAAACCAGCCTCGTGCAGTTGCGGAACCAGCCGGGCATTAACCAGCGAGCTTTTACCGGCCCCTGATTGAGCGTAAAAGAGCACCAGCCGCTCCGAAACGACCAGCGAGAACAGGTCTCTGGCTTCCCGCTCCCGGCCAAAAAAGCGATCACGCTCTTGTCGGGTAAAGGTGCGGGGTCCGATGTAAGGGTTGCTGCTGGATTGGGTCATGGAAACCCCCAAAATAATTGTGAATTGTGAATTGTGAATTGTGAATTATTAATGGGCATTTTTGGCGAGCGTTGTTTTTATACTGGCGTTGATGATGCGGCAGAGTTCGTCACATTCTTCGGCGAGACTGGCAAGCCGGGACTCGGGCAACATTTCGCTTCTGGCGATAATTTTCAGCCAAATTCGGGCTTCGTTCAGTTCCTTCAGGCAAATTTTGAGCTTATGGACAAAATCATTCGTACTTTCAGCCCCACGAGCTTCAGCGTAATGAGCCGCCGGAGCCGTCCCACTCCGCAGCAACTGCCCGGCAATGTGCTGACCTGCCAGAGTTTTTGGTAGTTGGTCACATAACTTTATGACCCTCACTGCAAAGCTGATTAATCGCTCTTCAATATCATCCCCTTTAGCCATTCTCAATTTCCTCCCGTTCACAATTGACTATTCACAATTCACAACTCGCAATTAATCTACCCCAGCGCTTCTCGTAGCCCCTGCAAATACTCCCCAATGTCTCCCCAGTAGACTTCAAACTTGGCTTCGCGCCGCAGATACTCTTGCAGATACCTTTTTTCCTCTTCACCAGGGAGCAGTTGAATAGCCACGCTGGCGTGCTGCAAGGGCCGGGGTTTGACCAGCCCCCAAAACAGGACGCGAAAATCCCAATTTTGTAGGCTATACCCCAGCAAGATCAGCGAGGAGTCGGCCATAGCCTGCCGCACCCGCTTGGGAATGGGATCGGTACCCCGGCCTAATTCCTGGGCAATCGCTACCAGGAACTCTAGGTAATCATTTTCGGTAAGCACCAGCGAATCGGGATAGGCATCAAAACCATGGAGATGATAAACCAGCGGTTCGTCTTTACTGGGCTGATAATCCCCGTCAAAAACCGAGGGAATACTCTCCAGGCCCTTGTGCCAGCGGCAAATCTCGGTGCGAGGCGCTTTGCCTGCTCGCTTCAGCGCCGCTTCGATGAAATTATGACAGCCGGTGGTCAAATAGATAGGTAGGGGAAACTCAGCCAGAATCAACATAGGGTCCAACGCTCCCCCCTCAAAGCGAGGATAACCCAAGCGCTCGGCAAATTCAGAGAAGGTTACATCGTCGAATGCCTCCTCGACTTCCGCCAACACCTCCTTAGAGATGCCGTTCGCTTCAGCCAAGTCAAACAGCCGGTTTTTGACGAAGTTCAGATAATCCGACTTGAGAGCCCAGGCATCGGTAATACTTTCATCCGTAATTCCCTTGTACTGGACCACCTGGGGCAAGTTACACTTGTCGGCCAGAGGATAGTGTGCGTAATCGGCATAGGCTTCAACCAGCGACATATGCCCGCCCAGAATCAGATCACAATCAACAACATAGCTAATAATAGGCACAACTTTACCCGCTCGAATACGGTCAACGATGGTTTGCTGCCATGTAGCGGCCTCGCGTCGTTCAGGCTGGCTGATTTTGATTCTTGGCATTGCCGACGAACCTCCACTTTTAAGAAAACAGTAAACGATGGATATACGAAGCGAATTATACTTCCTGCGACCCTACTCCCTGCTACCTATATTTCCATGACTACCCGAAAACCGCGCCAACGGATTTTGCTGTCAGGGGTAGAGCAGCCGCGGGCGCTACAGCGTAATTTGGCCGAATCGTCTCGAAATGAGCCACCCCGATGCACCCGGTAAACCCGGTGGAGATGGTTGGCGGTCAGAGCTTCGCGGCCATCCGTAGCTTGATAGGGATAGGGAAAGGCGCACACTTGGGGGTCACTCCCCCATAGGGTAGTGGTCCATTCCTGGGCGTTGCCGAGCATATCGCAGCAGCCATAGGCGCTTATGCCGTCGGGGTAAGCCATCACCGGGGTCGTCTCATCGCTACCCACATTACAATGCCCAACCTGCCACTCATTTCCCCAGGGATACTGTCTCTTTTTCCCCCCACCCCCCTCACTCCTCACCTCTTCGACCCAACTCGCCGCTTTCTCCCACTCCGCTTCACTGGGCAGGCGGTAAACGCGGCCCGTTTGCCGGCTAAGCCAGCGGCAATATGCTTGCGCGTCATCCCAACTAACCCCAACCACCGGGTGATCCAGCTTGCCGGCGGGCGGTTCGCGCAAAAACCAACCCATCCTTTGGGGCGGCTCGTGTTGTTTCTCGCGCTTAATAAATTCGGCGTACTGGGCATGGGTGACCGGGTAGACGCCGATCTGATAGGCTGGTAAAGTGACCAGATGTTGAGGTGTTTCATCGGCGTCGTCGGTATCGCTGCCCATCAAAAATGGTCCGGCTGGAATAAGGACGGTCGCCGGTTCAAAAGGCAGGTGGGGAATATCTCGTTTTAACTCATCCAGGTTAAGCTCTTCAACTCTACCGATCAATAAGGGTTTCAAGGCCGCCTTTAAATCCTTTAATCCCGTCTCCGTCAATTCGGTCGAAAGCGCTTGCTCGATGAGGCCGATGGCATGATGGTGATCGGCGACCTGGTTAAGCAAATCAAGCGGCGCGTTGCCGCCATACTTGGCTTCTCGTTCTTGCAAGATGAGTAGATTGTCATGGGTTTTGCGCAGCAGTTCTTTGAGGGTCATTATTCAGCCAATATTAACCAAACTAAGCGGATTATACCATGAGTTTGCTATTTGTGGCAGTAGCAGGAAATAAGATTGATTGAAAATTTGAGGGTTGTGTTATAATATAAATCTGCCGATAAAAATTTAGCGTGATTTACGTCTGGGAACAGGTATGCCGTCACAACCCTGGTTAAAATTTTACGATGCCGAAGTTCCGGCGGAGTTAGTCATTCCCCCGCTGACCATTCCCGATTTGCTGGGCCACGCTGCTGAAAAGTACCCTCGCCAGACCGCGGCCGTATTTATGGGTACTCGACTCAGATACGATCAACTCAAGCCCCAGGTAGACAAGCTGGCGGCGGCGCTGTTTGCCCTGGGCATCCGGCAGGGCGACCGGGTGGCCATTATGCTGCCTAACTGTCCCCAAACCATCATTGCTTACTATGCCACCCTCTCGCTCGGCGCAATTGCAGTGATGACCAATCCTCTCTACGTAGAGCGAGAGCTGGAGTACCAATGGGGCGATTCCGGGGTCAAAGCGGTCATCAGCCTCGATATTTTTTGGCCGCGTATCGAAGCCGTCAGGCAAAAGCTGTCGTTTGAACATGTCATCCTGAGTGGTATTCAAGATTACATGCCGCTGGCCAAACGGCTGCTCGCCCCCTTGGAGCTACGCCGCCAGGGCAAATGGGTCTCTGTGCCCTACAACGACACGGTTCACGCCTTCAAAAAACTGATTGACCGGCAGCGCCAACCTCCACCCCAGGTTGACCTGCAGCCCAACGATATAGCCTGCCTGCAATACACCGGCGGCACCACCGGTCTACCCAAAGGAGCGATGCTCAGCCATCGTAATCTGATTGCCAGCCTGACCCAAATTAGAACCTTTCTTTTGTACAAACACCACGAGGCTCAAGACAAGGCGCTAGCCATTATGCCGTTCTTCCACGTCTATGGGATGAACGGCTTGATGAACTTGAGTGTTCACCTGGCGGCGACGTTGGTGCTGATTCCTCAACCCGAGATTAAAACCATCGTCGATGCGATTGTGGCCGAGCGCCCCACCTTCTTTACCGGTATTCCGGCCCTGTTTGTGGCGCTTAACAATTATCGTGGCATCGACAAAATTGACCTGACCTCAATTAAAGCAGTTTTCAGCGGCGCGGCGCCGCTGCCGGTAGATGTAATGGAGAAATTTGAAGCCCGCACCGGCGCGCGTATTGCCGAGGCTTACGGTATGACCGAGGCTTCATCGGTCACTCACGTCAACCCGCTCCAGGGCCAGCGCAAATTTGGCAGCATTGGCGTGCCTATTATCGGCACCGATGCCAAAATTGTTGACGCCGAAGATTACACCCAAGAGTTGCCCCAGGGGGAGGCCGGTGAGCTGATGATCAAAGGCCCCCAGGTGATGCAGGGGTACTGGAATCGCCCAACCGAAACAGCCGAGGCTATGCACGAGGGCTGGCTGCGCACCGGCGACATTGCTCGTATGGATGAAGAAGGCTATTTTTACATCGTTGACCGCAAGAAAGACATGATTCTCAGCGCCGGTTACAACGTCTATCCACGCGAGGTGGAGGAAGTGTTGTACCAGCATCCCAAAATATTAGAAGCCGCTGTCATCGGCCTGCCCGACGGCCTGCGCGGCGAAAAAATTGCCGCTTACCTGGTGCTCCGGCCCGGCCAAACGGCCACTGCCGCCGAGATTCGTGCCTATTGCCGGGAGCATCTCGCTCAATACAAGCAGCCCCGCCTCGTCGTCTTCCGCGAGAACTTACCCAAAGCTCTAACCGGCAAAATCCTCCGCCGCCAACTGCGCGAAGAGGCCCTGGCCAAACCAGAAGATCCTGCTTGAACAGGCTCATCCACGTTTAAGTTCTTGGCATTATCTTAAAAATCAAGGATAATATCATAAAAATTACGGAGATAACCAAGTGAAAGAAATTTTGAATACTCTTGAAACCTGGCAAGCTCGTGGCGATAAAATCGCCCTGGCAACGGTCGTCAAAACCTGGGGGTCTTCGCCCCGCGCGCCCGGCTCCAAAATGGCCATCAACCACAAGGGCGAGATGGTCGGCTCAGTCAGCGGCGGCTGCGTGGAGGGAGCAGTGGCTGAGGAGGCCCTTCAAGTTATCAAAACCGGGCGGCCCAAGCTGCTTCACTTCGGCGTGGCCGATGAGAATGCCTGGGAAGTTGGCCTGGCCTGCGGCGGCAAAATTGCAGTATTTGTGGAACGATTAGACTGGTAAATCGGCAGTAGGGAGAGGGAGTAAGGAGTAAGGGATTTCTTTCTTACTCCCTACTCCCTACTCCCTACTCCCTACTTCACAGGTGAGATATATGTCACTTTTCCCTTTACTCAAAGATTACATCCAAAAAGAT
>CAZUNT010000055.1:0-11889 GCA_964622215.1 uncultured Caldilineaceae bacterium
ATATGTAAAAAAGTCAGCTAAACGGCTGGCTTTTTTTAGTTATCGATAACGGTTCAAACCGGATTCAAACCGGCAGGCTTTATAATGAAGTGGGGATTTATTCAATGTCATTAAGATAAGCCGGAGTGCAGAATTTATTCTGCCGACCAGACTGAAGTCTGGACTCCTTAACTTAATGACATTGGGGATTTATTTACAAAATCTTTTAGGAAAGGAGGTAAAGCGATTATGTTGTTTCTGCCCCGTGAGCAAGGTCAAGGTTTGGTGGAATATGCCTTAATCCTGGTCTTGGTAGCCATTGTAGTTATCGCCATTCTGCTCATAGTTGGCCCCGTTGTAGGTAATGTTTTTAGCAACCTCGTTCAAAATTTATAATTTTTTATTAAGTTTAGAACTTCTATTATTATTTTTTTCGAAAGGCCACCTGCTCCACAAGGTGGCTTTGTCTTTTCTATAACCTGCTGTGGTGATAAAATAACGCTGGTGAGGTTGACTACATGACGGGCACGATTATTAATATGACAGCTATCCTTATCGGGGGGACGCTCGGCGTTCTGTTAGGCCCCCGTCTACCCCAAAAAATCCAGGAAACGGTGATGAACGGCCTGGGCTTGGTCACCCTGGTTTTAGGCATGAGCATGGCCCTGCAAAGCCAAAACTTGCTGATTGTTATGGGCAGCGTGTTGCTGGGGGGAGTCTTGGGCGAATGGTGGCGTATCGAGACGGGACTGGAGGTGGTGGGACACTGGCTCGAAGCTCGCTTTGGACATCCCGGCGAGGCCGAGTCTGGGCGATCTATTACTCGCGCTTTTGTGACTACCAGTTTACTCTTCTGTGTGGGACCACTAGCTGTGGTTGGTTCTGTGCTCGATGGTTTGACCGGTAACTACCAGCCGTTAGCTCTTAAAAGTATGTTGGATGGTTTTGCCTCGCTGGCCTTTGGCGCGTCACTGGGTCCAGGGGTTCTTTTTTCGGCCGTCTCTATCTTGGTTTACCAGGGAGGACTGAGCCTGGCTGCCCGGTTTATGGGGGCTAGCTTAAGCAGCGTCACCGTCGATCATCCGGCAGTTGTCGAAATGAGCGCTACGGGGGGAGTATTGATTATTGGTATTAGCTTGGTGCTGCTTAATTTAAAGCGTGTCCGGGTAGGCAACTTGTTGCCGGCCCTGGTAATTGCACCCCTGGTGGTGCTGGCGTTGCAATGGTTGGACCTTACTTTTTAACCCGGCTGAATCCCTGGGCTGATTGCGAAAAAAGAATAGTCGTTGGCCCGCTACTTTGAGACCATTGTCAGCATCTCATATCAATGCTATACTGGATAACAATTCGGTGGTGGGGAAACACTGACTAAACTGAAGGGTATAAACAAAATGACTTTCTTATCTGCACATAAATCAGACCCGGGCCGCAAACTTGACCACAATCAGGATTATCTCTGGCTAGATGACGCCGCCGGGATTTACATTGTTGCCGATGGTATGGGGGGGCAAGACGCCGGCGAACTGGCCAGCGAACTGGCGGCTACCACAACCGGGGAATTTATCCGGGATCGTCTCCGGACTGCACCCGACCCCCTTTCGACGGCCGCAGCCAAAGAATTGATTATCACCGCCCTTGAAACCGCCAACGAAGCTGTCCTTACGGCGGCGCAACAAGCTCGCCAAGATCGCCCCATGGGGGCTGCTATTGTTTTGGCTTTAGTTTGCCCCCCGACAGTCTACATCTGCCATGCCGGCGACGCACGAGCTTACCTGGGCCGCGACTCAAAATTAACCCGCCTTATGGTGGATGACTCCTGGGTGGCTCGACTGGTTGGGGCGGGGGTGATTACCGAGGAACAGGCCCGCTATCACCCCCTGGGTAATATCTTAACCAAGGCCGTTGGGCACGAATCTCCACTGGAACCAGCTTTCAAAGACGTAGCTGTAGCTCCGGGCGATTGGTTGCTGTTATGCAGCGACGGCCTATGGAAGATGGTGGGTGATGAGTTAATGATGACGGAGTTACAACGAGTTAACAGTACCCCGGCTAGTATTGTCGAAGCTCTGGTGGAGGCAGCCAATGCCGCCGGGGGTAACGACAATATCTCCCTTATTTTGGTTAAAATAGCTCCCTAAAACCCCCGTGGAGTGCAGAAATTTCCTGCTGGACATCTTCATTGTAATCCACTATAATCATTTCATCGTAACTACTCAGCCGACCCCATATCTCAGCAACTCTGACCGCCGACCGCTGAGAGCGCCTCGCCTCCCCTTGGGGGACCGCCGAAAAGATGGGTTACAGAGCGAACTATGGTGGTCGGCGGTCCCCCACGTTCTTCAGCGCACCCGTCCCGCTTCCGGGACGCCCGAAGGGGCGAGGGGTGAGGCGAGGCGCTCTCTGCCGTCAGCGGTCATGTAGCTCATTGAGGCTGATGGTTGAGTAGTTACCTTGAAACGAGACCAAAAATCTCGATCAGGTAGGGCGTTCCCCGAATAGTATTATGAGGCAAGATGAATGAAGTTCGTATTGGTAGTTGGAGCGAGTTACAAGATCAATTGTTTGCGGATTCATGGCGGCCCGAATTGTGCTGCTTTCGTTCCCCATTTGTTTTTCGTGGCCTGTCCTATGCTTCATATCGGCTTGAAACGACTTTAGTCCGCCTGGGTGGCAACTTCTCTGAACTCGAACCCCACCTCCTGCGCAATTTTAGAAAATATGCCCATCGAAACATTGTCGAGCGAGATACCCTGTGGCACTGGCTGAGTCTGGCTCAGCATCATGGTCTACCAACCCGGTTGCTGGATTGGACAATCTCTCCCCTGGTGGCCGCCCATTTTGCTACGGCTAATATCGACAGGTTTGATCAGGATGGGGCCATTTGGGCGGTCAACCACGTCAGAGCGCACCAGTTGCTGCCCAACAAACTCAAATCAGAGTTACGTATTGAAGGGGCCGATTATTTCACCGTCGAAATGCTCTCTAATTCAGTCAAATCGCTCAAAGATCTCGATGCCTTGACCCCGTCCAATTTTGTAGTATTCTTCGAACCGCCGTCCATTGATGAACGAATCGTCAATCAGTTTGCTTTGTTCTCGGTTATGCCCGATCCCAAAGCAGTGCTCGACGAGTGGCTGCAAGATCATCCAGATATGTGGCGCAAGATTGTGATTCCGGCTGAACTGAAGTGGGAAATCCGCGACAAGTTAGACCAGGTGAACATCACCGAAAGAGTACTCTTCCCCGGTTTGGATGGGCTGAGTCGCTGGCAGAGGCGGTATTATACGCCGAGGGTTGGCCGGGGGTATTTCTCTAACTCAATTTAACCAAATTTTCCAATCGAAGATAGTCAAAAAATGGACCAACCTTCTCAATCTAACAATGAGCAAAATCAACCGTTTATCTCCGCCCGCCTGGCCAAACAGGGGCTGAGAGTACTGCATGAATTTGCCGCGACCATTAGTTTTCAAATCCGAACCCCTCTGACGGCCATCATTGGCTACTCGGACCTGATGTTGTCTAACAAAACCGGCCTACTTACCGAAAAACAGAGGGATTACCTGATCTATCTTCATCGTTCAGCCGACGATTTGCTGCATCTTGTTGATGAGATAAAAAAGTTTCAAAAACAACCTTTGCCTTCGGCCAGGAAGCAATCGGAAGAGCTGGTTTTATTCACCTCGGACATCAGAAATCTTCAATATTTTCTGTCAGGGATCATTCATAAAACTCGTGCTCCTCTCACAGCCATTACTGCTTCTTCTGCTTTTTTGCTCTCTTCTCCTGATACCATCTCGCTTAATGAGGTACAAAGAAAATACTTGACCAGTATTCGAGCCATTGGCGGGCAATTGCTTGAACTTATTAATGAATTATTGGATGTATACTACCTGTCATTCAGATGGTTTGAGGTGACGCTGGAAGAAATTGATGTAAACCAGCTTATTCGGGAGACTATCTCGACGACCCTGGAGCATTGGATTGTGGGCAAAAGGTCAATTAAGCCGGTCATAACCCTAAACCTGACCGGTAATCTACCCCTGATGTGGGCTGACAGCCGAGGTATCCAGCAGGCCATAAGCCAGATACTGCTAGAAACTATTCGCACCATTCCCGACGATGAACCGGCTGAAATTTTGCTCCTGGTAAACCAGGCTAACTCCAGGATTATCTTCAGGGTCAGCGCCCAGGGTCAGCGTAAAGCTCTTTTTTTTGATGACCATAACCCCAGGTTATTTTTTAGCCGCTGTATCATTGAAATGCATCGTGGTCAGTTGCAGTTAGAAAAACAAGAAGAAGGTGAATCAGCTATTACTTTTTCGTTACCCGCTGGCCCAAATAGACGCCCCTAACTGACGACTGGCTGCTGACTCAGTAGAGCCAAATTTCCGTAGGGCGGCATCCCTATGCCGTCCGCAAAGGCATAGCGAAATCAGGATAATGAAGCCAGCATCAACCAGAAACTGGGGAGAAAGACCATGCATGTTCATTCTTTAGGCTATCGCACCGATCTCATCTTTCCGGCGTTTGACGGGGAGATCCTCGAAACCCTGGTGATGGTGGCCGATTACGACGGTCCCCCGGCCCGGTTGTACCAGTCGGTTGGTTTTCAACCCACCGAAGTGCAGGTCGGGTTGGAGTGGTGGCAGGATGACGATCACCCATCCTGAGCCACCGTCTGCTTTCAGGCTGCTAGGGTGTGGTATAATTCGTGGATAACTGGCTTTGCCTCTTATGGACGAATAAGGAGGGATGATGAAAGTGGACCACCCCTATTCCTTTCCCCTGGAACGAGTGGTCGTCATCGGGACCAGTTGCTCCGGGAAAACCACCCTGGCCCGTACCCTGGCCAACATTTGGAATGTTCCCCACATCGAACTGGACGTCCTCCATTGGCAGCCGAATTGGTCGCCCCGACCGGACGAGGAGTTGAGGCAGTTGACCCAGGCCGCCGTCGCTGCCGAACAGTGGGTTCTGGATGGCAACTACAGCGAGGTCAGAGACATTGTTTGGGGGCGGGCTACCACCCTGATCTGGTTGAATTATCCCTTTCGCGTGGTTTTTGGGCGGGCGCTATCCAGAACGGTGAAGCGCGTTCTGTTTCGAGAGAAGCTCTATGCCGGCAATCGGGAGACTTTCCGGCAGACTTTTCTGAGCCGAGACTCGATCCTGTGGTGGGTCATCACGACTTATCAGCGCCGTCGCCGTGAGTACCCAACTTTATTCAAACTGCCTGAATATGCTTATCTGGCGGTGGTTGAGTTGCGTACGCCGGCGGAGGCCGATAGGTTGGTGGTTAATCTGAGCTCAGTCGTGGTATAAATCAGGGGAATATCTCGCTTGAGCCTTTAGCCCATTTTGATGTCGTGTTCAAGCAAATATTGGGTCACCTCCCGAAAATCCGACAGACCTTCGTCAATAAAGGCCCGGTAGATATGCACCCCGCTAAACATGGGAGTGCGCTGCTGCTCGGTCATGATGGAGAGTTTGTAGGTGATAATCTGTTCGCGGAGATAGTCTGTCATCCGGTCCTTAAACCCCTGCATCTCCTGCATCTTGGCCGCGATAAGGGCCTCATCCAGCGACCAGAGGTCAATCTTCCACGGTCGTCCCCAATCCCCGTATTCAACGCGGGCCTTCAGATATAGTCCCCCCGGCAGGTCAGTAAGCCTAGATTTTTGAAAAACCACTTCATAAACTCTCTCGGAACTCGCCAATTGAGCACCGATCTGAAAGAGTTGAGCGATAGAGACCGGGAAGAGATAAAAATCAAGGTCCGGATAAACCATTACATCCAGAAAATAACTCCCGGTGGGAACAATCCGGCTGAATGAACTCAACAAATTCATCAACCGGATTTCTTGCATCAGCAAGTCGGCTTCACATTTCAGTTGAGCAGCACGTTCCAGGGGACTCATCAGTCCATCAGACTCCACAGAAATTGAGGTTCTCGCCTTTTGACCAGCCATTGCTTTTCGCCCACTGTCAATGGCTCTGGTTGCGGGAGGGGTGATTATCTTGATCGGGGTTCTAGTGTTAGTGCTTTGGCTGCCCAGGGCTTAGGGAACTATATCTTTCGATCCCATTCTTCCAGAAGTTCCCGATTTACCCCTGCCCCACCGCAGACAATGATGACAACCGGCTCAAGTCCTATTAACGGCTTGGCCCGCTGATATACCGCGGAAAGGGATGCGCCGCAGGCTGGCTCGACTAAAACACGATGCTCGTCGGCAAAGCGCAGGCAGGCGTCAACAGCGGCCCGATCGCTTACTATCCAGGGAATAATCTGGTGGCTCTGGGCCCATTTTAGGGCTTGCGGGGTCACGGTGCGTGCACCTAAAGTGGTGGCCACGGAAGTAATCCGGTCGAGCGTCACCAGTTGTCCGGCTTTGACCGAAGCGGCAAACGAAGCAGCCCCTTCGGTCTCGACGGCCAGAACAGGCGCTTCATACCATCCTACCTGGTGCATCCCCTCCAATATCCCGCACAACAATCCTCCTCCGCCTACAGAAAGCACCACAACTCCAGGCTCGACGCCCACTTCGGCTATCTCGTGGATCATGCTGGCGTGGCCACTCCAAACATGGGGATCGTCAAAGGGATGGACGTAGGTGCTGTTTCGCTGTTGGGCTAACTGAACAGCGTAGGTATGGGAGGCATCCCAGTTATCACCGTAAACAATTACTTCAGCATTTTCCCCTTGAATGAGATTTTGCAGCCAGGCCGGGGTTGTTTTGGGAAGAACGATTGTTACTTCCATGCCCAATTGGCGGCCAGCATAAGCAACGGCATAGCCCGCATTGCCCCCCGACGCGCACACCACTTGCCTCACCCCCGCTTGCCAACTGGTCTGGCAAGCGGCTCCCATCCCCCTGGCCTTAAAGGAACCGGAAGGTTGGAATGCTTCCATTTTAAGAAAAACCGGAACGCCCAATATGGCGCTTAATGACCGTGACTCCCACAGCGGCGTCACTACATGCGTTGATGACACAGGTTTAACCTCCTGAAAAAGGGGATTCCAGTCAACGATTTTACTTTATTGCCGCCGTTAGAACAAGTCTTTATCATAAATACTCGAATAACTAGACTCTGTCGATCCAAATTTAGTGGCATACGCCACCAGAATTTTGGAATTCATTTCACACTGCTCCTTTTTTGTTGGACAGTTTGGGCCGGCTTTATTAAAATAGAGGAGTCATCCATCACTATTTACGTACTAATGGCGGCGCCAGGCTCCCCTAGGTAACGCTCGGAAAGGTAAATTTATGCAGCTATCCATTATTCTCGCTCATCCCAACCAGGATAGTTTTAACCACGCTATTGCCCAAGTCGTGCTGGCAACCCTGCGGGAGAACGGGTACGGGGTCATTTTGCACGATTTGTATGCTGAGAAGTTTGATCCGCTCCTGCCTGCTGACGAAATCCCCCGTGAAGCGGCCTTACCGCCGGATCTGGAGGTGCATTGCCGGGAAATCATGGCCGCTGACGGCCTGATTATCGTTCATCCCAACTGGTGGGGGCAGCCCCCGGCTATTTTGAAGGGCTGGGTAGACCGGGTCTTCCGGCCGGGGGTGGCCTATCGTTTTCTGGAAGGAGACCAGGGGGAAGGGGTTCCGGTCGGGTTGTTACAGGCTCGGGCTGCCCTGGTGTTTAATACCTCCAACACGGCCTCGGAACGGGAACTGAGGGTCTTTGGCGACCCCCTGGAAAGGCTGTGGAAAAACTGCATCTTTGACCTATGCGGGGTCAAGACCTTTTACCGCCGAACATTCAGCATCGTCGTCACCAGTACGGCCACGGAGCGCCAACGTTGGCTGGAGGAGGTGGCAGCGGCGGTCACTCGGTATTTTCCAGGGGATAAAAGGGGATTATCAGCGTAATAGTCGACTGGCTGTAAATCAAGATATGGCCTGACGTACTCAGGTTGACCTTACCGGGCAAGGAGTAACATAACAATTAGATAGAGTATTTGTAACTATTCAGGCTACCCCAAATTGAGTATTCCTGACCGCAGACCGCAGAGAGCGCCTCGCCTCCCCTTGGGGGACTGCCGACCGCCAGAAAAAGTTGCTGTTATACAAGATGTGGCGGTCAGCCGTCAGCCGTCGGCGGTCATGGGCGGTAGGGCTGAGTAATTACGAGTATTTTATATTCTACCTGTCGACTCTCTCCGACAGGCTGCTAGCCATTGTTTTGGAATCTCATCTGTGATAAAATAAGATGGGTGTAGAAAATCCCCTCAGTGGCTAGATAGCTACAACCCAAACCTCACCAAATCTCCCCCATTGGCGCTGTTCTCAGGTGCGCCGTAGCTATAGCCAGCCGGCTAAAAGCTCTGTTCCGATTGCCGTATTGCCAGGTCAAACGCACATACTACCGTGGAGTGTGGTCCTCATCAGACCCAGGAGGTGAATTATGCCAGACCTCTCCGGCCAACAGCTAGGGCAATACCGGGTCATTGCGCCGATAGGACAGGGCGGTATGGCTACCGTCTTCAAAGCCTACCAACCCGCCTTGGATCGTTACGTAGCCATCAAAGTTCTGCCCCCCTACTATGCTCACGAACCTGGCTTCGCTGCTCGCTTTGAGCGGTAGCCCAGTTAAATCACCATCACATTTTGCCGGTCTTCGACTACGGGCACGCAGGTGATATATCCTACCTCGTCATGCAGCATGTTGAGGGGGGTACACTGAAAAACTTATTGATCCGGCCCATGCCTCAATTTGTCTTGGTTATCTCCACCTTATGAGCCTCGACCATTTCAGCCATACTCTTGAAACGAAAATCATACCTCGGTATTTCGCCCGGCGGCATGGTCGCCCCGAAACCCTCCTGCCCATGCCGGCGGTAAATCCAGCAACTCTTTAACCCGTGGCGATTGGCCGGAACATGGTCATGAAACAGGCTTTCGGCGGTGTGCAGGATCTCCGACTTGCCAATACCCCGGCTCTGGAGCATCGTGAGCATATATTCGAATGGTTGGCGTCTGGCGTTGCTGGTTCGACTCATAACGCGCATGCGCCTCAAGGATCTCATTCCGGCTGAGTTCCCGGTCAAGGCGATCGGTGAGAGGAGCCAGTCCGGTCACCATACCACTCTCCCAATCAATAAGGGTGTCATCTCGTGGTCGAGATTTCCCCGGTTTTGGCACAAGCCAGCGCCAACACGCTTGGTTGCCCTTCTCTGTAGTTAATCGTAGAGTCATACATAAGCTGCCAGCCCTGCGCTTGGGCTGCACCGTTTTTCGAGGCGTTGTGTAGCTCGTGGGCTAGACTTGGGCCTGGTTGACAAATCTTCAGATAAAAAAACCGGGCGTTAGCCCGGTTTTTTCGCAGCGATGTGGCGGCGGATCAATCTTAGTGCAATTTTGTTAGAGCTTCCCGATAGGCTTTGAGCGCGCTCTGTAAACGACCATTCCGCATCATGGCATCCCCCATCACCTGGTAGAGGAGATAATGATCAGGATGGCTTTTGATGGTATGCTGCATATCTTCGATGATTTTATCCAGGAAAGCGCCGCTGGAGATGAGCGAGTTATAAAGGCGGGTGGCTCCTTCGAAGTCGCCTTTATCACGCGCGATCTGGGCTTGGCGGAATCGCTCCTCAGCCTCAGGCGGAAATACCGGCTCAGGGGAGGGGGCGGCTTGGGCCAGGACCGGTTCAGGAGCAACTCTAGCGGGCGCTGCCCCAACGGAAACGAGCGGCGGCGCGGCCAAAACCGGTACAGGTTCTTCTTCTACCTGGACTTCGCGCAGTTTTTGTAACCAATCCGGTATACCTGTAGGTGCAGCGACGGCCGGCACTTCGATGGTAGGAGCAGGAGGCAGGCTGACCGGAACTTCTTCGATGAGTTCTTCCGCCGGGACAAATTCTTCTACAAATTCCTCGCCGATTTCCTCGGCGGCGATCGCCTCGGTCACAGGTGGGGTGATAATCGCAGGTTCAACTTCCTCCTCAGCGCCCCGCAGCCAGTCAGGTAGACCTGTTTCGTCTACCAATTCCGCTTCACTAACCCCGGCGGTTTCGGCCAAGACCGGAGACGGAGCTTCTACCTCGCTCACCAGCGGTAACTCGGTTGGAACTTCTTGCAGCCAGTCAGGCAATTCCTCTTCTATAATTAGTTCTTCTGCCTCAACTTCGGCAAAAGGTTCGGGACTGGGTTCCGAAGGCTCAAAAGGTTCTTCGATGTCCAGTTGGGCTTCCCGCAACCAATCCGGTAACTCTTCTTCCTCAAGGCCAAGGTCTTCGCCTGGTTCAAATTCAGGCAGCGCCGGCAGCTCTTTGAGAGCCAACGGCTCAGGTTCTTCCTGTACTTCCTTGAGCCAGTCGGGTAACTCTTCCCCCACAATCAAATCTGAGGTGGAACTAATCGGATCGTGTGTAACTGTAACCGGTTCGGGCACAGGTACAAATGGCTCAACTTCACCTTCATGCTCTTGCACTTCCTTGAGCCAGTCGGGCAACTCTTCCTCCACAATCAGATCTGGGCTGGGGCTAATCGGCTCGGGTGTAACTGCAACCGGCTTGGGCACAGGTACAGATGGCTCAACTTCACCTTCATGCTCTTGCACTTCCTTGAGCCAGTTGGGCAACTCTTCTTCCTCTTCATCGACGCTCAGCCACTCCTCAGATGACAGAGTTACAGGTTCCAACCTCGGCTCGGGGATCTCAACAGCGGGCGTCAGCAGCTCCTCCACCTCACTGCTGGCTTCCACTTCGCGCAGCCAGTCGGGTAAATCCTCATCACTGTCAATCATATCCAGGTCTGTCGAGGCAAATGTCAAATCGGTTTCATCCAATACTGAGCCGGAGGCAGCAGCGCCGCTTTCTAACTCGCGTAACCAGTCTGGCAGGTCTTCGGCTGCAACCGTTTTATCGGCCTCTAGCACACCAGGCTGGATTAGCTCCTCGTCAAGCCCGGTTTCCTCGGCTGAAGCTTCACGCAACCACTCCGGCAAATCCTCTTCGACAATCATTTTATCTTCATCAAATGAGGTTGTTGGTAGAGGAGAAGCAGCAGTATCAACCCAGGCCGACTCTGCTTCAGCCACGACCGGGGACTCATCAGAGAGTTCGCGCAGCCAATCGGGTAAATCTTCTTCGACAACCATTTTGTCGGCTTCGGCGGTGGGAGGTGATACCTCAGTTGCCGGAGCCATTTCGACCGGCAGCGACTCTCTGGCGGGGGCTGCCGGCGTTTCTTCCTCAACTTCCCTCAACCAGTCCGGTAAATCCTCCTCGACAATCATTTTATCCCTGCTAAGCGGGCCAGTTCCGGGGCGCTTAATCACCGGAGTTGGGGGTGGTTCTGGCGGAGTAGGCTGGATCGGTTCTACTATAGGAGCCTCGGTTGGTTCCTCGGCCATCTCTTGCAGCCAATCCGGGAGATCTTCCTCAACCACCATTTTATCATCGCTCAATAAAGAGGTGTCGACGGTGGGGGGAGACGGAGGCGTAACCGATTCCTCGGCGATTTCCTGGAGCCACTCTGGTAGCTCTTCCTTAACCACAAACTGATCCTCTTCAGGTAGGGCAGCCAGGGTCTCAAAAGCCGGAGTAGGTGCAGCAGGCTCGCCACTCTCTTCGGCAATATCACGTAACCAATCGGGTAAATCTTCTTGCACCACCATTTTATCATCGCTGAACGAGGGGGCTGGGTGGGGTATCGGGGTTTGAGGTGCAACCGGTGTTGGTAATGGCGGTGGTTCCTCCGCCGCAGGCCCGACATCCAATTTTTTGTTGCGGATGATTTCTTCACTGGAGGTGGCAATGAGCCAATCCCGGGTTGACATGTTTTCAGAACCTTCCGGTCGCTCCTCGGCAACTCCGCTCAAGTCGATACCTTCTTCGGCCAGGAGCCGTTCCAGGTCCGACATGGTATCGTCACTGCTGCTTGTGGCAGGGGGTGG
>CAZUNT010000055.1:11989-35719 GCA_964622215.1 uncultured Caldilineaceae bacterium
GGAGCCGTTCCAGGTCCGACATGGTATCGTCACTGCTGCTTGTGGCAGGGGGTGGGCTACCGGCGGCTTGAGCTACGACCGGTGTTGGCGGTGGCGGTGGTTCCTCCGCCGCAGGCCCGACATCCAATTTTTTGTTGCGGATGATTTCTTCACTGGAGGTGGCAATGAGCCAATCCCGGGTTGACATGTTTTCAGAACCTTCCGGTCGCTCCTCGGCAACTCCGCTCAAGTCGATACCTTCTTCGGCCAGGAGCCGTTCCAGGTCCGACATGGTATCGTCACTGCTGCTTGTGGCAGGGGGTGGTTCGGGAGCCGGCTGGGATTGGGTGGGTTGGGGTTCTTCTTTGGTAAAGCCCTTGCCGGCCTTGATCGATTTGAGCCAGGCCGGCATTTTGTCTTCGGTCAAAGAGGGGCCACTGCCGGCCGAAGTAGCCAGGCGCATCCAATCAGGGGTCGGTCCGTCAACGGGCGACTCAATACCGTTCCCCTCTTCCTCAGAGGATTTATCTTTTGCGTTTGTCATAATAGCTCCAACATTGCTCTGGTAAAAAACGCTCAGAGCGCCGCGCCTGAAGTTGGGAACAACTCACCATAATCTATTATGCAATATTTTGCAATAGAAAATATAAGTGTAACTATACCCATTATGCCACAAATAAGAAAAAAAAACAACAAGACATAAGAAAGTAAGATCGACCTTACGTTTGATGGCAAAGTTCCCCTCACTTGGGCGAGGCCCTACTTGTGAAAACAAGTTGGTATGGTCCCGATAAACTTTTAACTGAACAAATTAAGGATTAGTGTGATCCAGGCAAATCCAAAACTTTGGGTTGATTTAACCCCTGGAACTTTCTATGATGGTTAAAAGTTTAGTAAAATTATTAAACTTTCTCTTGACAAAAGCCCAACTTTCTGCTAATATGCGGTTATGTAACTAAATAATTTAATAAAGTCTACTAAAGTAACTTTTTTTACTAAACCCCTGGTAACGGTCTGAAAATCAACCGATCATCGAAGATTTGGCTAATATGCTCAATTCACCTGACCGCTCCAAAATCACTATTGCCGATATTGCCCATGATAGTGGGGTATCGCCGGCTACTGTCTCGTTGGTGTTACGCGACAAACCGGGTATCAGCCCGGAAACGCGCCAGCGGGTGCTGGAAAGCGCGCAGGCATTGGGCTACATCAGTACCCCCCCTAAACCACCCCCCCAGGGATCGGTCAGCAGTATCGGGCTGATTTTGAAAGTTCGCCCCAATGACGAGCCTCTGACCAATCATTTTTACGCACCCGTGCTGGCCGGGATTGAAGCTTACTGCCGCCGGCAGCAAACCAATCTGTTTTACGCTCATATGCCGGTAGATGAAGATAACAACCCATTGGAACTACCCCGCCTGTTGCAAGAACAACCGGCAGATGGGCTGTTGATTGTGGGGGCCTGGCTCAACGACTCGGTGACCCGGCTGTTACAACCACAGCCGCTGGTGCTGGTCGATGCCTATGCCACGACCGGTGTGTACGATGCCGTAATTACCGATAACGAGGCCGGCGCGTACCAGGCCACGACCTATCTCATTGAAAATGGACACCAACATATTGCTATTGTCGGCAGCCTGCCCCGCTCCTACCCTAGTATTCAGGAACGCCGGGGCGGCTACCTGCGAGCGATGATTGAGCGCAGGCTGGAGCCGGGTTTTGTGGACTGCCACTTAGATCCCAACTCAGCCGTACCGGCTACCGTAGCCTACCTGGAACAGCATCCCGAAGTAACGGCTGTCTTCTGCTGCAATGATGAAATCGCCATCGGCGTGATGGGCGCGATGCAGGCGTTAGGTAAGGGTGTGCCTCAAGACCTGTCAATTGTTGGCTTCGATAATATCGTTCTGGCTCAACATGTGACCCCGGCGCTGACCACGATGCGGGTAGATAAAAAGGGCATGGGACGATTAGCGGCGCAACTTTTGTTCAATCGCCTTGAGTACCCCGAAGCTGGCCAGGTCTGCACTGTTATCCGGCCCAGTCTCATCGAACGACAGTCGGTGCGCCGGATTGAGGCCGCTAACTAATAGCCAAAACTAGGAGATAAGGATGCCCCAGTTCACCTCAGAAACTCAAACCATTATCGGCTCGGCGCTGCCCCGTATTCCCTGGGAAGATCGCCCGGCGGGCAGCAGCGCGGTAGTTTGGCGTTCAGCGCGTAACCCCATCATTCCCCATGACCTCATCCCCGGTTCAAACAGCATTTTCAACAGCGCTGTTGTGCCTTTTGGCCAGGGGTTTGCTGGTGTCTTTCGCTGCGATGACAAACGGCGTATGATGCAACTTCACTCTGCCAGGAGCGAGGACGGGGTGAACTGGACGATCCAGCCCGAGCGAATCACTTTTATTCCGGCCAATGCTACGGTTGAAGAGATCAACACCTTTGAATATGGCTACGATCCCCGCGTTTGTTGGATCGAGGATCGTTACTATGTGACCTGGTGTAACGGCTACCACGGCCCAACCATCGGCGTTGGCTACACCTATGATTTTGAAATCTTTTATCAGATGGAAAACGCCTACTTGCCTTTCAACCGCAATGGTGTGCTCTTTCCCCGTAAAATCAACGGCAAGTATGTCATGCTCAACCGCCCCAGCGATAACGGCCACACCCCCTTTGGCGACATCTATTACAGCGAAAGCCCCGATATGGTCCACTGGGGCCGCCACCGTTTTGTGATGGGCGCAACCACCGGCTGGCAGGCCACCAAAATTGGGGCCGGCCCGATCCCCATCGAAACCCGCGAGGGCTGGCTGCTTTTTTATCACGGCGTGCTGACCTCTTGTAATGGTTTCGTTTACAGCTTTGGGGCCGCTCTGCTAGATCTGGACCAACCGTGGAAAGTCATCTACCGTAGCGAGCCATACCTGCTGGCCCCTCAGTCCCCCTATGAGCGTATCGGCGATGTGCCCAATGTCGCCTTTCCTTGCGCGGCTCTGGCCGACGCCGAAACCGGCCGGCTGGCTATCTACTATGGCGGCGCAGATACAGTTGTCTGTTTGGCTTTTGCCCATGTAGATGAGGTTATCACTTTTATAAAAGCTAATTCAAAATTATGAGGATTGAGGTAAAAACTCGATGAAGGATTTGACAACTTAATTGAGTTGTAGTACTCTGGGAGAGATTTTTGGGAGCGCTCCCAAAAATAAATCTGATCTCCTATCTCTTATAAATTAGCGGAGATTAAAGGGCTGATTTCCACAAATCTCGAAATAATCCTCCTACAGAGCGGCAGTTTTGCTTTTTTCTTAGCCTAATTTTTGGGAACGTTCCCAAGTAAGCGCGACGATGCCGACAGATAAACTAACGCTAGAACAGATTGCTAAATTATCCGGTGTATCCCGTTCCACCGTTTCCCGGGTGGTTAACGATCACATCAATGTTAAGCCCCAGGTTCGGCAGCGAGTCTTAGCGGTTATTGCCGAAACCGGCTACCGGCCTGACCCAGCCGCCCGTTCTCTGGCCGGCCGGCGTTCCGGTATTATTGGCTTGGTTATACCTCGGGCCGTCCAGTTCCTTTTTACCGATCCCTACTACCCTCGCTTGGTGCAGGGTATTGCCCAGGCTTGTAACACTCACGATTATATCTTGTCTCTCTTTCTGTTTCACACTGAAGACGAAGAGCAAAAGCTCTCGGCCAGGGTGATGCATAACCGGCTGGTCGATGGGATCATTGTCAGCGCTTCACCCATCAATGACCCGTTAATCCAGCAATTAATGGAAAATGAGCTGCCGTTTGTGATGATCGGTCGGCCCGGCAGCCCCGCGCCCATCAGCTTTGTAGACGTGGATAATATCGCCGGGGCCTATAGTGCGGTCAGCCATCTGATTCGGTTGGGCTATCAACGGATCGCTACCATTACCGGTCCGATTAATACGGCCGTTGGCCTTGACCGGCAACACGGATACCTAAATGCGCTCAATGAGCGCGGGCAGTCTATTGATAAATCGCTCATCGTTGAAGGTGATTTCACCGAAATGAGTGGTTACGTAGCCATGCAGCGTTTGCTGCTCTGTAAGCCTGACGCTGTTTTTGTGGCCTCGGACACGATGGCCTTGGGGGCATTGCGCGCTCTGCGTAACGCCGGGATCGTCGTGCCTGATGAGATGGCCGTAATCGGTTTTGACGACTTACCCTCAGCAGCTATTTCTGATCCCCCCCTCACAACTATCCGCCAGCCGATCCGCCGAATCGGCGCCCAGGCTGTGGTAACCCTCATCGATGTTCTGAAGAACGGTGCAGAACCACCGCGCTGTACCGTCATGCCAACCGAACTGGTGATCCGGAGTTCGTGCGGTTCAACTAGGATTAATTAGGCAAATGCCAAAGGAGGTGAACCTGGATAAAAGAGGGCGCACTAAGGAGCACTTGCCAACTATGGTGTTAGCGAAAGGAGGTTAATGACTAAATCAACTGATTGAACGCCGAGGTACATCTATCTTACCATAGACCTGTAAACGTTTATAGTTTTTGAAGGAGGAAAAAAGAATGAAAACCCGAATAATACAACTTTTGAGTATCGCCGTAGTTCTGTTCCTGGTCTTGACCGTTGTGGCCCAACCGGCTGCTGCTCAAGAGCCTACTACTTACGAACGGAGCGAAACCCTCTACACCGGCGGTACGCAGTGGGGCCCGCCCACCGGCTTTAATCCCTGGAATCTGGGGAACTATGCTGTGGGAACCTTTGGATTGTGCTATGAACCGCTGTTCATCTACGACCCGTTAGCCGATGAATTTACCCCCTGGCTGGCGGAGAGTGGCGAGTGGACGAGCGATACTGTCTATCAGGTGAAGGTTCGCCAGGGCGTCGAGTGGTCCGACGGCGAACCGTTCACGGCCGCCGATGTGAAATTCACCTTTGACGCTGCCAAAGACGCGCCGGTCAGCATCAGCCCGGTTTGGAAGTTCCTGGGCAGCGTCGAGGCGGTGGATGATTTTACGGTGAACTTCACCTTCGACAAAGCCCTCTACCAGGGCTGGTCATACTACCTGTACTCGACCCCGATTGTGTCAAAGCATCGCTGGGAAACCAAATCGGTGGAGGAGATCACTACCGGCCTCAACGAAGACCCCGAATGTACAGGCCCCTATGTAGCTGAAACCCTTGATCAAACCAAAGTGGTCTGGGCCAAGCGGGACGGCTGGTGGGCCACAGCGGCTTTGAACATGGATCCCAAGCCCAAGCGGATTGTCGATATTGTCAACAGCGGCAACAACAACGTCGCCCTCGGCATGGTCCTCCAGGGCCAATTCGATCTGAACAACAACTTCCTGCCGGGCATCTCCAAGCTGGTCGAAGGTGGTTACGGCGTTAAGACGTACTACCCTGAAGCCCCCTACCATCTCTCCGCCAACACGGCCTGGCTGCTCATGAACCTGACCAAAAAGCCGATGGATGACCCGGCCTTCCGTCAAGCAGTGGCCAATGCTATTGACGTAAGCCAAATCGTCAACGTGGTCTATGGCGGCATGGTCCTGCCGGCCAACCCGACCGGCCTGCTGCCGAACTGGGACAAGTACGTCGACCAGGATGTGGTCAAGGAATTGGGCTTTAGCTACGATCCGGACAAGGCCAAGAAACTTCTCGCCGATGCCGGTTACAAAGACACCGATGGCGACGGCTTTGTCGAAACGCCCGATGGCGAGCCGATCGCGCTGAAAGTCAACAATCCGGCCGGCTGGACGGACTGGATGGAGTCGAACCGGGTCATCGTCAATGGCCTCCAAGCCGTAGGTATCAACGCCGAATCTAATTTCCCGGACTACCCGGAGTATGTATCTCAGCGCAACGAGGCGACGTATGACATGATGATCGCCAACGATGCCCAGATTGCCAACACCCCGTGGCGGTACTATCTCTGGATGGGCCGGAACCCCATTGCAGATATCGCGACGATGCAAGACGGCAACTACGGCCGCTACGATAACCAGGAAGTTTTCGATCTGACAGACCAGCTTGACCAGACCCCGGTCGACGACCTGGAAGGCATGAAGGCCATCATCTCCAAGCTCCAGCGCATCTATCTCACCGATATGCCCTTGATCCCCCTGTGGTACAACGGGATGTGGGCCCAGATGAACGACACGGTTTGGACCAACTGGCCCTCCTCCGCAGAGGACGCCCCCCACTGGACGCCTTCCACCTGGCGGGGTTACTGGAACATGACGGCCATTCGGATGCTCGCGGACCTGGAGCCGGTACCTCAGGAATAAGGTATTCAATCATCACCTCTCTGGACTTACCCCCAGTGTGGTGAAACAACGGGTGCGTTCCAATTTTTTGGTAACAGACCCTAAAGGTTTTCAAAACCTTTAGGGTCTCCTAAAATCGGGGACAGGCCCTGAAACAACCCCGCCCCTCCTTCTGAGTTTGCGGGAGGGGCGGGGTTTTTCTTTATGTCCAGTTACTATGTACAAGGAGGTAATGTGGGTCGCTACTTCAGAAGAAAACTCCTCATTTACGCCCTCACCTTTTTCGTTGCGGTGACCATCGATTGGATGATTCCGCACTTTATGCCCGGCAACCCCATTGACGTCTTGATGGCGAGAGCCGGTTCGTTCGCCGAGTCGGCCGAGTTGATGCACGATTATTACACCAAAATCTTTGGCCTGGATGTCCCCCTTTGGCAGCAATACCTTAATTTCTGGGTTGCCCTTTTCCAGGGAGACCTCGGGACGAGCGTGTATGTGTTTCCACTGCCGGTAACAAAGGTTATTATGAGAGCCGTACCCTTCGATATCCTGCTGCTGCTTCCGGCGATCCTGTTGAGTTGGTTGGCAGGCAACTGGTTTGGCGCTTTCGCAGCGCGCTCCAAACGGCTGGACAACACGGTCTTGCCCCTTGGTTACATCCTGACGGCGACGCCTTACATGTGGCTGGCGATGATCCTGGCCTGGGCCTTGGGCATTGTGGCCGGTATTTTTCCGATTTCGGGCGCCTACAGCAACGCGATGAGCCCTCATCTCTCCTGGGCCTTCATCTGGAGCCTCCTGCAGCACTGGTTCCTACCTTTCGCCTCCCTCTTCTTGGTGCAGTTTGGGGGTTGGGCCATTGGCATGCGGAACATGATTATTTATGAACTCGAAGCGGATTATTCGCATTACCTCGAAGCGTTGGGCGCGCCCAGAAAACTGGTCAGAAAATATGCCTTTAGAAACGCGGTTCTGCCCCAACTCACCGGGCTGGCGCTTCAGCTTGGGGTCATTGTGGCGGGTGCCCTGGCCACCGAAATCGTGTTTGCCTATCCCGGCATCGGTTACTTGATTCTGCAGGCGATTAATACCAGGGATTATTTCCTGCTCCAGGGCTGCTTCCTGTTTGTCATCGTCGGCGTGCTGCTCGCCAATTTCGCTATTGACATCGCTTATGTGTTCGTTGATCCAAGAACACGTTTGGGCATGCAAGGTGAATCAGCATGATGAACCTAAAGAAACATGAAATTCTCTACTTTGCGTGGAGGAACAATAAACTAAAGGTTGGCTTAGCTATCCTGCTCTTTTTTATTGTGCTTACCCTGGTTGGCCCGCTGCTTACGGAGTACGAACCTATGGATTACATCGGGCCGCCTGCTGTCCCCCCCTCCTCCGAATACTGGTTCGGCACCACCACCTTTGGCCAGGACGTTTTTACCCAATTCGTACACGGCCTGAAAGCATCCTTTCTGGTGGGTATTATTGGCGGCGGACTGGGAACTTTATTAGGCATCCTGGTTGGTTTTACGGCTGGTTATAAGGGGGGGATGGTTGACGAAACCCTCAACATGATCACCAACATTGTCCTGGTTATTCCAACCCTGGCGGTGCTGCTCATTATCGTCGCCTATCTTGAAGTGCGCGGTGTTTTGGCCGAAAGCGTTTTTATCGGGCTTACCTCCTGGCCTTGGGCAGCCAGAGCCATTCGGGCGCAGACGTTTTCATTGCGCAGCCGGGATTTTGTTGATCTGGCCAGGATGAGCGGCATGAACTCGCTGAAGATCATCTTCACCGAGGTCGCGCCCAACATGATGTCCTATCTGTTGCTGGTCTTTATCCTCCAGTTTGGCGGAGCGGTGCTCGTGGCGGCCACGCTGGATTTTATTGGGTTGGGTCCAACGGATGCGATCTCACTGGGGTTGATGATGAACAATGCGGTCCTGTGGGGCGCTTTGCTGCTGGGTATCTGGTGGTGGTTTGTGCCACCGGGGGTGGCAATCACGGTCATCGTCGGCGCGTTGTATGTCATGAACGTTGGGCTGGACGAAGTCTTCAACCCGAAACTCAGGGAGATGTAGAAATATGAGTTTACAGGTAGAAAACCTCAAAGTCTATTATCAAACCCTGGCGGGCGATGTCAAGGCCCTGGATGGGGCCACCTTCAACCTGGCCGATGGAGAAATTATGGGCCTGGCTGGTGAATCAGGCTGCGGCAAAACCACCCTGGGTTACAGCCTGATCCGGCTGACCTCCCGCATGAAATTTGTCGAGGGTTGCATAAAACTCGACGGCGAAGAAGTGCCTGTCTGGGATACGGATAAGATGAATGCCTTCAGGTTCAAGAAGATTTCGCTCATCCCACAATACGCCATGAGCGCCATGAACCCGACTCGAAAAATCGGCAAGATGGTTTCAGAATTGCTCGAATCGAGAAAGGTTAGCTTCAAAGCCATGCTGCCTGAGTTAAAGCGACGACTTGATCTGGTTGAACTATCACCCGAGGTGCTGAAGATGTACCCCATCGAGCTTTCCGGTGGGATGAAGCAGCGTATGGTGATGGTGCTATCAACGTTGCTGAATCCTTCCCTGCTCATCGCCGACGAAATTACCTCGGCTTTGGATGTGTCCACTCAAATGGCCGTGGCCAAGATGCTGGTCGAATTTCGAAACCGGGAATTTGTAAAAAGTCTAATCTTTATTACCCATGATATGTCGATCCTTTACCAGATTGCCGACAGCATCATGGTCATGTATGCCGGCAAACTGGCTGAAAAAGCCTCGACCGAGGTAATCATCAATGCCCCGCGGCATCCGTATACCAAACTGCTGATTTCATCACTGCCGGAAGTGGGCGTAAAATATACCGAGAAAAAACTGACCGGCATTCCGGGAAACCCGCCATTGCTGCTTAATCCTCCCACCGGCTGCCGTTTCAGAGAACGGTGTCCTGTCGCCTTTGAAAAATGTCTGGAGGAACCCCCCTTCGTCGAAATCGAGAAGGGCCACTTCGCTGCTTGTTGGAGGGAGGGCGCAAAGAATGCTTGAGTTACGCAATATCTCAAAAGTCTATAAGATTGGCACCTTCGGCGGGCAAGAACTCCACGCCGTCAGCAATGTCAGCTTCGAGATCAAAGAGGGCGAAGTTGTTTCTCTCATCGGCGAGAGTGGCAGCGGTAAAAGCACCATTGGCAAGATGATTTTACGTCTTATCCCCATCAGCGCTGGGGCGATTATCGTTGATGGCGTTGACATTTCCACCCTTAAGGGCGGATTTAAAGAATACTACCGAAAGATCCAGGGTGTTTTTCAAGACCCGTTTAGCTCCTATAACCCTATCTTCAAAGCGGATCGAGTTTTTAGCAACATCAAAGACGAGTTTTTTCCGGGGATAAATGGCTCAGAGTGGGGCCACAAGGTCAACAGTTCCTTAGAGGCGGTTGGCCTGAACCCTGACATTGTCTTGAATAAATTTCCTCATCAGCTTAGCGGCGGGCAGCTTCAACGGTTGCTGATCGCCCGTGCCTTGCTGTTGGACATTAAGTTTCTGGTGGCCGATGAGATCATCAGCATGCTCGACGCCTCCACCCGCATCGATGTGCTCAACCTGCTGGCCGACCTCAAAACCCGGGGCCTATCGATCCTGTTTATCACCCATGATCTCTCGCTGGGCTACTACATCAGTGAAAAATCGGTCATCCTCTATCGAGGCTGTGTGGCCGAGATGGGTTTGACCGAGAAAATATATTCAAATCCGCTCCATCCCTATACCAAAATGCTCATGGCGGCGGTTCCCCGCCTGGATAAGAAATGGGAAGAGGTCAAGATAGAGCTAAAAGCAAAGCACTCAGAAACCGCCGTCGGCTGTGTCTACTACGGCCGGTGCCCGCTCGCAGACAAAGTTTTAGGTTGTGACAAATCCAGGCCCCCACTCTTAGAGGTGGAACCTGATCATTTTGTCGCTTGTTTCCGTTATAACGGAAATAACAAAAAAGAGACCGAGGCTCTAACGGTATCTGTTCAGTAACTTGAGATAACCCTTTGGAGGATTGGAGGGTTGGGCGGATGGCAAATATCAGCCCTCCAATCCTCCCATTTTTTTAAAGAAAATAAAAGAGGTTTAGCCGTGCATCTAAAAAGTGTTACCCTTCACCCTGAAAAATACCCCAGCGAGGAATGTTATCCTTTCAATCTGTCCCTCTTTCGTCAAACCCAACCCATCGTCTTTAGCACCCCGGTTACATTCTTTATAGGGGAAAACGGAACCGGCAAATCTACCCTGCTGGAAGCTCTCGCTCACCGGTGTGGTATTCACATCTGGCGTGAGGTCGAGCGGAAACGCTTCAAGTACAACCCCTACGAAGATAAGTTTCATCACTACCTTTCTATCGAATGGACGGCGGGCCGGGTGGTCGGCTCGTTTTTTGGAGCGAATATCTTCCAACATTTCGCCGAGATTCTGGACGAGTGGGCGGCATCGGACCCCGGCCAGCTCAACTATTTTGGCGGCAAATCGTTGCTGACCCAATCGCACGGCCAATCGCTGCTGTCTTTTTTCAAAAGCCGCTATCAGCTCAAAGGACTCTATCTCCTGGACGAACCGGAAACGGCGCTCTCCCCGCGCAGCCAGCTCGAGTTACTGGAGATCTTGACCGGGACCAGTCAGGCGAACCAGGCTCAATTTATTATTGCCACCCATTCTCCGCTTCTGTTGGCATGCCCTGGAGCCGTTATTTACAGTTTTAATGAGGCCGAGGTCAAGCCGATAGCCTATGAAGAGACAGAGCACTATCAGCTTTATAAGAGTTTCCTGGAAGACAGAAGCAAATACTTGCAGCCACGCTGAAAGACAAATCAGCAAAGGCTGACGCTTCTACCTCTTCTTTCGGAGTCGATTTGGGAGCAGCCCTCCTACTCTTTGGAGTCAAAGTCTGATAAGCTATAAAAGTGAAATTTTTCCAAGAGGAGAAATGCAGGAATTTAGCCTGAACGAGTATAATCAGGGAGATGCAGAGACAACTTCGACCAAGCATTAAGGGCCTACCCGAAAACCTGTCAGGTCTGCGAGACCTGACAGGTTTGAAGCTAAGGGGAGTATCACTCCAAATCTTGCGCATAGTGATAAATGGGGTCATTGTCGGCTTGTGGCTCTGGCTTTACCGGCCCTTGTTCGATTACTTTGCCGTTATTTTCTCCCGTGAAGATTTCCGCACCAATCAACTGGTGTTTATGGGGGTGATTGTCTTGATAGCACTCCAACTGCGCCAGGAACGTTTGCGGCTGCGGCTTGACGGTGCGCCCCACTTATATCTCCCCGCCCTCGGCCTTGTTCTGGGCGGCTCGGCTCTTTATCTTTTCTGCGAGCGCTTCTTGGATGTCAATACCCTCTCGGCCAGCTTGTTTGGCCTGGCCAGTTATGGCCTGTTGGGATTGTGGCTGCCGCCGCTCCGTTGGCGGCAGGGACTCCCCGTAACGCTGCTGCTCATCGGCGCCCTCCCGTTCGGCGAGCATATGCAGACCTTTATCGGTTATCCGCTGCGTATTTTTACGGCTACGGTGGTACGAGATGGGCTGGCCGCCGCGGGCGTTGCCTCCATTGGGGTTGACACCATCCTCGTCTTTGAAAATGGCGTATCGCAGGTAGACCTGCCGTGCAGCGGGGTTAAGAGCCTGTGGACCGGCATGCTCTTTCTACTGGCCGCCACCTGGCTCGAACGCCGCCCCCTCAATCTTCGCTGGCTGCTGCTGGCCTTTAGCTTTATGATCCTCCTGGTCATCGCCAATCTGGTGCGTGTAGGAGTGCTGGTCGTCGTTGGACCGGTAGCCGGCTGGCTGCTGCTGGCCGAGATGCTGCACGTGCCGCTGGGGGTGCTCGGTTTTGTCGCTGCCTGTGCGGCAGCGGTGTGGCTGTTACGTTTGTCGCCAACAAAAAAGGAGATTGGAGATTCAACGTTCCGTGTGACGACGGACCAATATCTAAGCCGCCCGGCCTGGTTAGGACCTGCCCTGATTGTAGTTATTCTGGCAATGGCCCTGGCCTATACCCCGCGGCCGCAAACCGGATTAGCCCACCTTCCGCCCGCCTGGGAATTTCCCGCCGGCCTCATCACCGAGCCGATGCCGCTCAAACCCGACGAGATTGCCTGGCTCACCCGCGATGGGGCCGAGTCGGCCGACCGGCGGCGGTTTGAGTGGCGCGGTCTCACCGGCTCGATGATCCTCATCACCAGTACTACCTGGCGCGCCCACCATCGCCCGGAACGCTGCTTCGAGGTTTACGGGTTGTCGCTCGAAGACTCGCGCACTCACCTGGTCACTCCCAATTTCCCCCTGCGTTTTGTGTCGCTGGGAGATGGCGATCACCCCAATGTGTTGGCTGCTACCTATTGGTTCCAGTCGGTTCAGCGCACCACCGACGACTATGGTACACGCATCTGGGCCGACCTGGTTCCCCCGCCTGAGCGCTGGGTGCTGGTTTCCATTCTATTTGACGGCGCGTCGGAGCCGCAAACGGCCCAGGTCGAAACTTTTTACCTGGCCCTGCACGACGCTGTAAGGCGCTACCTGGAAGGAGAAACACCTTAACTATGAAACAAACAATGCTCTCTTTTCTGAAAAAAGTTCATTTGCCAGTTTGGGCTTATGGCCTATTCTGGTCGTGGAATCTTATCTTCCTGGCCTTTATGTTCCTGGGCTTTGCCCCCCTTTTGCTGCCGGAGATGCTCACGGCCGTTCGGGCCGGCCAGATCCCGGCGACGTTCCTGGTTACAGGCGGACTGCTGACCGCCATCCCGGTCCTGGCGGTTATCCTCGGCTTGACCATTTTACGCCGTACCCCAGGGCGGCTTATTGCCTTTGGCTACGGGGTTGAAGGGCCGGTGATGCTGCTGCTGGCGATTCGTTTTTTTGTGGTGCGGGAGATAATTCTAGGGGTCGCTTTGCTTCTGGTCATTACCGGCCTGGGCCTGGTAACTTATTTGTGGCAACTCTTCGACCGGGATATTGACCGGCGCGGACCGCTATGGACCTACCTGCGGGCGTTTGGCTTAACCCTGCTGCTGCTGACGGGGTTATATGCCGGAACCTGGCTGGCCTTTTATGCGCTCCCGCTCGCCGTCGCGGGTTGGAATATGGCCGGCGAGATGTTGCGTAACATGTGGACCGCCCTCGTCGAGTTTGACTGGCTGACGATGGAGTGGCGCTGGCTGCCCTTCTCGGTGCTGAGCCTGATCCTGCTGGCCTATACAGCCACCCTGTTCATCGGCATGCCCCTGGTTATGCTGATCCTCTACAGCCGGGCCTGGTGGCAGGGCCTAAGTACCCTGGCCGCCCGTTATGGCCGATTACCGGCTGTGGCCCTGACCCTGGTTGTGCTGGGCGGAGGGTTGCTGCTGATCTGGCAGGCTAATCAACAGCCCCAGCACCGGGCTTTTGCTTTGCTGGAAACGCCGCCGGCTAGTCCAGCCGAGGCCCAAGCCCTCTTGGAACAGGAGGAAGCCATCCGAACCGGCCTGCTTAATGCTTACCTGGCCTCGCAGCGTTACTTCAGCGCCGTCGGCGAAGTGCGTCATGTGAGCGAGATGTATCATTACATCCTAAATACGCCGAGGGCGCAGGCTGACCGCATCCAGCAGCTTTACGAGGTCGTGGCTCGCCCGGTGTTGTATGAACCGGTCAAATCCCATCAACCGGGCGAGAGCTGGGACAATGTAACTCTGCGCGAGGAGTCGGCCCAGGCGGCCGAACTCTACCGGACGTTCTTCGACCGGCCCATTAATGAAGGTGAGCGGGCAGCGGTTATTCAGGCCGCGCGTTCCACCTGGTCGATTGACCAGGCCCAGACCTCCTTACAGGCCATTGACGAGCGAGAAGTTCATTTAACCCGCCAGGAACTCACCTTAACCGAGCATGGCGACTGGGCCGAGGTTGAACTGTACGAAGTTTACCAGAATGAGACGGCCCAGCGTCAGGAGGTCGTTTATTACTTCAGCCTGCCCGAGTCGGCGGTTGTCACCGGGCTTTGGCTGGGGAATAGCTCGGATCGCGGGACGCGGTTTGCCTACCGGGTTGCGCCGCGCGGCGCGGCTCAGGCCGTTTACCAAAACGAGGTCCGCTACAATATGGACCCGGCCCTGGTGGAACAGATTGGACCGCGCCAGTACCGGCTCCGCATTTTCCCGGTTGAGCCGCAGCGCCTCGATTGGGACGAAAGCTTGTCCCGTTCCACCTTCGAGGTTGGGCCGCCGCTGCATATGTGGCTGACTTGGCGGGTCCTGGCCCATGATAAGAGCTGGCCGATGCCCCGGCTGGCCGAAAAACGGAATGTCTATTGGGACGCAAGGTCGGTGCGATTAATCAATGGCCGGCCGATGGCCCCGGCAGACGACGCCTGGCTGCCGGCCTCCAGCCCTGCGGCTGCACCGGTGACGCCGGTGACACACCGGGTCGATTTTTCCAACGGGGAGAGCGTGCTGATCCGGCCTGTCTCAGCGGACGTTTTACCTGAATTGGATCGCCACTTGCAGTTGGCGGTCGTTCTTGATCGCTCCCGGAGTATGAACGACCATAGCGCCGAGGTGAAGGCGGCTCTGACCCGATTGGTTGAAATGAAAAACGCCGGGGCGACCGTCGAAGTCTACCTGACCGCCTCCAAATATCGCGGTGAGGCTCCCTCGCGGGTGGTTCTGGCCGACCTCGATCCCGACGCCATTATGTACTACGGCGGGCAGAATGCCGCCGAGTTGCTGGCTCAATTCGACTCGCTGCGCGCCGGCCAAATTTATGACGCCATCTTGGTCCTCACCGACGGCAGCGGCTACGAGTTGGGCGAAGGTAATATCGCCGTCCCCAACCCCGGCGCGCCGGTATGGATGGTCCATTTGGGAGACGATTTCTCGTTGGGTTACGACGATCCCACCCTGGAGGCCATCCAGGCCAGCGGCGGCGGCGTGGCCGGCGACCTCGAAGAAGCCCTGACCCGGTTACGGGTTGCCCTGGCCGCCAGCCAGGACGCAACTTCATCCCCGGCTGTGGCCGATGTGATCGATGGCTACGTCTGGCAGGTCGTTCCGAGCCAGGCAGCCGATCGTGAGGCGGCGGTCGAGGCGGCAAGTGAGGAGTTCACCGCCTTTGCCGCCCGGCGGCTGATCCTGGCCGAAATGGTCCGGCGGCGGGGGGCGTTGAATCAACTAACAAATCTGGATTATCTTCACGCCATTGCCATCGAACACAGCCTGGTCACCCCCTACTCCTCGATGATCGTCCTGGTCAATACGGAGCAGCAGCGATTACTCGACCAACTTGAGCAGCGTGGTGATCGTTTCCAGCGGGAGTACGAAGAGGTCGGCGAAACGATGCCCCAGAATCCCTTTAACGTTACCGGCGTCCCGGAGCCACACGAATGGTTATTACTGGCGCTGGCAGCAATCATGCTGTCCTGGTGGTCCCTTACCTATCGAGGGAGGATAACGTTATCGTAAGATAACCCTTTCAGTGTTGCGCCTTCCCGGAAGCTGTTTTTGGCCATAAACTGAGCTTCCGGGAAGGTTTTTTTTGCGTTTAGTATAGCAATCACCCAATTCTTATTTCTCATTTCTCCTTGATGATGTTATACTCAACCCTAAACGACATGATCTGCCGACCCCTGTTCCGGGCGGCATTTTTGTTAGATGAGGTACTCCATCGTGCGTTTCTCACGTCTTTTTGGGCGAACTCTGCGCGAAGACCCGGCCGAGGCCGAGCTGGTCAGTCATCGCCTACTGCAACGGGCCGGTTTTATCAAACCCCTGGCCTCCGGAATTTATACCCAGATGCCACTCGGCTGGCGCGTCTCTAAAAAAATTACGAACATTTTGCGCCGGGAAATGGATACCCTCGGCTGCCAGGAGATGTTGATGCCCGTACTCAACCCGGCCGAAATCTGGCAGCAGACCGGGCGGTGGGATAGCGTTGGCCCGGCTTTGGTCAAATGGAAAGATCGTAACCAGCGGGATATGGCCCTGGCCATGACCCACGAAGAAACCCTGACCGACATCCTCCGCACCGAGTTAGGCTCTTACAAACAGTTGCCCATTTTGGTGTATCATATCCAAACAAAAGTGCGTGACGAACCGCGCCCGCGCGGTGGACTCATCCGGGTGCGTGAATTTCTTATGAAAGACGCCTACTCCGTCCACGCCGGTCAGGCCGATATTGACCGCTTTTATCCCGGTATGGTTCAGGCCTATCGTAACATCTACGCCGCCTGCGGCCTGAAGATAGTAGAAGTTGAAGCAGATTCCGGGATGATGGGCGGCAGCGCCTCGCACGAATTTATGGTGTTAAGTGACAGCGGTGAAGATACCATTTTCATCAGCAGCGACGGCGCTTACGCCGCTAACGCCGAAAGAGCCGTCTTTGACAAAGGCGCGCCAACCTTTGGAGAAACAATAGCGCCACTGCAAGAAGTTTACACCCCCAACTGCAAAACTATTGCCCAGTTGGCCGACTTTTTAGGCATACCGCAAAGTCGCACGGTTAAGGCGGTTTTTTATATCGCGGAAAACGAAGCCCAAGATTTTATATTTGTGCTTATTCGGGGTGATTTGCCGGTCAACGAGGTCAAGTTGGCCAATGCCCTGGGCGGCCTGAACTTCCGCCCGGCAACGGAAGAGGAGATCAGAGCGGTAGGAGCTATCCCCGGCTATGCCTCGCCGATTGGCTTAAAAAAGGATTTGGGGCATGGCCGCCGGTTGATGATCATGGCCGACGACTCGGCGGTCAATGCACCCAATTTGGTCGGCGGCGCGAACAAGCCTGACTATCACCTCAAAAATACCAACGCCGGTCGCGACTATCAGCCAGACCTGGTAGCCGATATTGCCCTGGCTCAACACGGCGACAAATGCCTGGGCAGCGAGGCGGTGCTACAATTACACCGGGGCATCGAGGTGGGCCACTGCTTCAAACTGGGCCGGCGCTACAGTGAACCTATGGGCATCACCTTTTTAGACGAGAAGGGGCACCCCCAAACGCCGGTGATGGGCAGCTACGGCATCGGGGTGGGCCGCTTGATGGCCGCCATTGTCGAGCAGCATCACGACGAGCACGGCATCATCTGGCCGGACTCGGTCGCGCCGTTTGACGTATATCTTGTTTCGCTGGCCAAGAGCCAAGATGATGAGGTCGGCCAACAGGCTGAAGTTATCTACCGGCAGTTGCGAGAACGTGGGGTCGAAGTCCTCTTCGACGACCGGAAAGAAAGCCCCGGCGTCAAATTCTCCGATGCGGACCTGATCGGTATTCCCTGGCGGGTTACGGTTAGCAGCCGCAGCCTCCAAAGTGGCGGGGTTGAGCTCAAGCGCCGCAGCGAGGCGGAGAAAGAGATGGTGCCGTTGGATAGTTTTGTGGAATATATGGAGCTATAACTTATGTCCGATAAATTAACACCGCGTAACGAAGATTTTAACGAGTGGTACAACACCCTGGTGCTCAAAGCCGACCTGGCCGATTACGGCCCGGTGCGGGGGACGATGATTGTCAAACCTTACGGCTGGGCGCTGTGGGAAAATATCCAGCAGGCCCTGGACCGGCGCTTCAAGGCGACCGGCCATGTCAACGCCGGTTTCCCTATGTTCATCCCCTACAGTTTTTTGCAGCGGGAAGCCAAGCACGTCGAAGGATTTTCCCCCCAACTGGCAGTGGTGACACACGGCGGCGGCGAGAAACTGGAAGAACCTATCGTGGTCCGGCCGACCTCGGAAACGCTCATCGGTCACGCTTTTGCCAAGTGGGTCAACAGTTACCGTGACCTGCCGATTTTGCTCAACCTGTGGAACAGTGTGGTCCGCTGGGAACTGCGCACCAAGCTCTTCCTGCGCACCTCTGAGTTTTACTGGCAGGAAGGGCATACCGCCCACGCTACCCAGACGGAGGCCGAATTTGAAACCAGGCAAATGCTCGATGTCTATACTGATTTTGCGGTCAACGACGCCGCTATTCCGGTCATCCCCGGCGAAAAATCGGCTATTGAGCGCTTCGCCGGGGCGGATCGAACCCTGACCATCGAGGCCATGATGGGCGATGGCCGCGCCTTACAATCCGGCACCTCCCATATGTTGGGCCAGAACTTTGCCAAAGCCTTTGACATCAAGTATCTCGACCCGAACAACGACCTGCAATACTGCTGGACGACCTCATGGGGATTGAGCACGCGCTTTATTGGGGCCATCATTATGGTTCACGGCGATGACCAGGGTTTGCTCCTGCCGCCCAAACTGGCCCCCTTCCAGACGGTGATCGTGCCCATTTACAAAAATGATCAGGAAAAAGGACCGGTGCTGGAGGCGACCGACCGGGTCAGACAAGAGTTGAGCGCGGCCAACATCCGGGTGAAGGTTGACATGCGCGAAAACTTGACGCCCGGCTTCAAATTTAATGATTGGGAACTGCGCGGCGTGCCCAGCCGGATTGAAATTGGCCCGAAGGATGTAGCCAAAAATTCGGTAGCCCTGGCCCGCCGCGATCAACCGGGCCGCGAGGGTAAACAGTTTGTCTCCCAGGAGGGCCTGGCTCAAACGGTGCAGGCGCTGCTCGACTCGATCCAGCAGGCTATGCTCGACCGCGCCCGCCGCATCCGCGATGACAATACTCATGAGGCCAGTACCTACGATGAATTTAAAGAGGTCATCAAAACCGGTTTTGCCCGGGTCTGGTGGGCCGGCGACGACGCCGACGAGCAGCGGGTGCAGGAGGAAACAAAGGCTACCCTGCGCTGCCTTCCGCTAGAACAACCCGCCGAAATGGGGACGTGTTTCTACACCGGCAAACCGGCTGAACAGGTGGCAATTTTTGCCCGGGCGTATTAGGATCAATCGTAAATCCGCCAAAGGCACGCAAAGCGAAATCATAAATCGTAAATCCAACTATGCTCAAATCAATCCTAACCGATAAACAAGAAACCATATTGAAGCAAGAGCGCCAATGGCTGGCCGACCTGCAGGTTATCCTGGCCCGCCTGGGCGCGTCGCCGGAAGATCAGACCACCCTCAGCCGTTCGATCCAGCAATTGGATGAGCTGTTTTTGCTGGTCATCGTGGGTGAGTTCAACGCGGGCAAGAGCGCCTTCATCAATGCCTTGCTGGGACAAAACATGTTGAAGGAAGGGGTGACGCCCACCACCTCACAAATCAACCTGCTGAAATTTGGCGAAACCAGCCAGCGCCACGTGCAGGAGGCTCATTTTCACCTCCTGCTGGAACCGGTTGACCTGCTCCGCCACCTCAACATCGTGGACACGCCCGGAACCAACGCCATCATTCGGGAGCATCAAACCATCACCGAGGAGTTTGTGCCGCGTTCCGACCTGGTGCTTTTTATCACCTCCGCCGACCGGCCTTTCACCGAGAGCGAACGCGGCTTTTTGAGCCAGATCAAAGCCTGGGGAAAAAAGGTCATTATCGTCATTAACAAGATTGACCTTTTTGAAACCCCCGAGGAACTGGCCCAGGTGGTCGAGTTTGTGCGGGAAAACAGCGTCCGCCTGCTGGCGATGACCCCCGATATTTTTCCGGTCAGCTCTCGCAAGGCCCTGCGAGCCAAGCAGGGCGACCCGGCCCAGTGGAGCGAGAGCAAATTTGAGCCGTTGGAGCGTTACATTCGCGATACCCTTGACGAGACCAGCCGGCTGCACCTGAAATTTCTCAATCCGTTGGGTGTGGGCGACCGCCTGGTTAACAAATATGGCGAAATCACGACCAATCGTTTGACTCTGCTCAACGACGATTTTGAAACGCTGGATAATCTGGGCCGGCAGCTTGAGCTATACCGCCAGGACATGCAGCGTGATTTTAAGTACCGTTTGGCCGATGTCGAGAACATTCTCTACGAGATGGAAAAGCGGGGCAACGCCTATTTCGATGAAACGATGCGCCTGGGCCGTATTTTTGATTTGCTGAACAAAGACCGGATTCAGCGAGGTTTTGAGGAACAGGTGGTGGTCGACGCACCCCAGGCCATTGAACAAAAGGTGGTGGAGTTGATCGACTGGCTGGTCAACGCCGACCTGAACCAGTGGCAGGGGGTGATGGATTACCTCGATCAGCGCAAGCGGGAATACCAAGACCGCCTGGTTGGCGATGTCGGCGGCGCCTTCCGCTACGACCGGGATCATTTGATCGATTCGGTCGGCAAATCAGCGCAGCGAGTGGTGGAAACCTACGACAAGGCTCTGGAAGCCGAGAAAATGGCCCAAAGCGCCCAGGAGGCCGTGGCCGGTATGGCCCTGGTCGAAATCGGCGCGGTTGGCCTGGGCGCAGTGGTTGTAGCCGTAGCGACTACGATGGCTGCCGACGTGACCGGTCTTTTAGCCGCCAGTGTGATGGCCGCGTTGGGGCTGTTTGTCATCCCGGCCCGGCGGCAGGCGGCCAAAAAAGAGATGGTCGCCAAAATTGCCGAGCTGCGCCAGAAACTTATCACCGCCATAACCGGCCAGTTTGAAAAAGAACTCAATCGCAGCCTGGAACGTATCCACGAAGCCGTCGCTCCCTACACCCGTTTTGTCCGCGCCGAGCAAGAAAAGGTGCAGCAAGCCCAAGCCGAGTTGGATCGAGCGCAGCAAGCCCAGGGCCGGCTGCGGGCCGAGATCGAGAGTATGCTGTAGCCCTACTCTGGGGGTAGGATGACTACTCTACGCACAAAAACTTTGCTCGTCATCGGCGTCACGCTGGCGGGTTTGATAATTCTGCTGTATGTGACCGGGTCGGTCATCTGGCTGGATAGTTTTGCCAAGCTGGAAGAGCAGACAACCCGCCAGAATGTCGAACGGGCGGCCAATGCTCTGGCAGATAATCTGAGTACGCTGAATTCGATCACAGGTGATTATGCCGAGTGGGATGACACCTATGCTTTCGCCGAAGATCGTAACCCCGCTTACCCAGAGGCCATTTTTTATGACGATGGCCTGGTCGATCTTCACATCAACGTTGTATTAATCTTTAACGCCGCCGGAGAACTCATTTTTGCCAAGCATATCGATCTGCAGACCGGCCAGGAAGCGCCTTTTCCCCCGGCTCTGAGAGCGCACCTGACTCCCGACAACCCCCTGCTCCAACATCCAGATACCACCAGCCAGGTGGTGGGCTTGATCATGTTACCCGATGGTCCGATCCTGATCAGTTCTCGCCCCATTTTAACCAGCCTGGATGAAGGCCCTATTCGTGGCTCGCTTATTATGGGCCGTTTTCTGAATGGAGCCGAAGTGCACCGGCTGAGCGGGCTGGTCAATCTGTCGCTGACTTTCCAGCATTTTGAGGCTACCAAACTAGTCGACGATTTTGTGACGGCCCGTGAGGCTCTAACCCAGGGCGAGCCTATCTTTGTGCAGCCCCTCAGCGACAGGACAGTGGCCGGTTACACTCTGTTGAAAGATATCTATGAACAACCGGCGCTCATTTTGCGGGTAGACCTGCCCCGTAGTGTCTACGCCCAGGGACAGGCCAGTTTTCGTTACTTTGCCTTTTCGCTGGTGGCGCTAGGACTGGTGGTTGGCCTGCTGGTGCTGTGGTTGTTAGAGCGATTAGTTTTATCTCGCCTGGCCCGCCTCAATCGTGAGGTCAGCCGGATTGGAGCCGAGGGGAATTTGTCGGCGCGGGTAACGGCCAGGGGGCAGGATGAATTAGCCAACTTGGCCGGCAACATCAACCAGACATTGGCCACGCTGGAACGGACCCAACACGAACTCGCAGAGGCCAAGCAAGCCGCCGACGCTGCCAACCAGGCCAAAAGCGCCTTCCTGGCCAGTATGAGCCACGAGTTGCGGACCCCCCTCAACGCGATCATCGGCTATAGCGAGATGCTGCAAGAGGAAGCCGAGGATGCCGGACAAGTAGACCTCATGTCCGATTTACACAAAATCATTGAGTCCGGGCATCACCTGCTGGCTATGCTCAACGAAGTGCTCGACCTCTCCAAAATTGAAGCCGGCAAAATAGAGTTGCACCTGGAAACCTTCGACGTGACCGACATGGTTCAAGAGGTCGTGTCTATCGCCGAGCCATTGGCTCTAAAAAGAGATAACAGGTTGATCGTTCAGCCCGATGATAACCTGGGACTGATGTATGCCGATGAGACTAAACTCCGCCAGAGCTTGCTCAATCTGCTCAGTAATTCAGCCAAGTTTACCGAAAACGGTATAATTACTTTTGCTGTAGCTCGTCAGTCAGCCGTAGTCAATAGTTGTTCTCCGCTGGAAACAACGAACAACGAACAACGGACAACGGACCACATCCTTTTTACGGTCTCCGACACGGGGATTGGCCTGACGCCAGAGCAAATCGAACGCCTATTTCGGCCCTTCACCCAGGCCGATGCCTCAACGACCCACAAGTACGGCGGTACCGGGCTGGGCCTGGTCATCAGTCGTCACTACTGCCGCATGATGGGTGGGGACATTACCGTTAACAGTGACGGCACGCCGGGTCACGGTTCTACTTTTACTATTTGCCTCCCCGCAGAGTGCCGCCCGCCTGTCGCCACAAATTAAAAGCCAGGGCTACGCTATGGTTAAGGCCAAGCAGCTAAAGAAAACTTTACTCGTTACCGGGGGCAGCGGCTATTTGGGGCGACATCTCACGGTCAAGGCCAGTGACTCCTGCCAGGTCTTCACCACCTATAGCAGTCACGCCGGTCGCATCAAAGCCGGACACTCGCTGTTTCTTGATCTGACCCGGCGAGAAGAAGTCCTGCATCTCATCGCCGACCTCTGCCCGCAAGCCATCATCCATACTGCCGCCATCAATCCGGGCCGGGGCAGTGAGGAGGAAATGTGGCAGGTCAATGTCGAGGGTTCGCGCCACATCGCCGAAGCCGCCGTGGCTGGTGGGGCGCGCTTGGTTCACGTCTCCTCGGATGTAGTTCATAGCGGGCATAACGCTCCCTATGCCGATGAAACCGCTCCTTCACCCCTCAACGGCTATGGTCGGTCCAAAGCTGAGGCCGAGGCCGTTGTAACCGCAATTGATCCGACAGCAGCAATTGTTCGTACCTCCCTGATTTATGGCCTGGAGGAGATGGATCGCGGCACGGAAAGTTTTGTCGAACGGCTCAAAACGGGACAACCGTTAGTTTTATTTAGTGATGTCATACGCCAGCCGGTTTGGGTTGAATCGTTGGTTGAAGCATTACTCAAATTGGTCGAGGCAGAAGCAAATTTTGCCGGAATTCTGAATGTGGCCGGCCGCCAGGCGCTGACCCGCCAGGAATTTGGGCAGCGTATGCTGGCCTGGTGGGGCGTCGATGCCGGCGGCTTGTTACAATCAGGCCGGGCCGCCGCTATTTCGGCGACTATTCCACTTGACCTGCGCTTGATTATTACCAAAGCGGAGCAACTCTTGCACATGACCCTCCCCGGCGTAGACGAGGTGCTGGCCCAGGAGGCAGCGAAAAGGCGGGGAGGCGAGGAGACGTGAAAGATCGCCTCCGGGGAAATGACGGTTTAGCTTGACCGAACCAAAAGACCTAA
>CAZUNT010000056.1:0-35104 GCA_964622215.1 uncultured Caldilineaceae bacterium
CCCTGTCTTTTCGGCGGTCAGCGGTCAGCCGTCGGCGGTCGTGGGGGTAGGGCTGGGTAGTTACGAAAAGTATTACGATGGCTAAACAATGACTTTCAGCAGCTAATAAAATGACACCCTTCACTATCACTATCCATCGTTTTGTTTTATGCTAGAATCAATACCTGTCTTTCCTCAGTCGCGGCCAGCCGTCGGCGGTCTATTTTTGAAGGAGGTGCCTTATGGATAACTTTTTCCAGATGCTTGACAGTGCGGCTGATGGAGCTTTTGTTATCAGTGAAGACCAACGCATCGTTTACTGGAATGAAGCTGCTCAGGAGATGCTGGGGTACACTGCTCAAGAGGTAATTGGACGAAATTGCTACGATATTCTGAAAGGTTGCGATGACGACATCCAGCCGATTTGCTGCCGTCGTTGTCGTGTTACTACCACGACTCTGGCCGGTAATACCGTGCCTAACTACGACCTGGCGGTTCGGACCAAATCCGGTGATTTGCGCTGGATTAATGTGAGTATTTTAAGCACCTCTCTACCTCGCCAGGACCCAACGCCGTTCATTATCCATCTCTTTCGTGATGCTACCCCAAAGAAACACAATGAACAATTCATTCGCCAGTTGTTAGAAGCTGTCACAAATCTGCAACAACTGGCCGCCTCAGCCATTTTACCTCCCTCGACAAAGCCCTTGGCTAATGGTTTGACCGAGCGCGAACGCGAAGTTTTGTCGCTCTTAGCCCAGGGTGTCAGCACCCAAGATATTGCCCAATCTCTATCTATTAGCTCGGCTACCGTCCGCAACCATATTCAAAATATCCTCAATAAGCTCCGGGTCCACAGCCGCCTGGAAGCGGTAGCTTACGCTTTTGAACATGGCCTGGTTAAGGAAATCTGGGATCGGGCCACAGTTAACCCCAAATAGTACAAATAGCCTAATCAAAATAGTTCGTTTGCATCTTTGTGCCTTAGTCGCCTGGGTTGTATTATAGGGAGGCAGTGTGCAAAACGTGCAAAAGATGCAAAACGCGCAAACGCCACTCACTCGCCGCACCTAACTCTATCTCCCACTAACTGTAAAGGGAATAGCTATGAAAAAAGAAAAAGTTGCTGACAACCGGCTGCTAACGCGGGCCGAAGTGGCCGAGCTTTTTCACGTTGATCCCAGTACCATCACCCGTTGGGCCGAGGCGGGTAAATTGCCTGTGGTCAAAACATTGGGTGGACACCGCCGCTATGCGGCTGAAGTGGTGCTGGAGTTAATTCAACAGCTTAAACAAGAGGAGACAAGGATGGAAAAAACACACATCACTGTTCCGGCCATGTATGGCGATCATCATGTGCTTGAAGTACGGCGCATCCTTTTGGCGTTGCCTGGAATGACAGAGGTGAATGCCAGCAGTTGCTTCCAGACGGTCGAGGTGAGCTACGACCCGGAGAAATTAAGCAGGGCCGAGATCAGGGCCAAGCTTGAAGAAGCCGGTTATCTCGACGAGTTAACCGTTCCCATTGAAACCGGGACGGCTGTTTCACCAGAGCCACAAGAGGCAAAAACTTTCTTCCGCCACACGACCGCCTATGAACAAACGAAGCAGGTGGTCAGCTTTGCCCAGGATATACCTTCTAGCGGACGCCCGCTGTGGCCCTGCCCCGGTTTGGGTATCATCGCCAGAAAAACGATTAAAATGTAGGCCAAATCAACAGGCTCCCTCAGGAGGTCACTTATGGCTAAACAAAAACGAAATGTTAAAGAGTATTCAATTGACCCGGCGGCCCAGGCCATGTTGAGCCGGGCAGAGGAGTTGGGCCTGGAAACAGCCTTTACCCGGGCCGACGCCTTGCCGCCCTGCAACATCGGTTCGGCCGGGATGTGCTGCAAAATGTGTGGTATGGGTCCCTGCCGGCTGACCAAAGATGGCCAAACCGGCGTCTGCGGGGCGACGATTGACACGATCCAGGCTCGCAACCTGGTACGGGCCATCGCTTCCGGCGCGGCGGCCCACTCCGATCATGGCCGGGATATGGCTTTCACCCTCAAAGCCGTGGCCAAGGGCGAGGCCGAGGGTTACGTCATCCGCGACGTAGCCAAATTACGCACGGTGGCGGCCAAGTATAACATCCCCATTGAGGGACGTTCCCCCACTGAAATTGCCAATGACCTGGCCGACCTGTACATTGCCCAGTTTGGACAACAAAAGGGCCAGGTAGTTGTCACCGGCCGTGCCCCGAAAAAACGCCAAAAGTTATGGCAAGAGCAGAAAGTCGTCCCCCGTGGTGTTGACCGTGAGGTGGTCGAGGCGCTGCACCGCACCCACATCGGCGATGACCAGGATTTGGACCACTTGCTCCACCATGCCATCCGCACCGCCCTTGCCGATGGCTGGGGCGGCAGCCTGATCGCCACCGACATCTCCGACATCCTGTTTGGTACGCCGGCGCCGATCCTGGGACAGGCCAATCTGGGTGTTTTAAGAGAAGATATGGTCAACGTGGTGGTCCACGGCCACGAGCCAACCCTGAGCGAGATGATCGTGGCCGCCTCACAAGCCCCGGAGATCATCGAGTATGCCCAGGCAGCCGGGGCGAAAGGGGTGAACCTGTCCGGTATCTGCTGCACCGCCAATGAAATCCTGATGCGCCAGGGCATCCCGGCCGCTGGCAATTTTTTGCAGCAAGAGTTGGCCATCTTGACCGGCGCGGTCGAGGCGATGGTCGTGGATGTGCAGTGTATTATGCAAGCCCTAGTTGGCCTGGCCCAGAATTTTCACACCCAGATCATTACCACGTCGCCCAAGGTGAAAATCAAGGGAGCCATTCACATGGAGTTTGACGAGCACCGGGCGCTGACCATTGCCAAAGACATCTTACGGCACGCCATTGACAATTATAAGAATCGGGGCGTTACATTAATTCCCAATGTACGTGAGAGCCTCGTCCCCGGCTTTTCCCATGAGTACATCAACTATATGCTGGGCGGCAGCTATCGGGCCTCTTTCCGCCCGCTAAATGACGCGATTATGGCCGGGCGGATTCGTGGTGTAGCAGCCATTGTCGGCTGCAACAATCCGCGCAGCCAACAGGATTACTTACACACCCACGTGGCCCAAGAATTACTCAAGCAGGACGTGTTGGTTGTGGAGACAGGGTGCGGGGCTATCGCCAGCGCCAAATTGGGACTGCTGCTGGGCGAAGCCGGGCTGGATAAAGTTGGTCCTGGTCTACGCGAAGTGTGCGAAACCGTAGGGATTCCACCGGTGCTGCACATGGGTTCCTGCGTGGACAACACCCGCATTTTAACCGTGCTAACCCAGATGGTCGAAGAGGGTGGCCTGGGCGACGACATCGACCAGGTTCCGGCGGTGGGCCTGGCCCCGGAGTGGATGAGCGAAAAAGCGCTGTCCATTGGCGCTTACTGCGTGGCTTCCGGCGCTTATGTCATTTTTGGCGGTCACTCGCCGGTCGGCGGGATGCCCGACCGTGTTTCCGATAGTGACCTGGTCCTCAATTATCTCACTGAGGGTTGGGAGAAACTGTACGGCGGCAAGATGGAATTCATCGCCGACCCGGACGAGATGGTCCGTAAGACCCTGGAGCACATTGACAAAAAACGAGCCGCCCTGAACCTGCCGGCTTATGATCCCACGCGCTTCGGTCGCAGCGGCGACACCCGCATCCTGGCCCTGGAAGCCCTGCCTCTGGCCGAGCGACAAGCAGCGATCTACGGATTTTAGATTTACGATTAACGATTTACGATTTGGTCTAACATCATAAGCTCGTCGAGCAAGTGTCGTAAATCCAAAATCGTAAATCGTAAATTCTCAAGGAGGTTAACCCAATATGTCCCGATACATTGCTACTCGTGCTATTCGCGGCGCTAACGCCCTGGTCGCCGAAGCAGAAGTTATGCTCCAAAAAGCATTGGCCGAGAAAGGGCCGGAGGCGCCGGTAGCCTTCCCTAACACGGCTTACTATCTACCCCTCATTTATGGCATGACCGGCATCCAGGTCAAAACCGTCGGCCAATTGGATGGCGTGCTCAAACGGGCCAGGGGGCTGTTACACCCGCAGCCTTCGGCCCATCATTGGACGCCTTACCTGGGCGAAACCCTGGACAGCGGCATGGCCACCTTGCTGGCGGCTGAAGTGATTGAGGCGGTCCGCTTTATTTATAATCTGCAGCCAGAACTGCTACCCGGTTTTCACCTGGCGGGCGGCACCGCTTTCACCAGTCCGGATGAGGGGCGCGGTAGCGGCAACGGCCAGGATGGACACTTGAATGGCCCCATCGACGATATTCAGTTGCGCTCGTGGGGTATCCAACTGGTAGATGGACGTATGCCCGGTTTTGCGGCTGTCGTCGGCGCGGCCAAATCGAACGAGGTGGCAGTTAAAATTGTGCGCGAACTACAACGCCGCAATATCTTGACCTTCTTATCAGGCAATGTCAATGGGCGCTCGGTGATCCACCAATTGCAAGAAGAAGGGGTGGAGATGGGCTATGATACCTACATCGTCCCCTTTGGCACCGATACCATTAGCGCCATCTACGCCCTGGGCTTTGCCACCCGCTCGGCGCTGACCTTTGGCGGGCTGAAGGGTGGCCAAGCCCGCGAGATCTTGCTCTACAACAAGGATCGCGTCTTTGCTTTTGTGCTGGCTCTGGGTGAAGTGGATGACTTAAAATATGCCGCTGCCGCCGGGGCGATCAACTTTGGCTTCCCGGTCATCGCCGACACGGTGATTCCCCAAATTTTGCCAACCGGCGTCACCACCTATGAGCATGTTATCTCTATGCCCTGGAACGAAATTTCTGGCCGGGACGACCTGGAAAGAGCCGAGCGGCTGGTGCAGAAGTGCATCGAGATACGCGGCGTCAAAGTTAAAGTTGCCAATGTACCCGTACCGGTCCCCTACGGTTCCGCCTTTGAGGGCGAAGTGGTGCGTAAGGCCGACATGCGCATCGAGTTTGGCGGTAAACGGTCGCGTGCCTTTGAATACCTGTATATGGTTGACATGGAGCAGGTTGAGGATGGGAAAATCGAGGTTATTGGTCCCAGTATTGAGGAAACAGCAATCGGCGGGGCAATGGACGTGGGTATCCTGATCGAAGTGGCGGGCCGTAAGATGCAGCTCGACTTTGAGCCGGTGCTGGAGCGACAAGTCCACTACTTTATCAACGGTGCATCAGGTGTTCAACATATCGGCCAGCGTGATATTGCCTGGATTCGTATCAGCAAGGTTGCGGCAGACAAAGGTTTTGATCTGCGCCACTTTGGCGACATCCTGCATGCCCGTTTCCACGCCGATTTTGGCAGCATTGTGGATAAGGTCCAGGTTAAAATCATTACCGATCCGGCTCTGTACACCGAATGGTTGGACAAGGCGCGGGCTGCCTATGACTATCGCAACCGCCGCCTGGCCGACTTGACCGACAACAAGGTAGAGGTGTTCTACTCATGCACGCTGTGTCAGAGTTTTGCTCCCAACCACGTCTGCATTGTCTCACCAGAGCGGCTGGGGCTGTGCGGCGCTTACAACTGGCTCGACTGTAAGGCCAGCTACGAGATTAACCCCACTGGCCCTAACCAGCCGATTCATAAAGGCCGCGCACTTGACCAAAGCAAGGGTTACTGGGAAGGCACAAATACTTATGCCGGGCAGGGTTCGCATGGCACCGTCCACGAAGTCAGCATGTATTCCATTATGGAAAACCCAATGACCGCCTGCGGCTGCTTCGAGTGTATTGTCATGGTTATTCCCGAAGCCAACGGCGTTATGGTTGTCTCCCGCGAAGACCCCAGCATGACCCCGGCCGGCATGACCTTCAGCACCCTGGCCGGGATCGCCGGAGGCGGTCTGCAAACGCCGGGCGTGATGGGTGTGGGCAAATATTACCTGACCAGTCCCAAGTTCATCTCCGCCGATGGAGGGTTCAAGCGGGTGGTCTGGATGAGCAGTTTCCTCAAGCAGAGCATGGCCGAGGAGCTGACAAAGGTCGCCGAACGGGAAGGCGACCCGGGGTTGATCGACAAAATTGCCGACGAAACCATCTGCACCGAGGTGGACAGCCTATTGGTCTTCCTGGAAGAGGCCGGCCATCCGGCGTTGACGATGGAGTCGTTGATCTGAGAGACAGGGTAGCAAGGTAGCAAGGTAGCAGGTAGCAGGTAGCAGGGTAGCAAGGTAGCAGGGTAGCAGGGTCGCACCCTGAGTAGCTTTGAGCGAAGCGAAAGGCGTATCGAAGGGTGCGATTTACTCAAACGTAAAAAGGTACATGGACACTCATAAACTGGTCCGTGATTTGATGCACATCGGTGTGCCGACTTGCCGGGTTGATACGCCCTTCGTCGAAGCAGTACAGAAATTGCTCCGTGAACACCTGGAGACGCTGGTTGTTCTCGACGAGCGTGGTCATGCGGTAGGTGTGTTGACCCGGCAGGATATTGTGGCGGCTTACGGCCGGCCGGAAGCCAATCGGCACGAAGAAGAGGCCCTGACCATAACTGAGGTGATGCGGACTGAGATTCCCGAAGTTCCGCCCGACATCCCGGCTATAACTGCTGCCCAAATCATGCTCGACCTGCGGGTGCGAGAACTTTATTTAATGCATCATGATTGTGGTATCCGCTGGCCTGCGGCAGCCTTCCGTTTTGAGGATGTGCTGCAACACCTGGCCGTCGAGGCTGAAAAAGAATAGGGAGAGGAAGAAAAGTGCCATTTACATCTGAGCAGTTTTTTAACGTTTTTGTCCAATACAATGAGGCAATTTGGCCCATGCAACTGGTGCTTAACCTGCTGGCCGTCATTGCCGTGTTTCTGGCAATCTGGAAGTTTAAATATACTGATCGAACCATCTCCATCATTTTAGCTTTCCTGTGGATATGGACGGGCCTGGTCTATCACATCCTCTTTTTTACCTCAATTAACAAACTGGCTTATGTTTTTGGTGGCCTGGCCAGCCTGCAAGGTCTCTTGTTCTTCATCGCCGGCTTTTACCAACAGAAGCTCTCATTTAAATCTCACCACGAGGCTTACTCAATTGTGGGCGGTTTCTTCATCCTTTACGGTCTTCTTATCTATCCAATTCTGGGCTACTTTTTGGGACATGGTTACCCCCATTCACCTACTTTTGGCGCACCATGTCCAACGACCATATTTACCTTTGGTCTGTTATTGTGGACTGACAGAAAACTTCCCAAATACCTCCTGGTCATTCCCCTACTCTGGTCAATGATTGGCTTCTTTGCCGCGATTAATTGGGGAGTTTTAGAAGACATTATGCTTTTGATCGCCGGTTTAACGGCAACGGCGATGATTTGGTATAGGGATAGGGGAACAACCGAGTTAACCCCTAAATTTTCTTCATAAAATCATGGGCAATCAATACGTCCAGAAATAATTATCAGTCATCACAACCAGAGGAGGCTATAAATGCCAGTTATTGAGATTCCAAAGGAAAAATGGGCCGGCAAGGTCCGCGAAATTACGCTAGGCGCGACCGCCGCCGAGGGTGGCAGCCGGACTAAAACCGTCACCGTGGGCGGTGAAACGATGCTGCCCTTCCTCCATTTTGAGGGTGAAATGCCGCACCGGCCTACCATTGCCGTCGAAGTACAGGATCGTCCCCCCACCGATTGGTCGCCGGTATTAATGCAGGCGTGGGGCGATGTAACCGCAGACGTAGTGGCCTGGGTCAAAGCCGCCGAAGCGGTTGGGGCTGATCTCATCCTGCTCAAGTTTAGCCCGCATCCCCAATTAAACGCCGACTACGCCCGAAAAACCCTGCGCCGGGTGCTAGAGGCCACCGGCCTGCCCCTTATCGTTTTTGGGCCGGGCCAGGCCGACTTGGACAACGACACTCTGGTGGCTGTAGCCGAGGAAGGCAAGGGCGAACGGTTGGTGCTGGGAGTATGCGAGGACAAGAACTACCGCACCATCGTCGCCGCTGCGCTGGCCCACGGTCATCTGGTCGATGCTCGCAGCCCCATGGACGTCAATCTGTGTAAACAGTTGATTATCCTTGTCCACGACGTGGGCCTGCCGCTGGATCGGATCGTGATGGATCCCACTACCGGCGCCCTGGGCTACGGGATAGAGTATGGCTACAGTGTGATGGAGCGGCTGCGGCTGGCCGCCTTGCAGGGCGACAGCATGACCCAACAGCCGATGTTGGTGACTCCCGGCGAGGAAGCCTGGCGCACCAAAGAAGCCCGCGCCGGCGAAGGCGTCCCGGCTGCCTGGGGCGACTGGGCCGAGCGAGCCATTAACTGGGAAACACTCACCGCCAGCACCCTGGTTGAATCCGGAGCTGACATCGTCGTTCTGCGCCACCCGGAGACGGTTAAGCGCATCCGGGCGATGATTGAGGGGTTGATGAGTAAGCAGTAATCAGTAGTCAGTGATCAGTAATCAGTAGTCAGTGATCAGTAGTCAGTAGTCAGATAATTTTGTATAATCTACTCCCCTACTCCCTACTCCCTACTCCCATTATATATATTGGAGGTAAATAATGGCTCTTACCGGCCTACAAATCTACAAATTGCTCCCAGGGAGCAGCAAAAATCCAGAGGTTAAAGCCCACAGCAACTGCAAAGAGTGCGGCTTTCCCACCTGCCTGGCCTTTGCCATGAAATTGGCCCAAAAACAGACCGAGTTATCCCAATGCCCCTACGTGGAGGATGAGGCCAAAGCACAGCTCGAGGAATCGGCCACGCCGCCCATTCGCCTCATCACCCTCTCGGCCAATGGGCGTAAGCTGGAAGTGGGCAACGAAACGGTGCTCTTCCGGCACGAGAAGACCTTTTACCACCAACCCGGCTTGTTTATCCGGCTAAAGGACACTCAAGCTGATGCAGCCGAGATTGCCCAGACCGTCAGCCAATACGGTGTAGAATATGTGGGCATGAACCTCACCCTGGATGGCCTGGCCGTTGAAGCAGCAGGGGGTGATTTTGCGGCGACGGTCGCGGCGGTCAAAGCAGCCTGCTCGCTGCCGCTTATCTTACTGGCCCAAGATCCGGCAGCCGCCGAGGCTGGGCTGAAAGCAGCCGAGGGGGTCCAGCCTTTGCTTTGGGCCGCTAACCCGGACAACTGGCAGGCGATGGCGAACCTGGCTAAACAATACCGGGTTCCTCTGGCCGTACAAGCCGGCGGGAATGATTTGAGCGCGTTGGCCTCACTGGTCGAGCAAATCAAAGAGGTCGGGGTAGAAGACATTGTGCTCGATCCGGGTGTGCGCGATTACAGCAGCAGTTTGAATGTCTTTACTCAACTGCGGCGGCTGGCCCTGAAGCAGAATGAGCGCAGGGTCGGTTATCCCCTCATCGCCTTTGCCGGGGACGATCCCGTCCTGGCCGGGCAGCATATCGCCAAATACGCCGGTTTTGTGATCCTCGATCGCTTCAGTCCGGCGACGGTTTATCCGCTGCTGGTCAAACGCGCTAACCTCTTCACCGACCCGCAGAAACCCATCCAGGTTCAGCCCGGCCTTTACGAGCTTAATAATCCCGGCTCCAATGACCCGCTCCTGGTGACAACCAACTTCTCCATCACCTACTTCTCTGTCGCCAACGAGGTTGAGAGCAGCGGCCTGCCCGGTTGGCTGTTGGTCGCCGACGCCGAGGGTATGAGTGTACTAACCGCTTGGGCCGCCGGAAAGTTTGACGCCGACCGGATTGCCAAGAGCGTGAACACCACCGGCGTGATCGAGAAGTTGAACCACAAGCGCCTGATTATCCCCGGCCATGTGGCCGTGCTAATGGGTGAATTGGAAGAAGTTTTGCCCGGCTGGGAAATCAACGTCGGCCCACGGGAGGCGGTAGATTTGCCAAACTATTTAAAAACGAAATGGGGATAACGATCAATATCCAAAAAAGCAACACTACCCAGATTATCAAAGCCGTAGCCACGGCAATTGACCAGGCCGAGCATATCCTCTTCATCACCGGGGCTGGAATTTCGGCCGACTCCGGGCTACCGACGTACCGGGGTATAGGCGGATTGTATCAGGACCAGGTCACCGAAGAGGGTATCCAGATCGAAGAAGCCTTGAGCGGCTTCATGTTCGCCAGGCGGCCGGACATTACCTGGAAATACTTGTGGCAAATTGGCGCAGCCTGTCACGGGGCGAGATTCAATCGAGCGCATGAGGTTATCGCCCTGCTGCAACAGCGCAAGCCGAATATCGTGGTGTTAACCCAGAATATCGATGGCCTGCATCGGGCCGCCGGAACAACCAATCTCATCGAGGTGCATGGCCATGCCTTTGACCTGTACTGTATTCAATGCGGGGCCGAGTTCCTGGCCTCCGAACTGATTGCGAATTATGAGGTTAAGCCCTCATTACCGCCTCACTGCTCAAAATGTGGCGGCCTGGTCAGGCCCGATGTGGTGCTTTTTGGGGAGCGGCTGCCCGATAAGGCCGTTCGCGGTCTGGTCGAGTTGTCGTCCCAACGTTTAGACCTGGTCATTGCTATCGGCACATCCAGTTCATTTCCTTACATTGTGAGGCCCATTGTTGAGGCCGGCTATCGAGGCGTGCCAACGGTTGAAATCAATCCTGATGAAACAAATGTCTCAGATATCGTCACCTACCGGTTGAGATTGCAGGCTGCCGAAGCGATGGAGAAAATCTGGGCGTTTTTTAGCTGAAACTATTTCTTTCAAAGACGATGGAAAACGGATCCACACCCCAAAATCGGCTTTTTTACGCTGTTCACTTTGAACCTTCCGGTCAGAAGGTTCAGGCCCCTACCGGCGCGTTGCTGTCCGAAATCATGCGCCAGGCCGGTCTCGACCTGAATATACCCTGCGGCGGGCAAGGTCGTTGCGGGCGCTGTGCCGTGATCGCCCGGAATGGGGCCGGGATACGCCGTCGCTCCACCGTGCGTCTCTCGACAGAAGATTTAGCCGCCGGTTATGCCCTGGCCTGCCAAACGGTGATCGAAGGGGAGGCCGTTATCACCATCCCGCCGCAGGAGCAGATCGAGCGACGTTTGGTGACCGACAAGACGGCGGGAAAAGTTACTCTGCCCTTCACCTATGATCCCGCCCAACACCAGCCCATGCGCTTGTTTTCGCTCGTACTCGAGCCACCCAGTATGGCCGACCAGACCGACGACTGGTCGCGCTTAAAACGGGCAGTGACAACCACCTATAATCTGGCCGATCTGACCATTGATTTGCCTACCCTGCGCCGGTTGGGTTCAACGCTGCGCGACCCAATGGGCAACTGGGCTGTGACCGCCGTCATCGAAATGAATACCTGGGATCATCCGCTTAGACCGCCTCGCCTTATCGAGTTGTTACCTTCTGCCAAAAATGGCGGTCAGCCGTCAGTGGTCGGTGGTCATTTGTGGGGCGCTGCCGTAGACATCGGCACGACCACGGTCAGCCTCTACTTGGTGAATTTGTTAACCGGCGAAGTGGCGGCCAAGGCAGCCGAGTATAACGGGCAGATTAAACGGGGCGAGGATGTCATTTCGCGCATTATCTATGCCGGCAAGTCCGGAGTGAACGAAGCGAAAGCCAACGGTGGGTTAGAGGAACTACAAGCCCTAGTTGTTAATACGATCAATGAATTAATCACCCGGGCAACCCAGCGGGCCAAAATCAGCCCCACCGAAATCTACAAGATGACCGTCGCCGGTAACAGCACCATGATCCACCTGTTTCTGGGGCTGCCGCCCGGTTCCATCCGGCTAGAGCCTTTTATCACCACCATTAACCAACCGCCGCCGGTGCGGGCCGGCGAATTAGGGCTGAATATCCACCCCCTCGCCATCGTCGATTGTTTGCCCGGCGTAGCCAGCTACATGGGCGCCGACATCGCGGCGGGTGTGGTTGGCTCGCAAATGGGTGTACCTGCCGGAGAGGACGGAACCGGCGGCCTGACTCTCTTTTTGGATGTCGGCACCAATGGCGAGATGGTTTTGGGCGATGGGGAGTGGTTGATTAGCTGCGCTTGTTCGGCCGGCCCCGCTTTTGAAGGCGCCGGGGTGAAGGATGGCATGCGGGCCACCGCCGGCGCTATTGAGGAGGTGTGGATCAATAGCCAAACTTATGAACCAACTTATCGAGTGATAGCTCAACCCAAACTTGAGGTCCAGGGCCGGCCAACCCCTCCCCGTGGAATTTGTGGCTCAGGCTTGATTTCGCTGCTGGCGGAGATGTTTATCACAGGTGTGATTGACAAAGCCGGCAATTTGAACCTTACCTCTCCTTTTCAGAAAGATGGACGGGGGAGTCGCATCCGCCAGGGAGCGCATGGCCTCGAATATGTAGTCGCCTGGGCCGACGAAACTGAACACGGGCGGGATATTACCCTCACCAAGGTGGACATCGACAACTTGATGCGGGCGAAAGGAGCCATTTATGCCGGTTATACCGTACTAGCCCAAAGCGTGGGTGTTGACCTGGCCACGGTGGAGCATGTGCTTATCGGCGGCTCTTTTGGCCAGTACATCAACGTCGAAAAGGCGGTTCAGATTGGGTTGCTGCCCGACTTGCCCTGGGAGAAGTTTCGCTTCCTGGGCAACACGGCTCTGCAAGGCGCTCTGCTGGCCCTGCTCAACCACGACTATCGCCGCCAAGTGACCGAGGTCGCCGCTAAAATGACTTACCTGGAGCTATCGGCTGACAATACTTTTTACGAGCAATTTACCTCAGCCCTGTTTTTGCCGCACACAGACATCACCAAGTTCCCAACGGTAGCGGCGATACTTGAATGAAGGCAGGATAAAATTTATGACCACTACCATCGCCGTTGCCGGTAAGGGCGGCACCGGCAAAACAACAGTCTGTGCCATGATTATTCGCTACCTGACCCGGCAAGGGTTAGGGCCGGTTTTGGCTATTGACGCCGACCCCAGCAGCAACCTGAACCTGGTGCTGGGCCTGCCTCTGGATGATAACCAGACCGTCGGGCACATTCGCGAAGAAATGTTGACCCAGATTCAGGCCGACAGCAGCGCCGGGGTCATGTCCGGGGGGCTGGTCAGCGGCTTAACCAAGCTCGATTATTTTGATTACCACATTCGCTCCATTATGGTCGAGGGGAACCACGTAGACTTAGTAGCAATGGGGCGGCCCGAAGGGCCAGGTTGTTACTGCCCGGCTAACAATGCTTTGCGCCTGGTTCTGGATCGCCTTAGCAACCAGTATCCGTTTGTCGTTATGGACAACGAAGCGGGCCTGGAGCATCTCAGCCGGCGCACCACTCGTGATGTAGAGCACCTGCTTATTGTTACCGATCCCGGCCAGCGTGGCTGCATCGCCGCCCAGCGGGTGGTCGAACTGGTCAAGGAATTAAATATTAAAGTTGGGCAAACTTACCTTATCGTCAACCGGCTGACCGGTCACCACATTCCCACGCCCCTCAAACCCTTCGTGGACTCCATGGGCGTACCGCTCCTGGGGATTGTTCCCGAAGACGAGACTTTACGGGCCTTTGAATTGAGCGGGCGGCCCCTGGTGCAGTTGGGTGATGACTCGCCGGTGTACCGGGCAGTGGAGCAAATGATGAGGCAGGTAATAGGGAGTAAGAAGTAGGGAGTAGGGAGTAAGGAGGGGTCTGTCCAGATTTTAGGAGACCCTAAAGGTTTTGAAAACCTTTAGGGTCTGTTACCTAAAAATTGGATGCACCCAGTAAGGAGCACACGAAGCAGCAAGCTGGCAGATGCAAGACACATCACATTTCACATTTCACGAGTCAAGTTATTGGTCAAAAACTTTGTACCACGGAGGATTTCTATGCAAATTATCGGCGAAAATATTCATATTATCTCCCCCAGAGTCAAGGAAGCAGTTGAGCAGCAAAATATTAGATTCTTCCAAGACCTGGCGGTCAAGCAAGTTGAAGCCGGGGCCAATGCCCTGGATTTAAACATCGGCCCCCAAAAGAAAGCCGGACACGAAATTATGCCCTGGCTGGTGAAAGGCGTTCAGGAAGTGGTCGATGTACCCCTGGCGCTCGACACGACCAACCTGGCCGCGATTGAGGCGGGCCTCAAAGTAGCTAAAAACCAGTGCATCATCAACTCCACCTCTGCCGAGGAGGAACGGTTGGAGTCAGTCCCGCCCCTGGCCAAGCAGTACCAGGCTAAACTGATTGCCCTGACGATGGGTAAGGCCGGCATCCCGGTCAGCGCCGAAGAACGAGTCAATATTGCCCTGGAGAAACTTATCCCTCGGGCCATGGAACTCGATATCCCCATGGCAGACCTGCTCATTGACCCGCTTGTGCTCACGGTGAGCGGCTGCCAGGAATACTGCCCGGAGTGTGTAGAGGCAGTGCGCCTACTAAAATTTGCCGGTGAGCCGCCGCCGATGACCCATGTTGGCCTGAGCAATGTCTCCAACCGGGTCCCTAACGAGATGCGGCCGCTATTCAATTGCACTTATTGTGTGATGCTTATGGCCGCAGGCGTGGATTATGCTATTGCCAATCCATTGGATGAACAACTCAAAGCCTTTATCCGTATCGTTGAAGCACGCGACGATAGCACCAGTCTCGGCCAATTGATCTTGACCCTCTACGACAAGACGGCAGCCATGGAAAAACTTGCCGCCGACGATGTGGATATGAATGACCCGGAACAGGCTGCTCTCTTCAAGACCGCCCAGATTCTCTATAACAACATTATTTACACCGACTCCTATCTACGAGTGTAACAAAACTGTTTTCAAAGAAGCCATCACAAACTGATGTATACCTATTGAAACAAAAACACTTTTCGGCGGTCGGCGGTCTGTCGTCGGCGGTCGTACTTTCAAAGGAGAAACAAATATGTCTGTCCCCAGTGATCTGGAAATTGCCCAAGCAGCAAAAGTTAAACCTATCTTAACCATTGCCGAAAGCGTGGGCTTGACCCCCGATGATCTAGAACCCTATGGCCGGTTCAAGGCTAAAGTCCACCTGGAGGTGCGGGATAGATTGGCCGACCGGCCCCAAGGTAAATACATCGAGGTCACGGCTATCACGCCCACACCCCTGGGAGAAGGGAAAACAACCACCACCGTCGGCCTGACCCAGGGCCTGGGCAAAATCGGCAAAAAGGTTATGATGTGTATTCGCCAGCCCAGCCAAGGGCCGACGTTTGGCATCAAGGGGGGGGCGGCCGGAGGTGGCTACAGCCAGGTGATCCCGATGGAGGATTTTAACCTCCACCTGACCGGCGACACTCATGCCGTCAGCGCCGCACATAACCTGGTCGCCGCCGCTGTTGATGCCCGTCTTTATCACGAAAGCCGCCAGTCGGACGAACAGTTGGCGGCTATGGGGCTGAAACGGCTGAACATCGACCCTTACACCATCTCCTGGAACCGGGTGGTCGACGTCAACGACCGCGCCCTGCGCAGTATCGTGTTAGGCTTGGGCGGCCCTCTGGATGGGGTGCCTCGCCCCGGGGGCTACGATATTAGTGTATCCTCCGAGATTATGGCTATTCTGGCCCTGACCACCAGCATGAAGGACATGCGCGAGCGATTGGGACGGATGGTGGTGGCCCTGGATAAAAAGGGCAAACCGGTCACCGCCGAAGATTTGGGGGTAGCCGGGGCAGCCACGGTGTTGATGAAAGAAGCCATTATGCCCAACCTGATGCAGACGCTGGAGGGCCAGCCGGCCTTTGTCCACGCCGGACCGTTTGCCAACATTGCGCACGGGAACAGCTCGATCATTGCCGACCAGATTGCCCTGAAGCTGGCCGATTACGCCGTGACCGAGTCAGGTTTTGGGGCCGACGTTGGGATGGAAAAGTTCTTCGACATTAAATGCCGCATCTCCGGCCTGATCCCGAATGTGGTCGTGTTGGTGACGACGGTGCGGGCGCTGAAAATGCACGGCGGCGGGCCAACGGTGGTGGCCGGTCGTCCCCTGGACAAAGCTTATACCGAAGAAAACCTGCCCTTGCTGGAAAAGGGTATCGAGAACCTGGCCGCCCATATCGAAAATGTGGCCAAGTTTGGTATCCCGGCCGTGGTGGCGATCAACCGCTTCCCCACCGACACCCTGGCCGAAGTTGACCTGGTTAAGAAGATGGCTCGCCAGGCCGGCGCAGAAGAGGCGGTGCTGTGCGAGCACTGGGCTAAAGGCGGCGCCGGGGCGATGGAGTTAGCCGAGGCGGTCGTAGCGGCTTGTGACAAGCCGAGCAATTTCAAATTTCTCTATCCGCTGGAGTGGAGCATCAAGCAAAAGATCGAGAAAATTGCGACCGAAATTTATGGAGCCGACAGGGTCAGCTATGAGCCGATAGCGGAACAACAAATCAAACGTTTTGAAGAGGCCGGTTTTGGCAATTTACCTATCTGTATGGCCAAAACCCACCTGAGCCTCACCCACGATCCGGCGTTGAAGGGGCGGCCGAGAGGTTATACCCTACCCATCCGCGAGGTGCGGGCCAGCGCGGGGGCCGGTTTTATCTACCCGTTGGTCGGGGCGATGCGCACCATGCCCGGCCTGCCCTCCAAACCGGCTTTTATGAGCGTGGATATTGATTTTGAAACGGGCAAGGTAGTAGGACTATTCTAATCCACGAAGGACACGAAATCATAAATGACAGGAGTGCAAAAGTATACTTTTGCACTCCTCTGACAAGAACCTATCTTTTACAGAACCTGAGTGTCACTTTGTGTCGAGTAACATCGTGAGTTACGTAGCCCTATTGGACCAATAGCAGTTAGTTGGGGTTAGGAGACACAGACATGACGGGCAACGGTCGTGACGAAAATAAAAATATCGTCGGCGCGGTCATGGTTGTCGGGGGCGGTATCGCCGGGATGCAAGCCTCGCTGGACCTGGCCGAGGCAGGCTACAAAGTCTACCTGGTGGAAAAAAAGTCGGCCATTGGCGGCCACATGGCCCAACTGGATAAAACTTTTCCCACCAACGACTGCGCCATGTGTACCATCTCCCCCAAGCTGGTCGAGGTAGGCCGCCACCGCAATATCACCCTCCTGACCAATACCGAGGTGCTAAACCTGAAAGGGCAGGCCGGAGATTTTACCGTCGCCGTCTGTCGCCACCCGCGTTATATCGACCCGGCCAAATGTACGGGCTGTGGCGACTGCGCTAAAGTCTGCCCCGTCGTCTTGCCCGACCGTTTCAACGAAGGGCTTGTCCAGCGCCGGGCTGCCTACAAACTCTATCCACAAGCCACCCCCAATGCCTACGCCATCGAGAAGCGAGGGATTGCGCCCTGCCGGGATGCCTGCCCGGCCGGCCAACGAGCGCAGGGTTATATTGCTCTGATCCGAGAGGGCCGCTATGACGACGCCCTGCGGGTTATCAAAGAGGATAACCCCTTCCCCGGCATCTGTGGCCGCATCTGTAATCATCGTTGTGAGGTTGCCTGCAATCGAGGCCGAGTAGACGAGCCTCTCAACATTCATGCCCTGAAACGATTTGTGACCGATAAGGTTTATAGCCATCTGCGTATCCCCCCCAAACCGGTTGAGCGCAAATATCAAGAGCGAGTGGCTATTATCGGGGCCGGGCCGTGCGGCCTGACGACCGCCCAGGATTTGTGTAAAATGGGCTACGGTGTGACCGTCTTCGAGGCGTTGCCGGTAGCCGGAGGAATGTTGCGGGTAGGTGTGCCTGAGTTCCGCCTGCCTAACGGGGTGGTGGATCGGGAAGTCCAGGACATCTTAGACCTGGGGGTAGAGTTACGCTTGAACACCCGGGTGGACAACCTGGACGACCTGCTAGGGAATGGGTTCAGCGCCGTTCTGATTGCTGTGGGCGCGCACGAAGGCCGCAAGCTGCCCATCGAGGGGGCCGATCTGAAAGGCGTTTTGGTCAACACCATTTTCCTGCGAGACGTGCGGCTGGAACACCCGCCCGATTTCTCCGGCAAGCGGGTGATAGTGTTGGGTGGGGGCAACGTAGCGATTGACGTAGCCCGGACCTCGGTGCGGTTAGGCGCGGCTGAAGTCCATTTGGCCTGCCTGGAAGAGCGCGACAAGATGCCGGCCCATGCCTGGGAAATCGAGGCCACCGAGAGCGAAGGGGTCATCCTCCACCCGGGCCAGACCTTCAAACGGATTCTCAACGATGGCCAGGGCCATGCGGCCGGCCTGGAATGTCTCAAGGTTACCTTTATGGAATTCGACCCGGCGGGACGTTTGACCCTGGAAACAGCGCCCGGCTCCGAACATATTATTCCCTGTGACATCGTCATCTTCTCCATCGGTCAGCGAGCCGGCTTGGCTTTTGTTCCTGAGAGTAGTGGGGTAGGCGTCACCCGGCAGTCAACCATCGCCGTCAACCCCAACACCCTGGCGGCGACGCGGCCCGGCGTCTTTGCCGCCGGAGATGCCACCACCGGCACGGCCTTCGTCATCGAAGCCGTAGCCAGCGGCCACCGGGCCGCCCAATCTATCCATCGTTACCTGCGCGGCGAGGAATTGGAGCCGGCCCCCAAGCCCGACCTACCGGTGGTCCGGCTGACCCAGGCCGAGCTGCAAGAGCGCATGCAGCGAGGCGAAGTCAAAATCAAGCCACGCGTGCCTATGCCGATGATCTCGCTTGAAGAGCGGCGGCACAATTTTAGCGAGGTCGAACAGGGTTACACCGAAGCGCAAGCCCGCGAAGAGGCTGCCCGGTGCCTGGCCTGCGGCATCTGCTCCGAATGTTTGAGCTGCTGGTACGAATGTAAGGCGGGAGCGATTAATCACGACGAAGCTGCTCGCACAGAGGAAATTCGGGTGGGAGCGGTTATCCTGGCCCCCGGCTACCAGGTTTATCAAGCCGAATTATCCGAGGAGTATGGCTGGGGCCGTTATCCCAACGTGGTCACAGCTTTACAGTTTGAGCGGTTGTTGAGCGCCTCCGGCCCCACAGAAGGCCACGTCTTACGTCCCTCAGATGGGCAGCCGGCTCGTAAAATTGCCTTCTTACAGTGCATCGGCTCGCGGGACCAAACGCATGATTACTGTTCCGCCGTCTGCTGCATGTACGCCGCCAAAGAAGCCGTCATGGCCCGTGAACACGACCCCCAGGCGGAAATCAGTATCTTTTTTATGGACATGCGCGCCTTCAGCAAGGGCTACGAAGCCTACTACCGCCGCGCCCAGGAACAATACGGCATCCGCTATGTCCGCTGCCGGGTGTCCTCTATCAAAGAAGACCCCCACACTCGTAAACTGCTGGTTCGCTACGCGGCCGGAAGCGAGGAGGCGGTCGGCGGTCGGCGGTCGGCGGTCAGCGAGGAGCCTTTCGACATGGTCGTGCTGTCGGTGGGGATGGAGATGGCTCCGGAGGTACGAGAATTGGGCCGGCGTTTGGGGATCGAGTTAGATGACTATGGCTTTTGCCACACGGTCCAATTCCAGCCTCTCCAGACCAGCCAACCGGGTCTCTATGCCGTCGGTCCCTTCCGGGAGCCTAAGGATATTCCCGAAACCGTCACCGAGGCCAGCGGCGCGGCGGCCCTGGCCGGCGGCCTGCTGGCTTCGGCCAGGGGAACCCTGATCACGCCCGCCGAATATCCGCCGGAACGAGACGTTAGCCGTGAAGAAGCCCGGATTGGCGTCTTCGTTTGCCACTGCGGCTCTAACATTGGTGGTTTTCTCGACGTGCCCGCCGCAGCCGAGTATGCCCAAACGCTGCCGCACGTAGTCCATGCCGAGCACAATCTTTACACCTGCTCCCAGGACTCTATCCGGCGGATTACGCAGCAGGCGAAAGAATTGGGCTTGAATCGGGTTGTGGTTGCCTCCTGCACCCCGTTGACCCACGAACCCCTCTTCCAGGATAGTATCCGCCAGGCCGGGCTGAATCCCTACCTGTTTGAGATGGCCAACATCCGCAACCAGTGCTCCTGGGTTCACTCACATGACCGGCAGACGGCTACGGAAAAAGCCAAGGAATTAGTCCGTATGGCCGTAGCCAGGGCCGCCCAATTAGAGTCGCTGCACCGTATCGAGGTAGCGGTGACCAAACGCGCTCTCGTCATCGGCGGGGGTATAGCCGGGATGCAGGCGGCTCTCACCCTGGCCGGCCAGGACATCGCCGTCGACATGATCGAGCGAGAGCCGGAGTTGGGCGGCAATCTGCGGCATGTGCAGTTTTTGGTGGAAAGCGCGAAGAGCGGGGGAGCAGGGGAGCAGGGGAGCGGGGGAGATAAAAAAGGGTTTTCTCGTCCCCCTGCCCGCCTACAGTGGCGCGATGCCCGAACTTACCTGCAAACCTTAATTGCCCAAATCGAAGCCGAGCCGCGTATCACCGTTCACCTGGAAACAGAGTTGATGGAGACTCACGGCTACAAAGGGAATTTTACCTCCCGCTTGCGCACGCCCACCGCAGAAATTACGGTTCAGCACGGAGCAACCATCGTCGCCATCGGCGCGCAGGAGTACCGCGGCCCGGAGTACGGCTACGGCAGTCATCCGCACATCCTCACCCAGCAAGAATTCGAGGCGTTGCTGGCCGAGGAAGCAAGGAGCAGGGGAGATGGGGAGATGGGGAGCAGGGGAGATGAGGAGCAGCAAAAGAGCCTCTTGCCCCAATCGCAAATCGAAAATGTGGTAATGATTCAATGTGTCGGGCCGGCCGAACGATATTGCAGCCGAACCTGTTGTACCATAGCTTTGAAAAATGCGCTTAAACTCAAGGAGCTAAATCCGGCTGCCCGGGTCACTATCTTATATCGAGATATGCGGACCTATGGCTTCAAGGAGAGGCTCTTCACCGAGGCCCGCCGGGCCGGGGTTCTCTTCATTCAATACGACCCCGAGCGCAAGCCCCAAGTTCTGCCAGGGCAAGAGGAGCAGAGAGACAGAGAAATAACCATCACCCCTGCCCCCCTGCCCCCCTGCCCCCCTGCTACACTAGAGATACGCGTCTGGGAGCCACAGTTAGGCCGAGAAATGACCCTCCATCCAGACCTGTTGGTGCTCAGCATGCCGATGGTTCCGGCCCAGGGGGCCGGCGAACTGGCCAACCGGCTCAAGGTGGGCCTGGACCTGGATGGGTGGCTCATGGAGGCCCATGTCAAGCTGCGCCCGGTGGATTTCGCCACCGAAGGACTTTACATGGCCGGTTCAGCCCACTATCCCAAGCTACTGGACGAGACGATTACCCAGGCTCAGGCGGCTGCGGCCAGGGCGGCCACGATCCTGACCCGAGAAACTTTGCAGGTAGGGGGTATTATCGCCCAGGTTGACTCAACCACTTGCGCCGGTTGTCTCACCTGCGTCCGGACCTGTCCCTTTGGCGTCCCCCAGATCAGGCTGGACTTGACCGGTGTGGGGCAGATAGCCGGAGCAGCCTATATTGAGCCGGCCCAGTGCCAGGGCTGTGGCATCTGTGTCGTCGAGTGCCCGGCCAGGGCTATCCAATTGACCCATTACCGGACGGCGCAGATGGAAGCTAAAGTGGAAGCGTTGCTGGAGGATTTTGGATTTTAGATTTTGGATTTACGATTTACCCCATTTAACCGGCTGGACTTACCAATCGTAAATCGTAAATCGTAAATCGTAAATCGTAAATCGCAAGAGGTTCCAATGGATACTTTTACACCTACGATCGTCGCTTTTTGTTGCCGTCATTGTGCTTACACGGCGGCCGACTTGGCCGGCTCGCTGCGGATCCAATACCCGCCCAACCTCAAAATCGTCGAGGTGCCATGCACCGGCCGGCTGGACATCGTCGAGGTGCTCCATACTTTTGAGCATGGGGCCGATGGGGTCATAGCTGCCGGCTGACTGCCGGGAGATTGTCATTACCTGGAAGGTAATCTCAACGCCCGCAGGCGGGTTGAAACGATCAAGAAGTGGTTGGGCCAGATTGGCCTGGAGGGTGAACGGGTGGAAATGTTTAATCTCTCTTCGGCCATGGGGCCGCAGTTTGCCCAGTATGCGACCGAAATAGCCGAGCGTATTCAAAAACTGGGGCCATCACCACTTAAAGGATAAAGGCGGAGGTTACGATGATTGTCGCCGAACAAAAACCGTTTGAAGAGATTAAAACGCTGATTGCGGAGGCCGAGCGGGTGCTTGTTGTTGGTTGTGGCACCTGCGTTACGGTCTGTTTTGCCGGCGGGACCAAAGAGGCAGCCATTCTAAGTTCGGCCCTGCGGATGGCTACCCGGATCGATGGTCATGATAAGGTCATCGAGGAGGTGACGGTGCAGCGCCAGTGCGAGTGGGAATATATTGACCCGCTGGCGGCAAAGCTGGACAACTATGACCTTATCCTCTCCCTCGGCTGCGGGATAGGGGTCCAGGCCCTGGCTGAACGATTCCCAACCCGGCGAATTATACCGGGCCTCAACACCAAGTTTATGGGCTTGCCGGTGGAGCAGGGAGTGTGGGAGGAGCGCTGCCAGGCTTGCGGCAACTGCATCCTGCATCTAACGGGCGGCATTTGTCCCCTCAGCCGCTGTGCTAAACAGTTGCTCAACGGCCCGTGCGGCGGCTCGCAAAATGGACGGTGTGAGATCAATCCAGACACCCGTTGCGCCTGGCAGCTTATCTGGGAGCGGATGACCGCCTTGGGTTTACAAGATCAACTGCTGCAAATCCAACCGCCCAAAGATTGGACAACCAGCCGCGACGGTGGCCCGCGCCGGATTGTGCGGGAGGATTTGCGGGCGTTAGCAGAGGAGCAGGAGTAACAGTAGTCAGTAGTCAGTAGTCAGTAGTCAGTAGTCAGTAATCAGTAATCAGTAATCAGTAATCCGAGTCAGTAAGTGCACGAAGCGGATAGGATATTTTCCTCTGTCTACCGTCTACGGTCTACCTATTTACAGGGAGTGTTAACGAGCCTATGGCACGCCACCGATAACGAAAATGTCTTTTGGCGGTCGGCGGTCAGCCGTCGGCGGTCTATTTCTTTAGGAGTATACTTATGGCCAATATTACCACTAACGGCTACAAATCCGGCAGCAACCTGGAGCGGCTCATCCAGGCCGGCCACTTTGTGGTAACGGCTGAACTGGGGCCGCCTAAAGGCTGGCAGCGCGAGGTCATCGAGCGCAAGGCCGAGTTGCTGCGGGGTGTGGTAGATGCGGTCAACCTGACCGATAACCAAACGGCCATTGTCCGCATGTCCAGCATCGCCGCCGGGCGCATCCTGGTCGAGTTGGGCCTGGAGCCGATCATCCAGATGACTTGCCGCGACCGCAACCGGCTGGGTATCCAGAGCGACCTATTAGGCGCAGCCGCGTTGGATATCCACAATGTCTTATGCCTGACCGGCGATCATCAGAGCTTTGGCAATCACCCCACCGCCAAAAATGTCCACGACTTAGACAGTATCCAATTAGTGCAGATGGTCGCCCAGATGCGCGACGAGAATCACTTCCAGTGCGGCGAAGAAATTAGCGGCGGCGGTCCGCGTCTTCTGGTTGGGGCCGCCGCCAATCCCTTTGGCGATCCTTTTGAGTTTCGGCCCTACCGGCTGGCCAAAAAAGTAGCCGCCGGGGTTGATTTTATTCAAACCCAGCTTATCTACGACCTGCCGCGCTTCAAAACATTTATGCAGCGGGTGGTGGAGATGGGCTTACACCAAAAGGTGGCTATCCTGGCCGGGGTGGGACCGCTCAAAAGCAGCGGCGCAGCCAAGTACATGCGCGATAAAGTGCCCGGTATGATCGTGGCCGATTATTACATCGACGAGATGACGAAGGCGGTCGAGGGTATCGCCAAGGAAGACAAAGCCGCCCGAGGCGCTGCCTGGCGCAAGCGGGGCATCGAATTGTGTATCGAGCAGATTCAGCAATTGCGGGAGATCGAAGGCGTGGCCGGAGTCCATATTATGGCCATCGAGTGGGAAGAAGCCGTCCGGCCCATTGTCGAAGGGGCGGGTTTGCTGCCCAGGCCCGTTGTGACCGCCGACAGCAGAGAGCGCCTCGCCTCCCCTTGAGAGACCGCAGCCCGCCGAAATGAACTAAAAAAACTAGAGTGCAGGCTTATGAGACTTAAAAAAATACGCAGAGAAACGCAGAGGAGACACTGAGATTCGCCGAGATTTCTCTGTGGTTCTCTGCGCCGCCTCTGTGAAACTCCGTGTTCCTGTTTTACGATGAAGAGCTTCGGAGAAGCTCGAGAATGACCTTTTTTGAGAGTAGAGGTGCGATATGGCAGCGCAAAACACAACTACAGCCGAATCCCTGGCCGAAACTATCCAACAGGCCACCGGGCAGAACGTTTTTCTCTGCTACCAGTGCGTCAAGTGCAGCAGCGGTTGCCCATTGGCCGAGGCGATGGATTTGCTGCCCAACCAGGTGATGCGAGCCGTTCAACTGGGCGATCCAGGTGTGCTGGACTCGAAAACCATCTGGCTGTGCGCCTCGTGCCAAACCTGCACTACCCGCTGTCCCCAGGGCTTGGATATCGCCGGGATTATGGATGCGCTGCGTATCGAGGCCAAGCAGCAAGGACGGCCTCCGGCTGTTCCGGAGGTGGATAAATTCAGCCGGCTGTTTTTACAGAATATCGGCCTGCTGGGCCGGCTCTACGAAGTCGGGTTGATGGCCGGGCTGAATCTGATGACCGGACAACCGCTAAAAGATATGGGCATGGGCCTGGAGATGGTGAAACGGAGCAAGCTCAAAATTTTCCCGACGGTTAACCGGCCTCCCCAAAAAGTGCAGCCTGTGGAAGCCAGTAAAAACACAGTCGCTTACTATCCCGGCTGTTCGCTCCATTCGACGGCCGCCGAATACGATCAAACCATTCATACCGTCGCCGACGTGCTTGGCTTGCACCTGGTCGAGCCGCCGGGTTGGACCTGCTGCGGCTCCAGCCCCGCTCACTCCACCGACCCAACCCTGGCTACGGTACTGCCTCTGCGTACCCTGGCGACCGTCGAACAAATGGGACTGGATACCGTGACCGCCCCGTGCAGCGCCTGCTTCGCCCGTATGAAGGCGGCTGCCCACACCATTGCCCACGATAACCGGATGGCGCAAATCGTCGAGGCAGAACTGGGTTATGCTTACCAGGGAACTGTGACCGTGTTACACCTGCTCGATCTGCTCATTGACCGGGTTGGGCTGGCCAGCATCGAAGCCGCCGTCAAGAAACCGTTGACCGGCTTGAAGGTCGCCTGCTACTACGGCTGCCTGGTGACCCGGCCCCCGGAAATCACCCAGGCTGAACATCCCGAATACCCGCTGAAAATGGACCATCTACTGCGTGCCCTGGGGGCGCAACCGGTTGATTGGTCGTACAAGACTGACTGCTGTGGCGGGTCGCTCAGCCTGACCCAAACACCTCTGGCATTGGCCATGACCCGAAAAATCCTGCAAAACGCCCACGACTGTGAAGCCGATGTAGTGGCGACGGTTTGCCCCCTCTGTCATGTTAACCTGGATGCCCGCCAGCGCCAGGTTGGCCTGGACTTTCAGCTACCTGTCCTCTACCTGACCCAACTGCTGGCCCTGGCCCTGGGGCTGGGAGAAAAACAGGCGGCGTTGGGCAAGAATCTAATCGACCCCAGGCCGGTTTTGAGTGAGAGGGGCCAAGCCCTGTCGGAGGAGTCTTAACCTGATGACCCGAATCATTATCTTTAGTGACTTGCACGCCAATTGGGAGGCTCTGCTGGCCCTGCAACAGGCCGAACCTCAGCCCGATGCGGTCTTCTGTTTGGGCGACATGGTGGGTTATGGGCCGGATTCCAAACGATGCCTGGACGCGGTTCGGGTCAGCGCCACCCAAGTGCTTGGCGGCCGGTGCGACCTGAGCATCGGGAGACCGGAAACCGGAGATTGGAAACTGCGGACAGAATTAATGCAGGCAACCTGGGCGCATACGCGCTCGGTGTTGTCTCCCGCAGACCGGGATTACCTGGCTACGCTACCCGGCGAAGTAACCGTCGAAATGGCCGGCACGCAGTTTTGCCTGACCCGCCTCGCGCCCGACGACGAGGAAACCGAAACACGCTCACTAGCCACCATGCCCCAGGCCCGGCTGCGGGAACTTTTTAGCCAGGTTGAGGCCAAGATCATCCTGTTGGGCGGTCCCCACATCCCGGCGCTGCGCCAGGTTGACGATCGGCTCATCATCTGCCCCGGCAGCCTAGGGCAGCCTCGCTACGGTATACCAGATCCTACCTTTGCGGCCTGGCAAGATGGCCGGGTGCAGATTCATCACCTGCATTATCACCCTCAGGCTACGATTCATAAGCTTTTGCTTTTGCCGTTGGATCCGGAACATGTGGTGCGGCTGCAATCAATTCTACAGACAGGGGGATACCAATAAACATGCATATTCTGGCAATTATTAGCGGTGAATATGGTCAGCGACACGCGGCCAATATCCGCACGCATGGGCCTCCTGAATGGACGGTCGAACTCTGGCAGGCGCCGGCCATACTCCCACCCATCATAGACTATCCAGAGGATTACGTGCCTGCTATCCTGCCGCCGGCCAATTTGCTTCTCTCCTTTGGCGAGCAGCGGGGCATCGCCGAACTAATACCCGATATAGCCCGAATCACCGGCGCTCGCGCAGTTATTGCTCCGGTAGATAACGAAGCCTGGCTGCCCCGTGGTCTGGCCCGGCAATTGCGAGGCTGGCTTGAGGAGATGGGCATTGTTTGTGTCACCCCCAAACCTTTGTGTTCGCTGACCGAGAAACACTACGGCGTCGCCCGCCATCATTGGCTTGAGTATGATGAGCCGCTCATTGCCGAATTTGCCCGCTATTTTGGCCAACCTAAGCTAAACCTCACGGTAGACCCCCACACCCGCCAGATCACAGCCGCCGAGGTGGTACGCGACACCGTCTGCGGCTGTGGTCGCCATGTCGCTCAGGGGTTGGTGGGTGTTTCAGCCGACGAGGCTGAATATAAAGCGGGCATGTTGCATCATCACTACCCGTGCCTGGCCAGTATGGGCATTGATACCGATTATGGTGATACCCTGATGCACATATCCGGCAACTTTATCAAAGACGACGTCGGCGCGCAGGTCAAACCGTTCAAACAAATCCGCTACATCGCACCGGGGGTACGGAGCGAGTAGAGACACTAACGAGTACGAGAAGTCGCCAAAATCACCTCGGTCTGCCCTCTGGAAAGAATTGATAGCCCCCTTCCGGCTGCCCCCGCCAGGTGATGAGATACGATGGTTCGCCCGGGTTAGGCTCAATCGCCTTGCGGATGGTCAAGATAACTTGATACAGGCTGTTATCCGTCACTCCCTCCTGACGCAGTTCAGCGGGCCAGGTATTGATAATCAGCTCTGTTTTAGTGTGACTCATCCGGGGATGTTGGATAAGAAAAGATAAGACGGACTTTTCCAGCGCGGTTAAATCCATCAACAGGGTTTGGCCCTGATAGATTTCCCCCGTTTTTTCGTCCAGCCAAATTCTACCCCGGCCACGCCCCTCAACTTTAGCCACATAGGCAGCCAACAAACCGGCGACCCACCAACCTGTTTCTGTTTGGCTACAGGCCCCTTTTAAAACCAAACGAACTAAAACATCGTGATGCTCTTGGGTAAAATCTCGATATTTTTTGTCAAAATTCCTCAGCCTGCTTTTAGACCTTCCTTCATTGCTATCCATTGCCCCCATTGTTTGCAATTTTTGCAGCTCGGATAGGCTAAACTGTTCCTCCTGGGTCAAACCCTGCCATATTTGCGCCAGCCGGTGTTGAATATTGCGCTCGGCTAATAGAGTTTCTGCCCACCTCGTTGGAGAGGATTTATTGGCGGTGATAAGCCACCAATGGCAGGCAGCCCGCAATAAAGAGGGGAATCCTCCGGTCAGGGTCAGCATGGTGGTTACATCAGCCTCAGTAGGGGTTACCGGCGCGGTGCGAGTGGCCCGGGCAATAAGATTGTGGGCATCCTCCCCACTCATAGCTCCTACCCAACAAATATAGTTATCCAGGAGTTCGTACATTTCCCCCAGCCCGGTTGGATCGGGCAGGTAGGCGACTTCCTGGGTCATCCCGGCCATGTAGCTGAGGGTATCTTTGAAATCATCACGCAAACCGCGCAGCGTGTTGATGATATGAGGGGTAGTCATCCGGCAGAAACTATCAAAGCGATTGAGCACCAGAACGACTTGGGTCTGTTGAGCTTGAAAGAGTAACAGTAACTCTTGCAGCGCGCTCTGAGCCAGGAATGCATCCCGTTCAGCCCGGGTTTCCAGGTAAACCTCATTGATCTTTTGCGGGAGAGGCGAGTCAAATTGGGCACGAACCCGGTAAAAAGCCCGGATGATAACACGATAAAGGGTGGACAGATTATTCGCCGGTAAATTATTAATATCAACGGGGATCAAAGCCACGGATTTGGCTAAAGTAGGGAGATAAGAACGAACAACCTCGGGGCGGTGGCACAAGAAACCTAACAAATTTGACCGGCCGCTTCCGGGCAAGCCTACCACAGAGCCGCTCTCCCCGGCCGTGATCCAACCGGCCAGAATTTTCATTTCCCTCGCCCGGTAAGTTGGGGGGTACGCCGCCCACGAACTACCTGCACTTACTTTATCTTTATTCCCCGACACTTTTTTTCCTCGCCATCTAAACAGTTGAGACTTGTTTCGAAATCAAATAAAGACCGGTTAAGCGACCACTCAGAATCGTCTCATGTTCGGCAAAGGACTCTCGCTTTATTTCCTGATATGCTAGAGACATCTCAGGAGGATACTTCGGCCAGAGTATCCCTTACCAAAATTGGGCCACGGATAACTCGCGAGTAGGTTGAGCGGCCGCCGGTCGTTCAACCGAGGGAACCCTCATCTCAATGGCCCTCCTAACTTTGTAGAAAGGAGGTCATTCGAGATGTTAAAGCAACGGATTATTGCCGTCGTAGCAGCCTTAGCTTTGTTTGTGGCGGCGGCTGGTGTGTCTGGTGTTGTCGCCGACCAACTCGGATTTTCAGTTACCCCGTCGGCGTATGCCTGCCCTGCTAGCGGCGGTTCTGGCGGCGGCTGCTAACTTTTGTCGTAGTCTGATGAAACCTCCGATGTCACCCCAACCTCGGAGGTTTCTTTTAAGTTTTTGGCCAGGCTGTGCCGGTATTTTGTGAGGTCTGACTGCAGATAACGATAATGAGGTTCGTTATCTGGCGCTTGAACGAGTTTTTCCAATCTATTCAACTTTGTTGCTGCTTCTTGATAGTTTTTTCGGGTCAACTCATACTCAACAATACTCATCAAGGCTTTGATTTCTCCGTACTCATACTTCAGCAGTTGGCACTCTTTTAAAGCAGTCTCCAGGTACTGTTCTGCTTCCTGCCACCGTCCCTGACCCGTATAGGCAGCTCCCAGGTTAATCCGGACGAGAGCCAAATACGATGAACTGGAAAATTGTCGAAAAATCGCTTCTGCTTGCCAGGCGTAGACTTCAGCCTGGACCGAATCCCCCTTCAGTTGGTAAGCTGCTCCTATATTCAGGTATATTGTACCAATTTCTGCTTCTTCTCCGGCGAGTTGAGCATAATGTAGGGCGTTTTTCAAAGTGATGAGGGTCTGGTCAGGATTCTCTATCTCATTGTAGAGAACACCCAAGTTGATGAGGCCACGCATCAAGCCGTGATAGTCACCCATTAACTGCCATATTGTGCAGGCCCGCTCAAGATGTTCCTGAGCTTTTTCCCAAATACCTTGCCGAACATAAAGGAAACCGAGATGATTCTCAGTGTGAGCCCGTCCATGATCGTTATTGATCAACTCGAAGATAGTTAAGGCATAACAGCATAAAACTTCGGCTCGATACCAGTGACCTTGCTCAATGTAAAGATAACCCAAATTAGTGCAAGCGCGCGCCTCTTCATAAAAGTTTCTCGTTTGGCGAGCCAGGCGAATAACCCGTCGATAATGGTTGACAGCCTGAGTAAATTGATTTTGCCGTTGCAACAACCGTGCCAGCAAGGCAGATAAGGTGATAATACTAACCATATCTTCAACCTGCTGAGCTACTTGAATGGCCCGGTCCAGGAGTTGGTTCCAGATTTCCCAATGACCTCGCCGCTCCATAAAAGGCGAGAAGGTAACCATCAAGCCATAAACAATCGGCCACGCTTCCGTGAGGTCAAGGGCAAAGGCAATAGCTTTGACAATACGCTCTCGCTCACCCTCCAAAGCAGAAATATCTGTCGCCTTATTACCTACGTAATCGCGCCAGTATTGGATATTGAGGAGGATACGGCGGCGAAAAAAGTCAGTATGGCTGTGGCTGTCGGCTAGGTTGTTGGAGACTGCCACTTTACCACCTCATTCAGTAAAAAGGTCTCGGTCAGGCGGTGGATACGATAACGCCGTTGCTCAAGATCGCCGCCAACTTCAACCAGGGAAAGCCGGGCTAAATGCTCCAGGGCTGGGTTGAGTTCATCGGCTTTAATTTCACTCACCGTGGTTAGCTGGTCAAACGTCCCTCCCTGAGCCAGCGGCATCACCAAGAGCACCTGCTGGCTGGTTTCGTCCAGGGCATGCCAGGCTTGCCAATAGATGTAGGTGTATAAATCATCAATGGTTTTGCTTCGCGCTTCCTTGAGGTTCTCCAGCACCTGGGATAAAGGCAAAACGTAAAGCTGTCCCACCACCAATTTCAGAGCAAGGGGATTGCCACCCACAACTTCGTAAATGTCACGCAGGTGAGTCTCTGAAGCATTGGTCAGGGCAGCGATACCTCGCATCTCAGCTTCGTATTGGAGCAAGGCCAGGGTATCTGCCCAATTAAGTTCTCTGAGGCTGAGGCAAAAGACATCGGCGTAGGCAAACAAGCTGTGGCGGCTGGTCAGGAGAAATTTACTGGGCTGAGCCAGTTGGCGCAGGAAAGGAAGGAGCGTTTGGTAGTCGACGACCGTTTCCAGGTTGTCCACCACAATAAGATAGGGCTGTTTCTTGAGTAAATGGGTGAGGAGAACCTTCTTTTCTTCGGCCGGGCGGGCTAGTGAAAGATTGGGGTCGAGTTGTTCCAGCAGCAAGTTGGTCAGCGTATCAGTATCCAAAGCGGGGCGATGAATAGGTTCCAGGCCGGTCTGAGGTAAAAATTTTTCCTGCTTGGCGCTTACCCAGGCCATATCGTAAAACCGGTCAGTGGGGATGATCTCGCGGATTAGGGCAGCCGCCAGGGAGCTTTTGCCAATTCCACCAATGCCGTCAATAGCAATCAGCCAGGGCGCTCTTGGTTGTTCGAGCAATTGACGAAGCCGCTGCTGATCTTGGTTTACCCCGAAGAGATGTTGATCCGGTAACAGGGCCAGTCGTTTGAGGGTGGTTTGAGAGGCGGATAGGGGATTGGCTGAGGCAGAAATCTGAAGGCCATCTGTAGGAAAAAGTTCTTGCAGCTCGCTTTGACCCAGTTTGTAATCAAGGAGCGACACCCACTGCTGGGCTTCGGTTGAGGTGAGTTGGTCGGCAAAGATCTCGACCAGGCGTAAGACCGAGGGGCGATCTGGCCACCAGCGGCGGCCCTGGTGTTCATAAGCTCGTTCCCAGATCGAGATAAGATCAGGACTCACCGGCACCTGTTGGGCTAGTCCTGTCTGGGTCAGTCCACTTCTTTTCCTCAACTCCCGTAGTTGTTGGCCGAACCTCTTCAAGCTCATCTCTTCTATCCTCACGAAAATTGTTCGAATCCTGTACGGCTTTTGTATCTGTTATTGGCCGGGGTTATTTGATATGCTATGGTTGCATCAATCACTACCAGTCATTAGAGATTAGCACAAACGGTTAAAATTTGCCAGCTTACATATTTTTAACAAAGGGATGATCCTATTATGCGGTTTTCTCCTTGTTTTGCCAATGGTATTTGTTGGCCAAAAGCTCAAGGAGATGATGGATGAAGAAAAGTTGAGGGTAATAACCACTTCTGAACATTCGTAAACGCCCTTACAGTTTTATTCTCTGCCTGTTAGGAGTTTTTTATGAGCATGGAACGGCTAGTGACGCGGCTAACCCGAAACGGCGGCAGTGTTTGGTTGCTGGAATTGATCGATTCTGCGGATCGAGAGGCTTTTCGCCAAATGACGGACTCTGAAATCCCAGCCATTATAAACATCCTGAAACAGACCGAAGTCCAAAAATTGGTTATTGATTTAACCATGGCTCAGGACTTCGACTCGGGAGGGCTGCAGTTCCTTTGCCGGGTACAGAAGCAGTTGGTCGGGCGAAACATCCCGATCATCCTGCGCAACCCCAGTGCTCATTTAAGACAGATATTGCGGATTATGCAATTCGACCAACTGTTTGAGATTAAATTTGATGATGGTTTTTTAGCCGGAAATTAGTCATAACCGAGCGAATAAATAATCACTGCGCCACAGCAGCTTGAGTGGGCTGCTAACCGTATCGAAGGGTCATTGGGGTCTATTGATAATAGATGTATCGCTTGTTGTTATGGAGTGCTTTGAAGATGTGCTATTTAGCTGGGTTAATAGTGACAAATGTCACTAGCCTTAACAATAGCTATTTGATACATTCGAGTTATCCCCTTAAGGCCGTTATACCCTTCACCAAATATATAGGACGAAGCAGTCCATGAGCCAACCTTATTTTCTTCCGAACATCCGCGCTTTGCTGACTGAGGGATTCAGCGATGAGGAACTGCGCCGCCTCTGTTATGATGTGCCTGACTTTAGGCCCGTTTATGACCAGTTGGCTCGAGATACCGGCAAAGCGGGGATTATTGACCGCCTCCTCGAACATTCTGAGCAAAAGGTATTAATTGAGACCCTCCTCAATCTGGCAAAAAAACTCAATCCGGCCAGATATGAACAACATCAGCCTTATTACGGTCATGTTGCCCCACCTTCTAGGAGTGACATCCCTGGAAAATCTCAAGTTACCCTGGACTCAACCTCTATTCCACCGGACACATCCCTCGCCGACTTCGTTATAGTCACTGCCATTGAAGAAGAACGAAACGTACTCCTCAGTAAGCTGCCCGATTGCCGGAGGCTCAAACCATCTGATGAGGACATTCGTGTTTATTTCTCGTCGAATTTACCGGTGACTTTTTCTGACGGTTCGAGCGGCACTTATCGGATTGTAGTGATGCCCCTCTTAGGTATGGGACGGGTGCAGGCTACCACTGCTACAAGTGACGCTATTCACCGTTGGCAACCGCGTTATGTGATCTTGGTTGGCATAGCCGGAGGAGTGGCGGCAAAGGGAGTAAACCTGGGCGATGTTCTTGTTTCTGACCAGATCGTAGATTATGAACTGCAAAAATTGACCGCAGAGGGTACGCAGATACGTTGGCAAGTTCATCCTGCTGACCCCAGACTGCTGGGAGCTGCTCGCAACTTTAGTGATGAAAGCTGGTGGGGGTTATTAAAGGTAAAACGTCCAGGTCGTGGGGTTCCAAAGCGGTACATAGGACCGATTGCTTCAGGGGACAAAGTTATCGCTTTTGGTGAAATTTTGGCTCATTATCGGGGATCTTGGCCTGAGCTTATCGGCGTAGAAATGGAAGCGGCCGGTGTGGCCACGGCCTCTTTCCAGGCCGCCAAACCTCCCGGATTTCTCATGGTTCGAGCTGTTTCTGATTTTGCGGATGAGACGAAAGGCTCAAATCGAGTGGAGAAATGGCGTTCTTATGCCTGTGACACTGCTGCCTCTTATCTCATTGCGTTACTTAAGAGTGGTCCAGTACCATTAACCATGAGTGGAACCATCAGAGAGCAACCCCCTGGCCCCACCCCCGGCCAACTCTCCCAGGAATCTCAAGAACCTGCCAGCACTGTTCGTACTCCGCCCAAAAGAGAACCACAAATTGCTAATCCGAAGAGACTATCCCTACCCCCTGACACAGAAATTATCCTGAAGGCGATGTTTGCCGGTTATTGGCGCATCGTCATCGAGAAGGAATTTGGGGGCGGCTTTAGCGGAGGCCGGGTTTTTATGTTGCGGCCCATCCGCAGCGAGGACCGGCCTGAATTACCGGCAGTGGTTAAAATAGCCTCGATCAGCCTGATTGAAAAAGAGTGGCAAACCTACCAGGCACATATTCGAGATCGTTTGCCCAATGCCATTGGTATGCGCGACCAACCTGTCTTGCTCCCGGATAGCGAGTGGGGTGGTTTACGTTATCCCTTAGTGGGCAGCGGCGCTTTTGTCATTCAGAGTCTGCGGGATTATTGCCGGGAGGCCGAACTTGAGGATATTCGTTTTGTGCTCGAAGAAAGGTTACTGAAAGCCATTGAGGCGCTGCTGCAATTCAATCGGGTCAGCCCGGCCTTCTCGCTGCAGGCCAGTTATGACCCGCTCCTGCCGCTGAACCTGCTGGTTCAACCCGGCGCAGTCCCGGCTGGGACGAAACCTGTGCTGCTAACCCCGGAGGCTTTACCTACCACCCCCCTCAAACAAGGGGATTATGTCCGCCTGGCTGGGTTTGTCGTAACCAAAGTTGACCTGGTTGATGGGACGGTCAGCCTGAATGTGCCCACCCCGCCGGGTGATCCCCCGGCTTCTTACAGTCTGCGTCTGAAATCGGTCCGGGAGCTGGCATCGTATCGGCTGGGCCAAATGATTGAACCCCTTGAGGGGCAGGTGTTGGAAACGCGCCAGGAACGGCTAGAAGCGGAAGCTGGACGTGTTTTGGGTCCAGGCTTCAATCCCGCCGGTGAAAGGTTGACCCTGCCGGATGGGGCTCAGTTACCCAACCCCCTCCTCAAATTACCCGATCTCTTAAGTCAATTTCCTGATGTGAGAGTAGGCACTATTCACGGCGACCTGAATCTGGAAAATGTTTTGATTGACCCCGCCATTCGCGAGATCAACCTGATTGATTTCGCCGCCGCTCGAGAGGATCACGTTCTGCACGATTTTCTGCGCCTGGAGACCGAAATTGTAACCAAGCTGATCTCGGAGCTGCTGGCCCAGGCCAATCTGGGGGCAGGGGTTATTCGCCCCCTTTATGAGCAGTTGCATCGTTTTATGGTTGATCCGGCGCAGACTGCCTCGCCCCAATTGCCTCATCCTACCTTAGTCAAGCCCTTTACCATGCTGGCCGCTATCCGCAAGGCGGCCCGCCAATACTTTTTTAAGGGAGATGACTGGACCGAGTATTATCAGGGGTTGGCGCTGTATCTGTTGGGGGCATTGAAGTTTGCGAATTTGGATCGGATGGCCGAAGCGCCGGCCCCACTGCCGAAACAGGTGGCGTTTTGGGGGGCGGCGGTGGTGGTGGGGGTGATGGAAGGGGTA
>CAZUNT010000057.1:0-10730 GCA_964622215.1 uncultured Caldilineaceae bacterium
CTAGACCTGACAGGTTTCGGAAACCTGTCAGGTCTTATTCCCGAAAAACTTGTCTGATTCTGCACTAGGGGTACTACCCGGCTACTTTTTCAGTAATGGAAGCATACCGTGTTGGATAATAACACCGATATTTCTTTTTGGGAAAATAGTTCAAGACGAAGTTTTTTGCCTTTAAACGATTTCTATGTATCCTCACTTTGGTCTCAAATAACCCAACTGGTCAGTTGCAGCGAACGTAACAGAAACTCTGGTTAAAATTTTCTATGCTTTGGCTCCCTAACAAAGCAAATCTCAAAACCATTGCGCGCACCCGGCGACGGCGCTACAAGCGGCGGCTAGCCCGTTTGTTTCTTTTGGCTTTGGTATTTTTTGGCCTGAAAACCGCCTCCGTCCCGCCCCAACATGCCTTGCTGGTAGATGTTGAGACCATTACCACCGGCCATCAATTCGACTTTGTTGAGTGGGAGTCGTGGGCTATCCTCGGCGAACTGAGGCGGCGCTGGCACCCTCCTCCTCTACCCGCCACTGCGAGCGAACAACGCGTTCTGGTACAAACTTTCCTCGATCAAGCGACACACACCGCCGAGATGGAGCGTGACCTGGACCGCATCTACACCGCCCGCTCGACGCGAACCGCCGACCCGGCCCATCAGATTATGGCCCTGACTGAGGCTCTGGGAGCTATTCAAGCAAAGCAAAACCAGCTTACCCCACAAGTCGAAACGCTCCTCTCGCACCAGGTAGAAACCGTCCTCCACGACGAGGGTTTTGCTATCGGCGGTATTGTTTTTCCGCCGGTCGCCTTTCGCCTGATCGAACCGCCAACGGCCCTGATTCTCTCCCCACGTAACCGGATCGAAAATCAATATTTTTTTAGCTTACAGCCCGGCCTGGACCTCCGCCGGCGAGAACTCATCGAGCAAACGCTTGACCGGCGCGGCGACGTGTCCAGCTATATCACCGACCTGGGCGGTCTCGGCAGTTACCCCACCATGGTCATTAACCACGCCTTTTTACCCTATCTAATTGACGTGATTGCTCATGAGTGGACCCACAACTATCTTTTCACCTTTCCCACCAACATCACCTGGAACTACCAGGCCAATCCTCAATTGTTGACGATCAATGAGACGACAGCCAGTCTCGCCGGGGCCGAGATCAGCCGCAAGGTTATCACCCGTTTTTATCCCGACTGGGTTGATAAGCTGCCGGCCGTGGATAAATTGGGCCGGCCCTTGCCGGCCACACCCTCTGAATTTCACCTGGCTATGCGCTCTATCCGACAAGAAGTAGACCGGCTGCTCGCTGAAGGTAAAATCGAAGAGGCAGAGGCTTTTATGGAAACCGAGCGGCTGAAACTAGTCAAAAAAGGCTACAACCTGCGCAAACTGAACCAGGCTTACTTTGCCTTTCACGGCTCTTACACTCTCAGCCCTGGCTCAGTTGATCCTACCGGGCCGCAGATCCGGCAGTTGCGGGCTGCTAACCCATCACTCAAAGATTTTCTTGACCAAATCGGCCGGCTCAATAGCTACGATGATTATTTGGCCTTGTTAGCCAAAGCGGGCATCAAATAATGCCTCAGCCAACCTCAATCCAGGCAACCATGACCGCCGACCACTGACCGCTGACCGTAGAAAAGATGATTACAACGCAAATTATGGCAATCGGTGGCCCCACAGGGAGGCTTCACACTCTGCCGTCGGCGGTCAGTTTGACAACTTCTCTCCCCTGTGTTATTTTCTGATCTTCCAGCCTGCTAACCCTCCAGGCTTCGACAGAGTGCCAGGAGCTACTGCGGTGGTCGGCGGTCGGTGGTCCTTTATGTTATTACCTCGCTCAACTCTGACAACCCTCCCTCCAGCCATTCATGGGGCACGTGATTATAACGAGTTAGCCCATTTGGGTTTACATCCTGATGCGGTCATCGACTTTAGCGCCAATAGCAATCCCTATGGCCCTCACCCGACGGTGTTGCAGGCCGTACAGGCGGCTGTCTCCGCCTCAACTTTGTCTCGCTACCCCGACCGGGATTGCCTGGCTTTACGGGCCGCCATCTCTGCCGCCGAAGGGACGCCGGAAGATTGTATCTTGCCCGGCAATGGCGCGGCTGAACTCATCCATTTAGTCGCCCTGACCTTTGTCACCCCTGGCAGCCGCCACCTGGTTTTAACGCCCACCTTTGGGGAGTACGAGCGGGCCATCCAGTTGATGGGCGGACAGGTCCAGGCGCTGTGGGGACCCTCAGCCACCCGCGCCGGCCTGCGTTTTGAGGCTAACGAAGTAGCTGCCGCCATTCACCGCTGCCGGCCTGATGGCGTCTGGCTGTGCCATCCCAACAACCCAACCGGCCAGCAGTGGTCGGCGGCTGAATTGGCCCAAATCCACGCCGCCGATCCATCCGACCATACTCTGTGGGTTGTCGACGAGTCCTACCATTACTTTGCGGCTAACCCAATCACCTTAAAAGATGAGCTTGACCGCCAGAATCTCATCGTACTTCGCTCGCTGACCAAAGACATGGCCCTGGCCGGCCTGCGCCTGGGTTACGCTCTGGCGGCCCCGGCCATAATTGACCTGCTGCGCCGCGTCCAACCTTCGTGGAGCGTGAACAGCCTGGCTCAAATTGCGGGCGCGGCTACGCTGAAAGACGAGGTGCTGGCCTGGCGGCGGGAAAGTTTAAAGCAACTGCATCAACAAGCCACGCTGCTTTGGACTGAACTGGCCGAAATAGGGTTAAATGTTTTACCGACGGCTACGACTTACACCCTGGTGGCAGTTGGTGATGCTGCTGTTTTTCGCCGCCGCCTGTTGGCGGAGGGACTGCTGGTGCGTGACTGCACCTCATTCGGCCTCCCCCAGCACGTGCGTATCGCCGTCCGCCGGCCGGCAGAAAACGAACGGTTAATAACAATGCTCAAATCAGCCATGTCATTTCGACCCGCGCAGGAGTCGTGATAAAATCTTTGCCTACAGGCTGCTACTCTATGAACCATCAAATTCTTATCGCCGGGGCGAGTTCCGGCGTCGGCAAAACAACCCTGACAATGGGCTTGATCGCCGCGCTCCGGCGGCGCGGTTTACAAGTGCAGCCATTCAAAGCTGGCCCGGATTATATCGATCCAACCTACCATACCCTGGCTGCCGGAAGACCGTGCCGGAACATCGACATCTGGATGGTGCCGCCCGATCGCGCCCTGGCCCTTTACATCCAGGCGGTCCAGACTGCCGACATCGCCGTGATTGAAGGCGTCATGGGTGTTTTTGACGGTTTCAGTTACAGCGACGAAGAGGGCAGCACGGCTCAAATTGCCAAGCTGGTGCAGGCTCCGGTGGTGTTGGTGCTGGATGTTGGGAAGATGGCTCGTTCGGCGGGGGCGTTGGCGCTTGGCTACATCCGCTTTGACCCGGCATTGAAGATTGTCGGATTTATCCTGAATCGCTGCGGCTCGGAAAGCCACTACCAGGGGGTCAAGTTAGCGGTGGAACAGTCCACTTCTCTGCCCGTGGTCGGCTGGCTGCCCAAAAACGCCGAACTGCACATCCCCGAACGCCACCTGGGTTTAGTTCCCACCGACGAGCGCGGCGATCTGACCGAGTTTATTGGCCGTACCGCCAATTTGGTCGAGCAGTATTTAGATGTGGACCAAATCCTGGCGCTCAGCCAGATAGAGCCTCCTTCGGAAATAGACCACCGACCGCAAAGATCCCCTGTGGAACCACCGAAAAGTGTTTCGGACCTGTGGAGTCCAAAATCGAAAATCCAAAATCGTAAATCCAAAATCGTAAATCGTAAATCGAAAATCTCTTTAGCTGTCGCCCGTGACGCTGCTTTTAGTTTTTATTATGAGGATAACCTGGATTTACTATCCGAAAACGGGGCGGAAGTGGTCCTCTTTAGTCCCTTGCAAGATATGGATTTACCGGAACAGACTGCCGGTCTCTATTTGGGTGGGGGCTTTCCTGAAATCTATGCCGCCCAGTTAGCGGCCAATCGGCCCATGCTGGAAGCCATACGCCGCGCCCACGTTGCCGGTATGCCGATCTACGCCGAATGTGGCGGTTTTATGTATTTGACCGAAGCGATCATTGACCTGGAAGGACAGCGCCACTTGCTGGTGGGCTTGATCCCTGGATTGACCCGCATGCAGACGCGCCTGGTCAGCCTGGGTTATCGCCTGATCGAGTCGTTGGATGGTAATTTTTTATTACCCCCAGGCTTCACCACGCGCGGTCACGAGTTTCACTGGAGTACCTGGGAAGATCGCACCGGCGCCAGTATTGAGCCGGCGGCCCTGGCCCCGGCCTGGCACATTCGCCCTCGCCAGGCTCAAGGAGACACCGGCAAGCCAAGCGGCTATGTCGATAAAAATCTCGTCGCCTCCTACGTTCATCTTCACTTTGCTTATAACCTCCAACTCGCCGGTAACTTCGTGCAGGCATGTCGAGCGTGGCAGGAGCAGGTGTGAAACCAAGATCAGCGGCTGTAACCGTAGTTGTACCCGGTACCTGTGGCGAACTGATCCAGGGTTGGCACGCCGACTGGGCCGAACCGGTGCTGGTCTCCTGTCCGATTGCACGCTACAGCCGGGTGATGGTTCGCTTATGCCCCAAACCGCAAATCCTCACCCCGGCCGGCTTCGACAAATCACACCAAGCGGCGCGATTGACGCTCGACTACCTGGGCTGGTCTCATTTAGGAGCCGTCATGTCATTAAGCAGCCAACTCCTCCCCGGTCGAGGTATGGCTTCCAGCACGGCCGACATTATCGGAGTGATGGCCGGTCTAGCCCAACTGTTAGGACAACCGCTCACCTCGGCCGAATTAGCTCGTCTGGCCTGCCAAATCGAACCTTCGGACAGCACCATGTGGACAGGGTTGACCTTATTCGCTTACCGGGGCAGCGCCCAATATCAAGAACTTGGTCCGGCCCCGGTTCTCCCGCTGTTGATGCTCGATCCTGGCTACACCGTAGATACTCTGAGCTACAATGCTCAACTTAACCTGGCAGCCGTGCGCCAACTGGCCTCAACAACCCAGGCGGCGCTTGATCTACTGAGTCAGGGTTTGCGCCAGCATGAGGCCGAGGCTATCGGCGCAGCCGCTACATTGAGCGCTATGAGCTACCAAGCCATCAGCTATAGCCCGCTCTTGAAGCAGGCAGAGATTTGGGCCAGGGCTACCGGCGCTGCCGGCCTTGTCCGCGCCCATAGCGGCAGCCTGATAGGTCTGTTGTATCCCGCCCAAACAGAGCTGGCCGAACCGGCTCAATGGCTGGCAAAGCATTTTGACGGGATTATCACGCCGACGTGGTTGAGCAATGGAGGCTACCGGCTTGAAGATAAGAGTAGTTTAGAGCAGTCATTGGCCTGCCATCAGCAGTCTATTTGATAGGAGTGTTCACGAACCTGCGGCACGCCACCGATGATGAAAATACCTTCTGACTACTGACTACTGTTTACTATTTTTGAAGGAGGTCTACTAAACTTATGACAGCCAAAACGTTGATGATCCTGGGCACGCACTCCAACGCAGGCAAATCTATTTTAGTCACGGCCTTATGCCGCATTTTTGCTCAGGAGGGCTATCGGGTAGCTCCTTTCAAAGCCCAAAATATGGCCCTGAACGCCGGGGTAACGCCAGAGGGATACGAAATTGGCCGGGCGACCATTGCCCAGGCCGAGGCCGCCGGTATCTCCCCCCAAGTCGATATGAATCCGATCTTGCTTAAACCGGAAGGCAACCAACGTAGTCAGGTAGTGCTGAATGGCCGCCACCATACCCACATTGAGGCCGGGAACTGGTTAAGCCTGAAGACGATGCTATGGCCCCACGTAATCGCCGCCCTGGACCGGCTGCGGACCAGCTACGACCTGGTGATTATGGAGGGGGCCGGCAGCCCGGCTGAAATCAATCTCAAAGAGGGCGACATCGTCAACATGCGAGTAGCCTGCTATGCTCAGGCCCCGTCACTGCTGGTGGGTGACATCGATCGGGGGGGTGTTTTTGCCGCCCTGGTGGGCACCATGGTTCTGCTCGAACCGGAGGAACGCGCCCTGGTCAAAGCCTTTATCATCAACAAATTTCGGGGTGAGGTAAGTTTGCTGGGCGACGGCCTGCGGATGCTTCAGGAACGTGCTTTCAACACCCCTACCCTGGGTGTGATCCCCTTTTTGCCCGATATCGGCATCGCCGCTGAAGACTCGGTGGCGTTGGATGGGCTGGGGAGCAGGGGAGCATCCCTCTCTCCCCTTCGGGAGCCTCCGAAGGGAGGCAGGGACGCCGAAGAGCAGGAGCAGGGGAGGGAGGGGGATAACTCTCATGTTATGGATATTGCGGTCATCCGGCTGCCGCGTATTTCTAACTTCGACGATTTTGACCCGCTGGTGACGGAACCGGGAGTACGAGTCCGTTTTGTTGAGCGAGTAGATGATCTAGATCAACCGGCAGCTATTGTTTTGCCCGGCAGCAAAATGACCTTGGCCGATTTGGCCTGGCTGCGTTCGACCGGCCTGGCCGATCAAATTGTTGCCCTGGCCAAGACAAACACGCCGGTTGCCGGTATCTGCGGCGGCTATCAAATGCTGGGGCAATCGCTGCTCGACCCAGATGGAACCGAGGCCGAACCAGGCGCACGAGCATCGGGCTTAGGCTTATTGCCCGTCGAAACAGTCTTTGCCGGGGATAAACGCACCATCCAGGTGCAGGCAACGTTACAGGCAACTAGTGGCCCCTTTGCCGAACTGCGAGGCACGCCCATTCGCGGCTACGAAATCCATATGGGGCGAAGCTACTCACTCGACCCGACTGCGCCGCCCCTGTGTCACATCGGCCCACCCGACAGCGGTCATGCCGACGGCGTATTGGCTGCTCCTGGCCAAATTTGGGGGACTTATCTACACGGCTTGTTTGATAACGATGCCCTCCGCCACGCCTGGCTGCGCAGTCTGGGCTGGCAGGATCATGGTCGTTCCTTTGACCGGCAACGGGCCTACAACCGGCTGGCCGATCACGTCCGCGCTCACCTGGATATGGTGGCTTTGCGACAAATTATTTGGGGGGGGGCGTGACCCGGTAAGGTGATAACACGAAAAAAACTATGAGACGAGTTTTTGTCATTCTCTTGGCTGTCGTAATAGATTTAACCCTCGGCGACCCTCCTAATCGCTTCCATCCACTGCTGTTGATGGGGCGCTGGTTGAAGTGGGGCAGGGGTCTGGCCCCACAGCGGCGTCGTTTTTGGTTCGGCGCAGGCTGGACTCTGGCCGGTTTGCTGCTCTTTACCCTGCCCTGGCAAATCCTTAAAAAGATTAGTTTACGTTTCCTACCCAAAGAAAAATCAATCTTTTCCCTTACTACCTGCTACCTACTGCCTGCTGCCTTCTTGCTCAAACCTGTCTTCGCTTATCGTAACCTGCGCCGGGCGGTAGCAAGTGTGGCCGAGGCGTTGGCCTTGAATAACCTGGTCGAGGCGCGCCGCTTGTTAAGCTGGCACCTGGTCAGCCGGGATACCAGCGACTTATCTGAGGCGGAAGTTAGCGGCGCAGCTATCGAGTCCCTGGCGGAGAACTTGACCGATAGCTTGACTGCACCGCTGCTGGCCTATGCCATCGGTGGGTTGCCCGCTGCCTGGGGATATCGCTTTGCCAACACAGCCGATGCCATGTGGGGATATCGGACGCCGGAGTTTGAGCAGTTGGGTAAATTTCCGGCGCGCCTAGACGACCTCCTCAACTGGCTGCCCGCCCGATTGACCGGCTGGCTGCTGGTGGTCGCTGCCTGGCTGGTTGGGGCAAATGCGGCCGGGGCAGCACACACCATGTGCAGGCAACACGGACACACCCCCAGCCCTAACGCCGGCTGGACAATGAGCGCCATGGCTGGGGCGATGAGTATTACGCTGACTAAGCGGGGAGTGTATGAACTGGAAGGCGGTCAGGGATGGTTGGATGCCTCTACAATCCGGCGGTCTTTAAACTTGGCCGATGTGTGCGCGGGGCTAGGGGTAGTTGTAGCAATTTGGGTGGCAAGCGTAACTCGGAGATAAATTTTACTGTCTACGACGGCGAACCTCAAGAATATTTGGCAACTGAGCAATCAAAGCCAGCACCCGGCTTAGTTGATCGATATTGGCAATCTCCAACGTTGCCGTGATTTTGGCCCTGAGTTCCTTTTTGCGAGTGATCACGCTCACCGAACTGATATTGATTTTCTCATTGGCCACTACGGCGGTGATGTCACGCAGGAGACCAGGGCGATCATAGGCATCAATTTCGATATCCACCGGGTAGGTATCATCGCCCCCTGTATCCCAATCCACTTCGATCAGGCGCGCGCGTCCCTCTTCATCAAAACGTAAGATATTTGGGCAGTCTCGCCGGTGAATGGTTACGCCCCTGCCGCGGGTGACAAACCCGATAATGTCATCATCCCCCGGTACAGGCCGGCAGCACTGGGCCAAGTTAGTCAGCATGTTACCAACGCCTTGAATCTTAATCCCGGTTGGGCTAACGGTGGTTGTTGGGTGAGTAGCGATGGACTGCTGTTCGTCTTCTTCGGGTTGTTTAACCGGCTCAATAATATCATTGATGGCGCTGATGATTTGGGTAGTGGTAATGTCACCCCGGCCAATGGCCGCCAAAAAATCATCAACCTTACTGAAATTAAATACGCGAGACAGTTTCTCGTGGTTGACTTCGGTCACACCCAGGCGATGTAACTCTCGATCAAGAATAACCCGTCCGTGAGCAGCGTTTTCCTCATAGTTCTGCCGCTTAAACCACTGCCGAACCTTGGCTCGCGCCCGCGAAGTTTTGAGATAACCCAGTTGAGTATTTAACCAGTCCCGGCTGGGGCCGCCCCGCTTGGCGGTTAAAATTTCGATTTGCTCGCCGTTTCTCAACTTGTAGGTTAGAGGCACAATCCGGCCATTGACTTTAGCCCCCCGGCAGCGATGGCCAATCTCGGTGTGAATGTGATAAGCAAAGTCAATTGGCGTCGCCCCGGCAGGTAAATCAACCACGTCCCCTTGGGGAGTAACCACGTGGACCCGATCCTGGAAAACCTCAGCTTTGACCTGATCGATGAATTCAGTGGCATCGGCCAGATCATCTTTCCACTCCATCACCTGGCGCAGCCAAGCGATTTTGCGGTCAAAATTATTATCAGATTTGGCTCCCTCCTTGTAACGCCAGTGGGCAGCCACCCCATATTCGGCGTCTTGATGCATCTCATGAGTCCGGATCTGCACTTCCAAAGTTTTACCGTCTGGTCCAATGACCGCCGTGTGCAACGAGCGATAGAGATTATCTTTGGGGGTAGCAATGTAATCATCAAATTCCCCAGGGATAGGCCGCCAGAGCGTATGCACAATTCCCAGAGCCGCATAACAATCCCCCATCTCATTCACCAACACCCGCACGGCCTGAATATCGTAGATTTGCTCAAAATTCACCCCTTTACGTTTCATCTTACGCCAGATGCTGTAAATGTGCTTTGGGCGGCCTGAAACTTCGGCAGCAATGCCTCGGGCTTGTAATTCGCTTTTTAACTTGTTCGCTACTTTGGTAATGTACTGCTCCCTATTAATCCGGCGCTCATCAACCATGCTGGCGATCTGCTTGTAAACTTCCGTCTCTAAGTAGCGAAAAGCCAGGTCTTCTAATTCCCACTTAATCTGCCAAATACCCAGGCGATTAGCCAGGGGGGCAAAAATTTCCAGGGTTTCTTTGGCAATACGTTGGCGTTTGTCCTCGCGCAAAAAAGCCAGGGTGCGCATGTTATGGGTCCGATCAGCCAGCTTAATTAACACAACCCGGATATCGTCCACCATGGCCAGGAGCATTTTGCGCAGGCTTTCGGCTTGGGCGCGTTCTTTCCTGCTTTTGCCCGTTTGGCCGCGATACTCCTGAATCTGCCCCATTTTGGTCACGCCGTCAACCAGCTTGGCAACGGTGGGGCCAAACTCGGCCTGTAGCTCTTCCAGGGTAACGGGTGTATCTTCGGGCACGTCGTGCAGGATGGCCGCCGCGATGGTTTCATAATCCAGACGTAGATCGGCCAGGATATTGGCTACGGCCAATGAATGTTGAAAATACGGCTCACCGGAAGCGCGAGTCTGGCCGTCATGCGCCCGCTGCGCAAACACACAGGCGCGACGGATAAAGTCGATCTCCGCCTTTGACCGGCCCGGTTCAATTGCCTTTAGCCAACCCTCAAATTCGACGGCGTCTTGGACCGTGATTTCAGATTTTACAGCAACCATATCTGGTTACCTCTAATTCTGTCGTTGTTTAAGTTAGTATACCTTACACCTCTCGTTTAAGCAATGAATTTCGAAGCTCAGGTGTGACTATTCGTAGTGAAGCGCACTTCATTTGATAGGTCAAGCAAAAATGACAAATGTCACAACCTGTTAGTGACATTTGTCACTACAGATTTAGTCCTACTCGTGTTATGCTTATAGTTGCAGCATCGGACAGAGACAAGAGGGCGACACCTTTTGACTCTCCTCCTTAAACCGGCAGGTACCCCCCCTTACCTGCCGGTTCCTCTTTTAAACCCCTGACCATATCTCCAGGTGGTGTCCTTCTGGATCATAACGTTAAAACAAATGTCACTATTAAATTATGACATTTGTCACTACATCTTTTATCTAATTCATGTTAAACTATGGTTGCAGCATCGGACAGAGACAAGAGGGCGACACCTTTTGACTCTCCTCCTTAAA
>CAZUNT010000057.1:10830-34982 GCA_964622215.1 uncultured Caldilineaceae bacterium
GGTACCCCCCCTTACCTGCCGGTTCCTCTTTTAAACCCCTGACCATATCTCCAGGCGGTGTCCTTCTGGATCATAAAAGTAAAACCCTCGGGCGCCCCAGATGTGTGGTCTGATAGGTTCCAGGTTTAACCCCCGGCTAAACAGGCTCTTCCAGGTCTCGTCAGCATTTTCCACTTGTAAAGTTACGGTTATACCTGCCCCACCACTGCTCTTAACCCTGGCCCGTTGATCATCAGCCACACTCAAATAGGCTGTTCCACCCAAATGGAACTCCACAAACCAATCTGTGGCGAAGTTGATCGGCAACCCTAAGCTGTCTCGATAAAAGACGACCGTCTCCTGCCACTTCTTGCAGTAAAGAATAGTATTGGCGCTTTTGAAGGCAGGTACAGGTTTCACCGGCATATCCTCCTGGCGAAATATAGATTTATCTCAGATGACTTGCACTTGCAGATAGGAATGTTATAATCGAATAAGAAGAATAGTAGAAGGGATATGACTTGTCAATCTGATGCAAAAGAAAACAGCCGAAGATATAATCAGACAATACAAAAGTGGTTACCGTGAATTTAAGGGTATTACGGTAGAAGCGCCGGGCAACTTTGCTAAAACCCGCCTGGTCGGCATTATTTTGGAGGGCAGCACTTTAGTCGGCTGCAACTTTGAAAGAGCAGTTTTAGAGCGAGCCAGTTTCAGCGCTGCCAATTTGCGGGGGGCTAACTTTAAGGGTGCTAATTTAGCCAAGGCGGATTTGAAAGGCTCCGATTTACGCGGAACGATCATGCTTGCGGTAGATTTGAGTGGGGCCGATTTGCGCTGGGCTAATTTAGAAGGAGTGGATTTGGCCGGTTCGATTATCTCCTCGGCTAACTTTGAGGGCGCTAATCTAAAAAACACCTCGCTCAAAGGCACTGACCCGGGTAAATGGTGGTGGAAAGCCAAGCTGGAAGAAGCAAAACTCGATGGAACCGTACTGCCAGACGGCACCGTTTTTAACCAAACGGCTATAGACGAGCCAGATCAGTTCATCAGGACGCCTGAACCGGTCAAAAGGGTTGAACCGGTTGCTCCGGACTATAAGAAAGCAGATCGCCTCTACCTGGAAGGTTTGGGCGATATTGCCGCGATCCAGGCCCAATTACAAGCAGGTGTGCCCCTCACTCATCCCAAAGTGCAAGATTTAATCCGGAGAACCTCCAAGAAATTCGCCGAGGCAATTGAGATCAGTGACTCCAACTGGCCTCGTTTTACGGAGTGCGAACGTTATGCCACCAATCTCCCGGCTGAGATGAAGAGCCGGTTAAGCGATCGGAAAATCCAATGAATTACCATCAAATCTCTTTAGAAGCAGCCTAAAGCTATGCATCTACCCTACCTCACCGCCAACCTGCCTGGTATAGGCGGTCAATTGAAGGTTGAGCCAGAAGATTTTTTTGTCGAGGAAATTCCCCTCTACTTACCCTCTGGTCAGGGACAGCACATTTACATCGAAATCGAAAAACGTGATCTTTCCACCTTCGCCGCGATCAAAATGATTGCTCGGGCGCTGAACATCTCTCCTGGCCGGATTGGCTATGCCGGGTTGAAGGATGCGCGTGCTGTTACCCGGCAAACTCTTTCGATTGACGATGTCGCTCCTGAAGCGGTTGAAAGGCTGAACCTGGCCCACATCAAAACGCTCAAGGTCAATCGCCACCGCAATAAATTAAAAATAGGTCACTTGGCCGGCAACCGCTTTATCATTAAAGTACGTCAGGTGGCAGTGGAAGCACAACCTCAAGCTGAGGTTATTCTGGCCATTTTGAGTCAGAAGGGAGCGCCCAATTTTTTTGGAGAACAGCGCTTTGGCCACCGGGCGAATACACATACCCTGGGTGAAATGTTAGTCCGGCGTGACGCCGCCGGGTTTGTGGCTGAGTACCTGGGTCGTCCCCAGCCGCAAGAAGCTGCCTATATTCAGGCGGTTCGGCGCCTGGTGGATGAGGGTCGCTGGGAGGATGCTTTGACCCAATGGCCTCGTAATCTTCCCGATGAGCGGCAAGTGCTGGCCGCGCTGGTCAAGAGCAATGGCCAACCCGAGGTAGCTTTTGGAGCTTTGGATACCAAATTGAAGAGTTTTTTTGTGTCGGCCTTTCAATCTCAACTGTTTAATGAATTACTAACCAACCGGCTGGCCACACTCGATCAACTGGAAAATGGAGATGTGGCCTATATCCACAGTAAGGGTGCTGCTTTCATCGTCACGGATGTTGCTGCCGAACAACCCCGAGCCGACCGCTTCGAAATCAGCCCCTCTGGACCGCTTTTTGGCCCCAAAACCCTTATGGCTGAAGAAGAGCCAGGCCGGCGTGAACGCGCTATTTTGACGGCCCGTGGTTTAGCCGTGGATGACTTCAAAATGCCAGGGTTAAAGATTCAGGGCGCACGGCGTCCTTATCGTATTCAAGTAAAACAGGCCAAAACCTGGTGGGATGATGGATTAATGGTTGGGTTTGAACTACAACCGGGAGCGTATGCGACGACGGTGATGGCCGAGATTATGAAGAACTCGGATTCGTGGCAAACAGTTTCTTGAATTTACTAACTCGATCAAGCTAAATCAAAAGGGCCATACCTAACGGTATGGCCCTTTGCAATTTTGACAAACAAAGAACAACTAAACGCTACCGCCATTGAGCGAAGCCAAAGCTTCCTCGACCGTAGGATACAGGTCGGCATACTGGGTCAACCCTACCATACGGAAGATCTTTTGGAAGTGGGCGCTTAAGCCGGTCATCAGTAGCTTCTGATCACGCTTGCGAGCCTCAGTTACCACGCCGATTAAAATAGCAATGCCAGCACTATTGATGTAATCATTTTCGCGGAAGTTAAAAATAATGTTGGCAGCTCCATCAGATGAAGCGCTTTGATAGGCTTGATTAATAGCTTCCTCGGCAAAAGTCGTCACGTCGCCCACCAGGTCTATCACTGTGGCGCTCCCCTCTGTCCGAACCGAGACCTGGATCTCATCACTCATGAGGTTGTGCCTCCCTTATCTTCCGAACCTGATTTTTCAGATTTAGTATCGTCGTCAACACGATAGATAACCATACGAAATTGATTACCTTCATCCTCATCACTACCTTCGATAAACCCGGCCTCGTCCACCAATTCCCGAATGATATACAATCCCATGCCCCCAAACCGGGCTTTGCCTTCGATCATACCGTTGATATCGGGAATAGCTATATTACCGGGGGGCGCTCCACCAGCGCCAGGGTCTTTGATCAGGATGTCGAGCTTCTCTTCATCAGCCGTGAGGATCACCACCACCTTCATCCGCGCATCTGAACCGCCCCCATACCGGATGGCATTGGTACAGGCTTCGCTGATGGCTGTTTTTATATCCTCAATCTTATCTTCTCCAAAATTTAGGCGGCGGGCAACAGTTGCTACCGCTTCCCGGGCTATCTTTTCATAACCAAGTTCACTTGGAATTCTTAATTCGACAACCCTGTTGCTTTGCGGATGCATCCGCCTCCACTCCCTCTTTTAGAGAATAGTGTCAACAACTTCGACCAGATTATACCATAAATTTCCTCATTGTAAAAGTCGGATTTCCAGGCCATACTTTACTGAGTAACCGGCGCAATCGGCGTCAGGAAGATCGAAGGTTCGGCCTGGGGTGCTTTATCTGTTGACCAGAAATCTTGAATAGTGGCGGCGGTGCGAGCGTTGGTTAACCAATCGCTGTAAGCCTTACGTTGGCTGTGGCTATAATCAGCCGGTGATAATTCTCGCTCTTCTCGTTCCAACACTTCGACCACATGCCAGCCAAAGTCCGATTGAATAGGCTCACTTACCTGGCCAATAGGCAGTGAAAAAACGGCTTCATCTATCGCCTCTACAAAACTACCACGCGGAACAAAGCCCAAGTCGCCGCCTTCAGCCCCACTGCCTGTATCTTTAGACAATTCCTTGGCCAACTTCGCAAAATCCTCGCCTTTTTTCAAGCGTTCAACCACCTTTTTGGCCTCGTCTTCGGTTTCGACCAAAATATGCCGGGCATGGGACTGTTCGGCTGATTTAGGAACTTCTTGGCCCAGCGCTTCCTGCAACTTCCCCTTTAATACCGACGCCGCCACAATTTGGCGATACTGAACTTCGTCAATGCCCACCTTGTTAGCCAGGATAGCCAACCAATTAGTATATTCCGTTTTTAAGGTGTCTTCCTTAATCACGTTCAATGTAGGCGTTGGAGCGGGGGTGGGCGTGTTGGCCGGGGTGGCCGTCGGCTGGGTAATTTCCTCAGTAGGCGTAATGGTGGGAGAAGGTGTAAAGGTTGGCGTGGGCGTCCATAACGCTGCCGTCGCCGAGGCTTCAGCGCGAGCCGTGACCGTTTCCGTAGCCGATGTGGCGGTCAATCCGCCCGCTCGAGCTGCTACGAAACGATTGATTTCCTCAGTCACTTCTTCAGGGGTGATCTCAAATCCTCTTTTTTGGGCCTCCGCCTTGACTAATTCTTCCTCAATCATATCGTCAAGGGCCTGGCGGTCAGTCGCAGTCCACATTTGCTGCAATTGAGCGGCATATTGTTGATACTGGCTCAGCATAAATTCAGCCAACTGTTCATTGCCGGGCTGCATCAGTGCGGTCGCTTGCTGCTTGATCTGCTCATATTGATCTTCCAGTAAAAGGCGGTCGTACTTCACCCGGTTTTGGTAATCGCGAGTCGAAATCTGGACGCCATTTACGGTAGCCACGGGAGCACTGGGTTCAAAGACAAAAGTTTGATACAGGCCAAAAGCCAATACGAGCAGGATCAGTGCGGCCACGACCCCTAAACCGATATAAATGAGCCGGAGTTGTTCTTTTTCCCGTCGAGAGAGCGCCAGTTGCTTCCGGGTGGGTGCTCTGCCAGTTTGAGTTTGTTGTTTAGCCATAAATTTTTTAACCCTACCGTTTGAATGACCTACTTACAAATGAACGGGCGACCCCATCGGGCCGCCCGCAACAACAGAAAAGGGTAAAGTAATTTTACTTATCTTCTACCGGTACCGGAAATTCTAACATGCTCACCGGTATAAGGCAGCAAAGCCATATGCCGGGCACGTTTGACAGCAACAGCTACCCGACGCTGCAACTTGGCGTTCGCGCCGGTTTTGCGTCGAGAGCGAATATTGCCATTCTCGTTAACAAAATAGCGCAGGGCGTCCATGTTTTTCCAGCTTACCTCTTCTATTTTGATGGGGCAAACTTTCCGGCGACCTTGAAAGTAACCAGGCCGTTTGCCCCCCCGACCACCACCCTCCTCATCGGCGGCAGGGCCTCGGCCTGGTCCCCGGTAGGGCTGGCCTCCTCCCCGCGGACCAGGCTTCCGGGGAGGTCGTCTCTCCACCGGGGCGGCGACGACTGGCGCTTCTATTACATCTTCATCCACATCATCATTTTCTATAGGCTTGTCGGCCATAATTATCTCCAGAATTACAAATAAGTCGGTAACTTAAATTCAAATTTTCTTTAAAAAGGGGCCTCTTCACTCACCTGATCTTCAACCAAGTCAAGAGCGAGATCCTCCCCGTGACCGTTGAAGTCAACTTTGGGGTGACTCCTGTCTTTCGGTCCCAGGATAATCATCTCATTGGCAACGATTTCTGTCCGGAAGTGCCGCTGTCCTCGCTCATCTTCCCAACTGCGGGTCTGCAAGCGGCCTTCAACGTAAACCTGCTGGCTTTTGGCCAACTTGGAATTACAAATCTCAGCCAGATTACCCCAGGCGACAACATTAAACCATTCGGTTTCCTCGCGGCGCTCCCCGTCGGGGCCAATCCACGACCGGCTAGAGGCCAAACTAAATGAGGTTACAGGCTTGCCAGAGGGCGTATACCGCAACTCAGGATCGCGCCCTATGTTACCAATTACCATAACTTTGTTCAATCCACGGGTCATTTTCTCTATCCCTCTACTAACCTACTATAACCAAATTTTAATTTTCAGCTTTAACGAGCAAGTAACGAATGATTTCCTCTGACAGCTTTAGATTGCGCTCAAGTTCAGTAATGGCCGAGGGGGATATCTTAGCTTGAAAGAGCACGTAGATACCTTCTCGATGATTTTTGATGGGATAGGCCAGGGTGCGCCGGCCCCATACATCAATAGACGTCACCTCGCCGCTTCCAGATTTCACAAATTGTGAAACCTTATCCACGACGGCGGTGACGCCCTGTTCATCAATATTCGGCCTTACGATAAAAGCAAGCTCATAGTCTCGCATGCCAGGAACCTCCTTTCTCCGGATTTGCCCTTGATCCAGGTCAAGAGCAGAAAGAATGGAGCCGCAATACCTGTGGCTCCATCTGGCAAGGAGTTAATATATCATAGTTTTTAGAAAACGCAATTTTCTAACGTTCTTTTCTTGCAAAATCCGTATTTTTATGTAAACTTTAGTCTATGACTAAACGAAAAAATCTACGAGCCATCCAACTTATCGGTTTTCTTTTAGTTGTGATTTTCAGCCTAAGCACGCCGCCAGCTTCGGCCCAGGACCCCACGCCGGCAGCAACGGTCACACCTGCTCCCTTTGACCGCCGCTTTGGGATTGTCGATAGTTTTGTCAACACCGCCGAGGCTAACGCTGCCGGTGCCGGTTGGACCCGAGTCTTTTTCCGCTGGGATGTAGTCCAGCCCGCCGGGCCGGCCGATTGGAAGCCCACCAACGTGCCCGATACGCTGATCGAGGCCGAAATTGCGGCCGGGCGAGAGGTCGCCGCCGTGCTGATTGGCACTCCGGCCTGGGCCACCGAAAGCGGCGCGTCAACGTCCATGCCCCCCCTGGAGTATTGGGGCGACTTCGTTTTTAAGATTGCCACCCAATACAAAGGGCGGATCAACCATTGGATCATCTGGAACCAACCTGATGTCGCCGATCCGGCCTCGCCCAATCACACCTGGGCCGGCTCGGTTGAGGATTACTATCACCTTTTAAAGGAAGCATACCAAAAAATCAAGGCGGTTGACCCGCAAATGCAAGTCCATCTAGCCGGGCTAACCTACACCTGGGATCGTGATCACAGCCAGCCGCAGTTTCTCGCCCGGCTCCTCGACGTGATCAAAACTGACCCCGAGGCTCCGGCTCAGAATTATTACTTTGACGCCGTTAGTTACCATCTCTACTACAACCCGCAGCAGATGCTCGACAGCTTGCGCGACGTGCGCAGCATCCTCGACGCGTATGGTTTGGAGGGTAAACCCATTTGGATTAATGAAACCAACGCCCCCCCCTCCGATGACTACCTGGAGCCGTTGACCGGAGCGGCCGGCCTCAAAGTGACTTTAGAGGAGCAGAGCGCGTTTGTCATTCAAGCCTTTGCCCTGGCCTTGGCCGGCGGCGCGGATAGGATTGCTTTTAACAAGCTGCGCAATGACAACCCTCACCCGGAGTCGATTGAGCCTTACGGCCTGCTGCGGGCCGATAACTCCCGCCGCCCGGCTTTTGATGCTTTTCGAGTCGTATCTACCCATTTTGCCGGGGCCGAAAAGGTTAGCTGGCTGCAACAAGGGGATATTTATATTGTGACCCTGGCGCAGGGCCATCAAACCACGACCGTTTTGTGGAACGCAGGTCCGGCGGCCACTTTTTTCACCCTCAATGCAATTGCTCCACAAGCCGCCCTAGTTGACGAGCATGGCAGCGAAGAAACTATAACGGCCAGTAACGGCGTTTATATTGTCGAACTTCCCGGCGCTCTGTGTAGCAACGGGTCGCAAGCCTGCTTCGTCGGTGGCGCGCCTCGCCTCGTGGTCGAAGCAGGTTCCTCAGACCAGCGCGTCCCTCTATTGCCGCTGATCGCTCCCACTGCAACGCCTCAGTCCGATACACCGCCTACGGCTGAATCTGATACTCCCACCCCGGCTCCAGCCTCAGTCGATACCCCGCCGCCTCCCCCCACGCTGACCCCCACACCCGTATCTGCCCCGAACGGCGAAACGCTGCCCTCGCCTCCAGGAAACGGCGCTTCATTGATGGCAGTGCTACCCGCTCCTGACCTCGCCCAAGCAGCTTCAGACAGCAGCGAAGGCTCTGCCGCTGCCACTGCCTCCGCACCCATCCCCCCGGTCACTCTCTTCACCGTCCTGCGTCCCGACCGGGTATTCTGGCTGTTCATCATCGGCCTGATTACTTTTATGGTTAGCTATGGGGTGCAGGTGGTCATCTGGTATCGGTTGAGACGATAAGATCGTCGTGACCAGCGAATAGATACGGCATATTAACGAGTTTGCCGAAATGATACGCGCCGATGTAGAATTAATTGACGGCGACTTTGACGTCCGGTGCAAAACATTGACCTTTGGGACGATCAAAATCAAACTTACGGTCGAAGATGGTCAAAAGGGGGTTTATATCTCTTGTAGACTAGACCGGACAAAGTTGTCGATTATGAACAAAAAAAGGGGTTTTTCATAAATGAGCCTACAAGCGGAATGTCCGGAATGTGGGGCGAACATTAGCCTGCCCGATGATGTTATGGAAGGTGAGATTGTGCAATGCGCCGACTGCGGCGCTGAGTTGGAAGTCATTAGCCTGAATCCTCCTACCCTGGATGTGGCTCCAGAGGAAGAGGAAGATTGGGGGGAGTAAGGCGACCACCGATGGCTGACCGCCGCCTCCAAAAGCGTCTGATGGTGGTCAGCGGTCCATTTGCCCAGTTTAACATGAGGATTAGAAGTTGAAAATCGCGATACTCCTTTCTCGGGTGCGAGTTGAAGAAAAGTTGCTGTTACAAGCCTTCGAGCAGCGCGGGCTGGCCGTCGATGTGGTTGACGACCGGGAAGTTATCTTCGATCTACACCACAACAATTGGAATCACTACGATGTCGTGGTCGAGCGCTGTGTCACCCAGTCACGTGCCCTGTATGCGCTGCGCATTTTGAATGATTGGGGCGTGCGCACCGTTAATACCCACCGGGTAGTCCAAATATGCGGCGATAAACTGGAGACCTCGTCGGCGCTGATCCGAGAGGGCCTGCCCTCGCCCCATTGCAAAGTTGCTTTCACCCCAGAAACTGCCCTGGCAGCGATTGAAGAGATGGGCTACCCGGTCATCCTGAAACCCACCATCGGCTCGTGGGGGCGGCTCCTCTCCAAAATCAATGACCGTGAGGCAGCGGAGGCCATTTTAGAGCACAAGGATGTGTTAGGTAGCTACCAACATTCGATTTTTTACATCCAGGAATATATTGACAAACCGGCCCGCGACATTCGCAGCTTTGTCGTCGGCGATGAAAACATCTGCGCCATCTATCGCTACAGCGATCATTGGATCACCAACACCGCCCGAGGCGGTCGCGCCGAAAATTGCCCCATCACCCCCGAAATTGCCCGTCTATCCCTGGCCTCGGCTAAAGCCGTCGGCGGCGGGGTGGTGGCGGTTGACCTGTTGGAAACACAAGAGGGCCGGTTGGTGGTTAACGAAGTCAACCACACCATGGAATTTCGCAACAGCATTGATACCACCGGCGTCAACATCCCCGCCCTGGTCGTGGATTACGTGGTGAAGGTAGGTCGAGGAGAGATTTAAGTAAAACTATGACCGAAAAAACAATCGTTAGTATCGTCGGCGGCAGCGGCTATGTGGGCGGCGAGCTGCTGCGACTGCTGTTGTTTCACCCTTCTGTAACCATCAAACAAATTACCAGCGTCAGCCAGTTTGGCAAATTTGTCCATACGGCCCACCCCAACCTACGCGGGGTGACATCGTTACAGTTCAGCCACCCCGACTCCCTGGAACCGTGCGACTTACTTTTTCTGGCCCAACCCCACGGCGAAGCCGGCCGGCAGATTGAACGTTGGGCCGGTTTGGCCGAGCGTATCATCGACACCTCCGCCGATTTCCGGCTGCGCGATCCGGTGGTTTACCAACAGTGGTACGGCGAGCCTCACCCCGCCCCGGCCTGGCTGGATAAGTTTGTTTATGGCCTGCCGGAGCGTTATCGCGCCCGGTTAGCCGAGGCCAGATATGTTAGCGGCGTGGGTTGTAATGCCACCGTGACCAATCTGGCTCTGGCCCCTCTGGCCGACGCCGGCCTGCTGGCCGGAGGTCAAGTGATAGCCGATGTCAAGGTTGGCTCGTCGGAGGGGGGCGCCCGGCCCAACGAAGGCTCACATCACCCGGAACGTAGTGGAGCGGTACGCTCCTTCAAACCCACCGGCCATCGCCACCAGGCCGAAGTCAGGCAGGCGTTAGGCGATGGTTTTGAACTGTACATGTCTATCACCTCGGTCGAGTTGGTGCGGGGAGCATTGGTTACAGCCCATTGCCTCTTAAACCAAAAAGTGGAAGAAAAAGAAGTCTGGAAAATCTACCGTCAGGCTTACAAAGATGAGCCTTTCATTCGGCTGGTCAAGCAAAAAACCGGCGTTTTCCGTTACCCGGAACCAAAACTATTGGCCGGGACCAACTTCTGCGATGTCGGCTTTGAAGTTGAGGAGGGGGCTAACCGGGTGGTGGCTATCGCCGCGATTGACAACTTGATGAAGGGCGCGGCCGGCAGCGCCGTCCAGGCGATGAATGTGATGCTCGGCTGGCCGGAAACAACCGGGCTAGAATTTCCGGGCTTACACCCGATTTAAATTGACAGCAAAAATTCGCGCCCCTCGCAATCGAACCATCACCCTCACCGAGGCGGAAAAATCACGCCTCCAGACGCGATTAATTCGCCTGGACGCGCCTGCCCCAGTTGAGGCTATTTTGGACAGAACCATCTGCCAAAATCTACTGGAGCTTTTGCCCTATTTGCCTACCCACTTCGTCGACCTCCTCTTCATCGACCCGCCCTACAACCTGAGTAAATCGTTCAACGGCCGCAATTTTAATCAAATGTCCCTGGCCGAATACGAAGCCTGGTTGGAGTCTTGGCTGGCCTCGCTGGTCAACACGCTCAAGCCGACGGCTTCCGTTTACATCTGCGGCGATTGGCAATCCTCGGCGGCGATTCACCGGGTGGCCCAAAAACATTTTGTCGTGCGCAGCCGCATCACCTGGGAACGGGAAAAAGGGCGCGGGGCGTTGACGAATTGGAAAAATGCATCCGAAGACATCTGGTTCGGCACGATGTCTACGCAGTACACCTTCAACGTCGAAGCGGTCAAACTACGGCGGCAGGTCATTGCCCCTTATACTGAGGCTGGCGCTCCCAAAGATTGGGAGGAAACCGAGTTGGGCCGCTTCCGCCTGACCCATCCCTCCAACCTGTGGACCGACTTGACCGTGCCCTTCTGGTCCATGCCCGAAAACACCGACCATCCCACCCAAAAGCCCGAAAAATTGCTGGCCAAAATCATCCTGGCCAGTTCCAATCCCGGCGACGTCGTGCTTGACCCCTTCCTCGGCTCCGGCACAACTTCGGTGGTTGCCAAAAAGTTGGGACGGCATTATGTAGGTATTGAAATTGACGAAACCTATTGCTGCCTGGCCGAGAAACGGCTGGAAATGGCCGAAGTGGACAAAATGATACAGGGATACGAAGATGGGGTCTTTTGGGAAAGAAACAGCAAATGATTTACGATTTTGGATTTACGATCACCAATCGTAAATCGTAAATCAAAAATCGTAAATCGTAAATCAAAAGAGGTACATCATGATTGTATTGAAGATTGGCGGCAGCGAAGGCATCAACTACGACTTCATCGCCGACGATATTGCCCATTTAGTCAAAGAGGGGCAACGGCTCATCGTCGTGCATGGCGGCTCAGCCTTGACCAACAAGGTAGCCGAGCAATTGGGCCATCCCCCCCAATTTGTCACCTCGGTCAGCGGCTTCACCTCCCGCCGCACCGACCGGCGTACCCTGGAAATCTTTGAAATGGTCTACTGTGGCCAGATGAACAAGGGGCTGGTGGAGAAGCTGCAAAGGCATGGCGTCAACGCCGTTGGGTTAAGTGGGTTGGATGGCCGTATTTGGGAAGGACCGCGTAAAGACGCGATTAAGGTCATCCAAAATGGCCGCCGGGTGGTCATCCGTGATGACTACACCGGCAAGGTGGAAAAGGTCAACACACCTTTGCTGCAAACCCTGCTCGAGGCGGGCATTCTGCCTGTGTTGACTCCTCCAGCCGCCAGCTACGAAGGTGAGGCCATCAACGTGGACGGCGACCGGGCCGCCGCCGCTACCGCCGCTGCTTTTCGGGCCGAGGCGCTGATTATTCTCAGCAACGTGCCCGGCCTGCTGGAAAAGTTCCCGGATGAGTCCAGCCTGATTCGCCATATTCCGGCGGCTAAAATCGATCAATTTATGAGTGTAGCTGCGGACCGGATGAAAAAGAAAGTAATGGGCGCGCAGGAGGCGCTGGCTCAAGGCATTGGCCGGGTCATCTTTGCCGATGGCCGGATCGAACAGCCGGTGCGGCGGGCGTTGGCGGGGGAAGGGACAATTATCGGTGAGTAGCGAGGAAGCGAAGAGACGAGGAGGTGGAAAATTATGTATTTACAGAAGATTCGGTTAGAAAAAATTAAATGCTTTGAGGAAGTTGAGGTCAATTTTTCGTCGGGACGAAATAAGTCACCACGTTTGATGACAGTCATCCTCGGCGATAATGGCGTGGGTAAAACAACGCTTTTACAGGCTATAGCCATTGCGCTAGGTGGAGAAAAAGTTAGTAATTTTCTTCAGAAGCCATTCAGTACGCTTTATGGACCAAGTTTGGAGAGGTGGGCCAGGGTTGGAAGCAAACAAGGAAACATTCGAGCGACTATTTATCCTGGCCAATCAGACGAGGATGCGCCAAAGCACCAATTACAGGCCAATTATTTGGTAACTGGCGACGAACCAGTTAAGGCAAAAGATGGAACTTTTTATGATCGGTCTTCCATTTCAGCTATACCCAGTAAAGATTTACAAGTTCTTCGACGCACGGCTTATGCCGATCATACCCAGGGCTGGCTAGCTTGCGGCTATGGACCATTGCGTGGGTTCACCGGCCAACGAAATTTCGAAACAATAGATGCAAAAAGTAGTCGCTTCGCTTCCCTTTTTGGTCAAAATGAGCAGTTAATATCTGTTGAAGAGTGGTTGATTGAATTGGACCGTCGCGACTTAGTTGATAAACGTGAAGGGCGAACCTCTAATTATGGGCGTATCTTTAATCAATTGGCCTGGACTCTGCTTCGTATGTTACCTGAAGAGCATCAGCATGCCCAAATAAACGTAAATATTCCCCCAGACATGCTCTCCACTGTTCCTTCAGCCTATATCAAAACCACAACCGAGGGGGTTCTCTGGCTCGATAGTTTGGGAAACTGGGTTACGTTTTCACAACTGAGTGACGGCTATCAAAGCACAATGTCTTGGGCGGGAGATTTGGTCAGTCGTTTATCGAGAGCTTTCCCAAGTGCTGAAAACTTTTTAGAACAGGAAGGTATTGTTTTGATTGACGAGATAGATATTCATCTTCATCCAACCTGGCAACGAGAAATACTTAATCAATTACAGCAAACATTTCCCAAGATTCAATTTATTGTCACAACCCATAGTCCATTAGTGGCTGCTAGCGCCAAAGAAGGAGAATTATTTGTCTTGAAGCGTGAACAGGATTATGTGATTATTGAACCTACCTCGTCGGTTCAGGGGTGGCGAGCAGACCAGATTTTGACCAGTTCCCTATTTAAGTTGGAAACCACACGTGATCCTGAAACAGAGCAACAACTTGCTCGCTATGATGAATTGCTTATGCTGCGTACCCAAAGTACCTTGAGCCAAGCCCAGACCCAAGAACTGGCCAACTTAGAAGAGGTACTCCGGCAAAAACTTCCCCCTCCTGGTGAAACATCAGAGCAACGTGAACTCCAACAAAAGATGCAAGATTTTATCACTCAAACTCTCAAACTTGGAAGTGATAAATGATAAGAGTGAATCGAACTGATCCACCGAAGAATTTAACTCGCAATGCTCAACGGTGGACAAATGAGTTACTAGAAGCAATCCAGCAACATAGGCAGGGTGGTAAAAAGCCATCTAATACACTGTGGAATAAGTACAATAAGCTGTATGTCAGAAATGCATTGCGAAAAATGTTTCACGATAAATGTGCGTACTGTGAATCGAAAATCACTCACATAGATTATCCTCATATCGAACACTATCGCCCTAAAAACGAAAACCCCCAGTATACTTTTGACTGGCAAAATCTACTTTTAGCTTGCGGGATGTGTAATGGCTCGGAATATAAAGGTAATCACTTTCCCCTTGAAGACAATGATGAAAACAAACCCCTGTTGCTCAATCCTTGTATAGACGACCCGGCCCAACATCTGTACTTTGAGCAAGCTCGTCTCGTCATCCTAGCAGGGTCTAAACGAGGACAGCAAACAATCAAGCTATTGGGGCTAAATCGAGATGAACTTTTTGATCGGCGTAGAGAGTTACTGCGAAAAATTGATTATATCCGTCGTGTTGTGGAAGAATCCCGACGAAACAATGACCAGACTACGGCTCAACAAGGGCAAGCCTTATTAGACGAAGCGACTTCGGTAGAAGCTGAATACACCGCAATGGCCAGCCAATTTATGGCTAGTCCATTGCCAGAGCAACCACCCATTTAAGGTATCCATTGAGATGAACTATGACCAAATCTCTCAATTAGAGTCAACTTACTGTTCCGGCGGCGTAGGCCGGCGCCCCGTAGCCCTGGTGCGGGCCAAAGGCGCGCGGCTGTGGGACAGCGAGGGCAAGGAATACATTGACTGCGCGGCGGCACAGGGCTGGGCTAACGTGGGGCATTGCCATTCGGCGGTCACCCTGGCCATCCATGCCCAGGCGGAGATTCTGGTGGCTTCACAGGAGTCATCTTACAATGACCAGCGGGCCTTATGGATGCATGACCTGGGCCAAGTGTTGCAAACTAGCCTCGGTTGGTCCGGCTGTGTCATTCACCCTTCCAACTCCGGGGCGGAGGCTAACGAAGCCGCCCTTAAATTCGCCCGTTTTCAGACGGGTCGAAAGGGATTTGTGGCCGCCAGTCGCGGCTTTCACGGGCGGACACTGGGCGCGCTGAGTGTGACCGCTAATAAGAAGTATCGTGACCCGTTTGAGCCACTCGTGCCCGGCGTTATCCACGTACCCTACAACAATATCGAGGCGATGGCCGAAGCGGTTGGCGACGATACCGCCGCCGTCATTGTCGAGATTGTGCAGGGTGAGGGGGGCGTCTACCCTGGCGACACTGACTATTTCCACGGATTGCGCCGCTTGTGTAACGAACGCGGGGCGCTGCTGATCGTAGATGAAATCCAGACCGGCGTAGGCCGTACCGGTCGCTGGTTAGCCTGCGAACACCATCAGCTTGCGCCTGACATCATCACAATTGGCAAATCCATCGGCGGGGGCCTGCCGCTGGGTGTAACAGCCTGGCCCAAACAATTAGGCCAATTCGAGGCAGGCACACACGGCAGCACCTTTGGCGGCGGGCCATTGGTTTGTGCCGCCAGCCGGGCGGTGCTCAAGGTGATGGCTGAAGAACGCCTGCCTGAACGGGCCGATCAACTAGGGGCGTGGTTGATGGCTGAACTGCGGGGACTTTCGTCCAGCCAGATTCGGGACGTGCGCGGCCTGGGCCTGATGATTGGGGTGGAATTACGCGGCAAAGTCACCCCGGTATTGCAGCAGTTGATGGAGCGCGGCGTTTGGGCCTTGCCCGCTGGGTTGAATGTGCTGCGCTTGTTGCCGCCGCTGGTCATTGAGCAGGCAGATTTGGAGCAGGCGGTCGAGGTAATCGGCAAAGTTCTGAGCTAGCTGATGGAACTTCCCTTATGAAAATCTATCTCGCCATCAAGTATCACTCTGATAACCAAAACCGGGCGCTGATCGAAAAAGTTTCGACTGCGCTGGAAAAACAGGGTTTTGAGACCATCTGCATTGTCCGTGACGTCGAACGGTGGGGTGAAGTTCACTTTACCGCCACAGAATTGATGCAGCGATCCTTTGCCGAGATCGAGGACAGCGATATCGTCGTAGTCGAATTAACCGAAAAAGGAGTGGGGGTGGGCATCGAGGCGGGCTATGCCTACGCCAGGGGCATCCCACTTGTTACCATTGCCCGGAAAGGTTCAGATATTTCTACTACGCTGCAAGGCATCTCACAGCAGATTTTCTGGTATAATGATTTTGATGACTTGGCCCACTTTTTCAGCCAGCTCAAAATACAATTTATGCACCTGGCGTTTGCACCGTAATCCCAGGCAACCGGACAAAATGTTTGCGGTCAAACGTGCAAACCGTATCTAACCCTTGAGATAACAGCCAGACAGCATTATAAGCGTCAATAAAATCAACATTGTAAGTAACATACCAGCTTATTGTTTGTAGAGCCAGATCGCCATCGGCTACTTCCAGGCCGGGGGTATTGAGGATAGCCAAGATTTTTTCTTGGACATCGCTCTTTGATAAATGGTAAAAGGACTCTAAAGTCCAGACAATTTCAGCCAATACCAGGCTGGTGGTAACGAGTCGGGTTTCAGCCATCGCTGCCTGCCGCAACAAAATTTCGACTGCGTCCGCTTGAGCGGGAACATCGTTGGTTAGATAGCGCAAAAATAAATTGGTGTCAACAAAAACTGCTTTATTCGCCATCCGTTACCGCTTTCTGCGCTTGCGCCGCCCAAACTTGCTGGCGAATAGCGACAAAATCCTGGGGGCCGGATACGGGCACGCTGCCGCGCAGGTCAAGCAGTGTGCGGGTAAGTGGCTGCAAAATCACCTCGTCGCCCCGTTGGATAAACGTAATCCGGTCGCCTTCGGCTAAGTTCAGCAAATGTCGCACCGACCGAGGCAAAGTAATCTGGCCACGTCGTCCAACTTTACTTACAACCATAGTCAACTCTCCTGTCTGACAGTCGTTTTAATAATTGTCAGTCAACCGGAATTATATCCGTTTTGTTTCGTTAAATCAATCTATTGAGGCCGAGTATGCCACCTGATTTGCAAACCGAAGCCATTAATCTTCTAACCACTCTCGTTTCCATCCCCTCCCCTTCCGAACAGGAGGCAGACGCTTCAGCCTACCTGGTCGATTGGATGAATCAGCACGGTCTGACCGCCCACGTTGACGAAGCGGGCAGCGCCGTTGGCGTCAAAGGCGACGGGCCAAAAGAAATTCTATTGCTGGGCCACATCGATACCTTCCCCGGCGAAGTACCAGTGCGCCACGAAGGTGATTTACTCTACGGACGCGGGGTGGTAGACGCTAAAGGACCGCTCTGTACCTTTGCTGCCGCTGCGGCCCAGGTGGATGTACCGGCCGGCTGGCGGGTAACTGTCGCCGGTGCGGTGGAGGAAGAGTGCGCCACGAGTAAGGGAGCGCGGTATATTTTGAGCCAGCGCCTCCTTGAAAATAAGCAGGGGGGCAGGGGAGCAGGGGGGCAGGGGGGAAATTTCTTCCAACCTTCCAACCTTCCAACCCTTCGGGCTGAGCCTCAGGGCGAAGCCTTCCAACCACCTATTTACTGCATCATCGGCGAACCGAGCCACTGGGACCGTATCACTCTTGGCTATAAGGGGCGGCTACTATTGGATGTAACTCTGCGCGCGCCGTTCAGCCACTCGGCGGGAGAGGGGCGGCTGCCGGCTGAACAGGCCGTTGACTTGTGGCGGCAGGTGGAGCAGCTTTGCGCCCGGTTCAACCAGGAACAACAGGCCAATACGCCTTTCAACCGGCTCGATCCTTCACTGCGGCATATTGCCAGCCGGGATGAGGGCGCTTATGGGGTGGTCGAGTTGAGCCTGGGCTTCCGGTTGCCGGTCGGCCTTGAGTTAGCCGGCCTCGAACAACGACTGCGCCAATTAACCCAAACCTTGCCGGAAGGGGCCACGACGGAGTTGCAATTTTCAGGTGGCGAATTAGCTTACAAAGGAGACAAATCGAATCCGCTAGTAAGGGCTTTTCTCCAGGCCATCCGGGCGACGGGCGGCGAACCGCGCTTTGTGCTCAAAACCGGCACAGCCGATATGAATGTCGTCGGGCCGCACTGGTCCACTACTCCTATCGTGGCCTACGGTCCCGGCGATAGCAGCCTGGATCACACCCCCCACGAACACATTGACCTGAACGAGTACTTACGAGCGATTGGAATTTTACAAACGGTATTGGCAAAATTGATGGAATGAATGACACGGTGAGACGCAATACGTCTCACCGCTGCGCAAACACCAACACGAAGGTGTACCACCCGGGTGGGCTTTCAACAATACCAATCCCAATACGGTTGTGACGAGAGTGGAGAATATTGGCCCGGTGAGGCCGGCTATTCATAAACCAGTTTAAAGCAAATTGAACCGTCTCCTGCGCCGGGCGGGTATTACGTTGAATATCCTCGCCCATATTCATAGCATTGATCTCCGACTTGGCAAAGCGGTCACGCAGCGTAATACCTTCGGGCGTAACATGACCAAAGTAGCCCCGCACCACCATATCCTGGGCATGCTTCAAAGCCATAGCCGCAATTTCGTCGTCCACCTGGTATGGTGGTAAGTCCGCCTCCTCTCGCTCCGCATTGACACCGGCCACCATCTGCTGTTCCATCTCCACCAGGCTGGGCGGCGGCGCGACGGGTATAGGAGTCGCTCGGGGCGCTTGTGGGGCAGGGGTGGGCCGTGGCGGGGCAAAGACGACCGGGATAGCTACCGTCTGACCGGCTTCCAGAGAGGAGGGGATGAGTTCCGGGTTGACTGCCAGAATGTCTTTAACACTGGAGCCAAACTTAGACGCTAACTCTAGCAATGTATCGTCCTCCTCCAGGTCGTACAAAATAATCGGCACACCCTGAGTTAATCCTTCACTGGGGGGGATAAGGAGTTGCTGTCCAATTTGCAGCAGCGTTGGATCGACAATATCGTTAGCTGCCAGCAGCAATTCCACCGGAATATCATATTCCTGGGCAATGGCCAATAGCGTATCACCCTCTATTACGGTGTAATAGACCGGTTCATCCGAGTCGGCGGGAGCAGAGACCGGTTTAGTTTCGTTGAATACTACCGGTACGGCCAGAGTATCACCAGGTTTTAATAAGTCGAGGTTGATATGGGGATTGGCGGCCAGGATGTCTTTGACGCTGGAGCCATATTTCAAAGCAATACTCAACAAGGTTTCCCCCTTTTGCACCGTGTGAGGGACAATAGGCACCCGGAGTCCCTCATGGGGTGGGATAAGCAAATTCTGTCCCACGTCCAGGTTTATGGGGTCTCTAATATCGTTGGCTGCCAACAGCGCCTCGGTCGTGATGCCGTACTTCGCCGCAATTGAGATCAATGTTTCACCTGGGGCAATTGGGTGAAATATAAACAAAGGCGTCGGCTTGGGCGTCACCGTAGCCGAGGGTATGGGGGTCATCTCTAAAAGCGGTTTCCCCTCTGAGTCGACCAGTAACTCAAAATGATCCGGAGTAGCCGTAGGCAGGGGGGTCACTTTGGGCGTCGGCGGCAAGATAACGCTAACGGGTGGGGCCGGCGTTGCCTGAGGGGTTATGGTGATCTGAACCCAGGCGGCCAGGCCGATCAAAAGGACAGTCAGTCCTGCCCAGCCCAGGTAAGGGCGCAAGTGGTCGACGATTTCCTCAAGATCAAGATGGTGCATACCAATTCTAATCTCCCGCGAAGACGAGCACGAAGTTATACCAACCCGTCGGCTGTTGGGCTACACCCACCCCGATACGGGTGAAATTCCGATGGAGAATATTGCGGCGATGCGGTGGGTCGCCCATAAACCAGCCGACAGCAGCGGGCACGGCCTGCTTGGCCGGCTTCACACTGAGATAGATATTCTCTCCTACCCAATTGATAGGCAACCCACGGTCCTGAAACCGATCTCGTAAGGTCCGGCCTTCGGGTGTGATATGGCTCATATAGCCTCGCTCGGCCATATCATGGGCCTGGTTCCAGGCCATCAGGGTAAGTTGCTCGTCCACAGCCAGGGGTGACAAACCTTCGTCCTGGCGTTCGGCATTGACTGCCTCGATCATCTCCTGTTCTAAACCCACCAGGCTAGGCGATCCAGCTTTGAGGGCGGCCACGTCCGCGGCGGAAAGGCCCGGTGGAGGCGACGATTTGGCCGGGGTCAGACCGCTACCCAGCCAAACTTTTTGCCGAGTCAGGGGAACCTTAACTTGCTGGCCGATTTGCAGCAGAGAGGGATCCAGATCGGGATTGACCGTGAGAATATCTTCTACACTGGAGCCATAATCTGCCGCAAGGCTTAATAGGGTATCACCGCCTTCAATTTCGTGGATGGCTGTAGGCGCCCAGGTGATGGCGTCGGGCAGCAAGCCATCTACCGGGGGAATCACCAGTTTTTGCCCAATCTGTAAAGCGGTGGGATCACTCAGCCAGTTGGCGCTCATCAGCGCTTCAACAGTAGTGTCGTGGGCCAGGGCAATAGCCAACAGGGTATCGCCCGGCTCAATCGTATAAAAGATCAGTTGGGCTGTGGGGGTAGGCGAGGTTTTAGACTGCGGTGTGGGTGTCACCGGGATAAGTAATTCTTGTCCGATTTGTAAGGTTGTCGGGTCGGTAATCTCGTTGACCATCATAATCGTTTCAACCGAGAGATCGTATTGGGCGGCGATGGTCAGTAACATCTCACCGGATTTCATCACGTGCATCACCGGAACCTGAGTCGGGATCGCCATAGGCGTCGGCAATTTAGGCGTCGGTGTGGTCGTAGCAAGTGAGGTCTTTGAACCGGTTTGTCGCAGGGGCGGAGTGACTGTTGGCCAGGGTGTAACCATTGACCGGGTGATTGTCCTTTCCGTTGATACGGGTGTGATCGGTGAGGTTGTGAACCAGATACCTCCGCCAATCCCCATCAAACCGATGGCCAATGCCGCCCACTGCCAGGGCGCCCCAGGCCTTGAGGCTCTAGCCAAATATACTCCCTCCCTCGCAAGATGACTCTTCGGCCATTATACACTGCCTGCCCTCAATAAGGCCAAAAAGTAGCGACACACTTTGATTCTACCAAATTTGGCCCTATTCAAAAGAATTACTCCTTGACAGCCATACGAAAGAGTGATACAATGATATGCAAATATGTTCGTATAAATTCACAAATGTGAATACAATGATCCCGGCAGATCGTTTAGAATTATTAGTCCAAGTTGCTTCCTGGTATTACGAAGAAAATCTTGACCAGGAAACCATAGCCCAACGAGTGGGGCGCTCGCGCTCGATGGTATCCCGGCTGCTGCAAGAGGCCCGCGAGCAGGGCCTGGTTGACATTCGCGTGCGCTACCCGCTCAAAACCGACTCCGAGATAGCTCAACGCCTGTGCGATACCTTTGCTCTCGACCAGGCCTGGGTATTGGCCGACCCTCCCGCCGATTACAATATTTTGCTGCGCCGCCTGGGCGAATTAGGAGCCAAATGCTTGCAGCAATACCTGCACGACGGTATCCGCATCGGCCTGGGCTGGGGCACCGCTATTTATGAAGTTGTTCAGGCGATCCCCGCCGTGGCCCTGCGAGATGCCCTGGTCGTCCAAATCATCGGCGCGGTCGGTTACGGTAATCCCATCGTGGATGGGCCGGAACTGGCTCGCTGGCTGGCCCAGAAACTCAACGGCTCGTATCGCTTCCTCCATGCCCCGCTTATTGTCGAAAATGAAACCGTCGCCCAGGCCCTACTCCAAGAACGCAGCATCGCCGAAACGCTGGCTCTGGGCAAACAGGCCGAAGTTATGCTGGTCGGCATCGGCGCGGTGGAACCGGAACTTTCCAGCCTCCACCGGGCCGGTTATCTCAGCCAGGAGGAGTTGATGACGCTGGAACAGGCCGGTGCTGTAGGGGATCTGTTGGCCCGCCAGTTGGATGCCCAGGGACGCCCGCTGGACATTCCCCTGCACCGGCGAGTCGTCGGTCTGGAAAATTTGGAGATACTTCGCTCCGTGCCGGCGGTGATGGCTATCGCCGGCGGGGTAGCCAAAGCCCAAGCTATTGCCGCGGCTTTACGCGGCGGCTACGTCAAGGTGCTTATCACCGACGCCGCGGCGGCCTCAACCATCCTTAAACTATCTTAAAGTGTGACACGCGAAGCGGGCAACTTGCCCTACTGAAATAACTGCTATTCATTTTTAGATGGAGAAAACACAATGTTAACTGAAGTTACGGAACCTAAAACCGAGGCAGCGCTTGATTTACCGGCCGAACGCCTCACCGAACTCCTGTACCAAATGTATCTCACCCGTTACTTTGAAGAGGCGGCCCAACAGCAATACTATGCTGGCAAAGTTCACGGCACAATGCACCTTTTCATTGGCGAAGAGGCGGTGGCTGCCGGAGCCATGGCTGCTCTGCGTCCGGAGGATTGGATTACCTCGACCCACCGTGGCCACGGCCACGCCATTGCCAAGGGGCAAGATGTGCGCGAAATGATGGCCGAACTGCTGGGCAAACGAACGGGCGTCTGCCGGGGACGCGGCGGGTCGATGCATATGGCCGACCTCACCCTGGGCAACCTGGGGGCGAACGGGATCGTCGCCGGAGGTATCCCTATTGCCGTAGGAGCAGGACTCAGTATCCAATTACAAAAGCTGGATAAGGTGGTGATCTGCTTTTTTGGCGACGGCGCAGCCAACGCGGCCAACTTCCATGAGAGCATGAATATGGCCGCCATCTGGAAACTGCCAGTCATCTTCCTGGTCGAAAACAACCAATACGCCATGTCCATGCCGGTCACCCGTTCCTTTGCCATTCCTCACATTTCTCAGCGAGCCATTGGCTACGGCATGCCCGGCGAGACTGTGGATGGGATGGACTTGCCGGCCGTTTACCAGGCGACCAAGCGAGCCGTCGAACGTGCCCGCGCCGGTGAAGGCCCTACCCTGCTCGAAGCTGTCACCTATCGTTACACCGGCCACTCCCGCAGCGATAAGCAAGTCTATCGGACCAAAGAAGAAGTGCAAGAATGGAAAGAACGCGATGCCATTGGGCGTTATCAGACCTGGCTGATTGAGCATAAATATTTGAGCGAGGCTGAGGCCGAGGAGATTGCCGCCAAAGCGCAGGCTGATATTCAGAACGCTATTACTTTTGCCGAAGCCGGCGACGAACCGGCGGTGGCGAATCTACTGAAAGATGTCTACACCGAAGAACCAGAGGTCAAAGCCAATCCCAATCGGGTGCTGCCCAGTTGGATCCGGACCACCTTTGGCCCGGATACGCCTATCTCGCCTCCACCTGGGGAACGCCAAATCACTTACTCCGAAGCACTACGCGAAGCAATGGCCCAGGCTATGGAAAATGATCCCCGCGTTTTTATGATTGGCGAAGATATCGGCGTGTATGGCGGCGCGTTTGGCGTGACCACCGGCCTGATCGAGCGCTTTGGAGCCGACCGCGTGCGTGACACACCTATCTCGGAAAATTGTATTGCCGGAACGGCGGTTGGCGCGGGGTTAACCGGCATGCGAGCCATTGCCGAGATGCAATTTGCGGATTTTGTCACCCTGGCCATGGAGCAGATGGTGCTGCAAGCGGCCAAAATTCGCTACATGTTTGGCGGCAAAGCGTCGGTAAATATGATTTTACGCCTGCCCACCGGCTGCGGGACCGGGGCGGCGGCCCAGCACTCCGAAAGCGTGGAGTCCTGGTTTGTCAACGTACCCGGCCTGAAGGTGGTCGCGCCCAGCACCCCCTACGAGGCCAAGGGACTGCTGCTGGCCGCGCTGGCCGATAGCAACCCTATTATTTTTGTGGAGCACAAACTATTGTACAAAATGAAGGGGGCGGCGCCAGAGTCGCCTTACATCATCCCGCTCGGCCAGGCCGATATCAAGCGCCCCGGCCAACATGTGACCATTGTGGGTACTTCGATTATGGTCTGGCGAGCCTTGGAAGCGGCTGACAAGTTGGCCCAGGAGGGCATCGAGACGGAGGTGATTGATTTGCGCAGCCTGAAACCCTACGACTCCGAAACGATTATCCAATCGGTCAAACGCACCGGCCGCCTCTTGATCGTTCACGAAGCCCCGCTGATGGGCGGTTTTGGCGGTGAAATTGCCGCCATGATTGCTCAGAGCGAAGCCTTTGCCTACCTGGAAGCCCCGGTGGTCCGGCTCGGCGGCGCGGACGTGCCCATTCCTTACAACCGCAATCTCGAACGGGCCACCGTACCCCAGGTAGAGGATATTGTCG
>CAZUNT010000058.1:0-27120 GCA_964622215.1 uncultured Caldilineaceae bacterium
GGGGGACTGCCGACCGCCATAATTCGCCCTGTACCCTGTCTTTTCGGCGGTCAGCAGTCAACCGTCAGCGGTCGCTCTAATCGTAAATCGTCAATCCAAAATCGTAAATCGGTTTATTTACTTGTTCCGTATAGGTCGCCTATTAAATCGCTCATCAGTTGAGAGACGTAACGCACAATGGAAACGGTCCGGCCATAGGCCATACGCACCGGCCCCAAAACACCCATCGCCCCGGCAACCGTATCGTCAATGCCGTAGCGAGCGAGCACGATACTCACTTCTGACAATTCTTCCCACTTACCTTCGCCGCCGATGATGATTTGTACGCCGCCCCGCTGCAAAGCTTCGCCGACCAGTTGATCGACCAGGCGGCGTTCTTCCAGGGCGCGGATAAGCTGCTGCACTCCCTCGCTGTTTTTGAACTCCGGCTGGTGGAGCGAGTTAAGCAGACCGTCGTGATAAACATCGCTGCTGAGCCGGGAGTCAATACGCCGCATAGTTTCGACGACCATTTCGCGCACCTGGGCGGTTGTACCGGTTAAGGTTGTGCTGGTGGCGGCAATTTCGCTGGCACTCAAGCCTTCCCATAAATTGGTCAGTTGCCGGCCAATAGGACCAAGCTCTTCCTGATCAATGGGGGTGTCAAGGGTCAAAATTTGCTGCTTGAGCGTGCCGCCCTGCAATACTAAAATGAGCAGAACCAGGTTATCGCGAATTGAGATCAATTCAAGATGTTTTAAGTAGCAGCGGGCGCTCTTGGGCGCAGTCACCAGCGAAGCATTGTGGGAGGTGTGCGCCAGGATGGCTGCACTCAGGCGTAACCACTGATCCAGATCGAGGCGCGACTGATGGAACTGGTGGCGAATCATACGCTGTTCGTCCAGCGACAGGTCAGTCTGATCCATCAGCTTTTCGACAAAATAACGATAACCCAGTTCGGTGGGAACCCGCCCGGCAGAGGTATGAGGCTGGGTTAAATAACCCATCTCCTCCAACGCCGCCATTTCATTACGAATGGTGGCCGAGCTAACCCCCACCTGGTAATCGGTGATAATGGATTTTGAGCTAATTGCTACGGCTGATTTGATGTATTCCTGCACTACCAGCCGCAGCACAAGCTGTTGTCGGTCGGATAAAGGTTCGTCCGCCATAATTTATTAACCTGTTTTAGCACTCTAACCCCTTGAGTGCTAAAAATGCAACAGAAATGATACCATAAACCGGGGGGTGAGTCAAACAAAAATGGAAGGATAAAGTAATGTTTATTCTGCCCAACGAGGAAGATAAATTTTGAAGGTGGTCCCCTGACCCGGTTGGCTATCCACCGTGATATGACCGCCGTGCTGCTTGACAATGCCGAAGCAGGTGGGCAGGCCCAGGCCCGTGCCCTGCCCGACATCTTTGGTGGTAAAGAAGGGTTCAAAGAGATGCTTTTTGACTTCCTCGGTCATACCTACGCCGGTATCGCCAACGGTCAAAAGGATATAGTCACCGGAAGAAACTTCGAAGGGCTGGCCAATCTCACCGTCAGCTAAACTCACATTGGCCGTCGCCAGGGTTAACCGCCCCCCTAAAGGCATGGCCTCACCGGCGTTGGCAACCAGGTTGGTCAGGAGTTGATCAAATTGGTTAATATCTATTTTTATCTGCCCCAGGTCTGGGGCCAGGGTAGTCCTGACTTCAATAGACGGCGGGAGGAACCGGCTGAACTTGGATTGAGTGTTTAGAATCAGGTCATTCAAGTTAACAACCTGGGGCCGAATCAATTGTTTGCGGGCAAAAGACAAGAGTTGGCTGACCAAAATCGCCGCCTGTTGGGCGGTGCTTTCGACATAATTTAAGTGGTTGGCAATAGGATGGCTGGCCGGCAATTTACTCAACGATAGGCTGGTAAAGCCGATGATAGCGGTTAACATATTGTTGAAATGGTGGGCTAGCCCGGCCGCTAGTTGGCCCACCGCTTCCATCTTTTGCGACTCGCGCAACTGCTCCTGGAGTAACTCTAGCTCGGTCAGGTCCCGGCTGATGACCACAATACCTGAAATTGCTCCATCTGGCTCCAGGTAAGGAAAATAGGTTATACTCATAAAACGCCGCCCGGCGTTCTTATACTCAACCCAGGCCTGGCAACTGATGGTTTCTCCGGCCAGAGCGCGATCGAAACGTTCTTTGACCTTCTCTTCGAATACCTCCCGGCCGAGCAGCTCACTAACCGAATGGCCGATAATTTGGTCGTAACTTTTTTCGTACAAGTTCAAATAAACTTGATTGACGATCCGGTAAACGTAAGTGTGATCCACCAGGGCAAAACCATCGGGCGTGGCTGAAACGATTCGTTCATACCGGCGCAGGGTTTCAAACAGGCGAGCATTCCGGATAGCCAACGCGGCTTGATTGGCAAAGGTTTGTAGAATCTGCCCGTTTTCTTCGTCATAAGCGCCGGCCTTAAGGCTGTCCACGGTTAAGACCCCGATCACCTGCTGCTCAATGATTAAGGGCGCACCCATCCAGGCCTGGATCACCTGCCCATCCGTCCAAACCAGCCAGTGGGGTTCGGTCTTCAGGTCATCGATGATTAATAAACGTTGCGTATGAAAAACGCGAACGGTTGGATTTTGGCTGGTCAGGGACATAAACGCCCCGATATGTTCCTGGGCTGCCGGTCCCAGACCGGCTACCAGCCGTAAACTTTCACCCTCTGCCAGGAAGATACCCATCCCATCGTTAGGGATGACTTGGCCCAATTGCTCCAGAATTTTGGCCAAAACGGTGGGCAAATCGAGGCTGCTGTTGAGGATGGTTGCTACCTCGCGCAGGCTGTCGGCCACCTGCCGCTGGCGGCGTTCCTGTGCCAGTGCTTGCCGGACGGACTCTTCGGCTTGCTTACGCTTGGAGATCTCTTTTGTCATACCTCCTCCCTTCCTCTAATAAGCGTCAAGGGATAAGCGCCAAACTTGCTACCTACGGTAGAGCTTGTAGAGCTGATAAAACAGCGGGTTGTAGACGTAATCAAATGCGCCGATGCTCCGAGCCCACTGCCCACCAAAACCCCGCTTGAAGCGATAGACGCCCCATAAACCATCGTGCCGTTGCTCGAACTCGGCCTCCAGCGTAGCCAGGTCGGCATTGGGAATGCCCCATAGATCGTAGCGGGTGCAGCCCTGGCTTTTGGCCCAGCGAATGGCCGCCCATTGGATCAAATAAGCCGCCATAAGGTGGCGCTGCTCATTAGCCGAAGCGCCATAAAAATAGTAGGCGGCCTGGCCCTGCCGAAAGGCCATCAGCGCAGCCAGAGGCTCCCCCTCAAACTCGGCAATGAGCAAGGCGCAGCGATCCGGGGCAAAAAGTTCGTAAGCAGCCTGATAGTAATCCGGGCTGTGGACGCCAAAGCCATCCCGTCGGGCGGTGACGAGCGCCAGGTGGTAAAAAACAGTCAGGTCGGCGGCGCTGCCCTGGCGCACGGTGACACCCTTTTTTTCGGCCAGCCGGATGTTGTAGCGGGTTTTTTGTTTCATGGCGGCCAAAATGGCCGTTTCATTGCCGCTGATGTCAACGACCAGGGTGGTACGGGGTTGGATGGTATTGGCGAAGGTAAAACCGGCGCCGGTCAAAAAATTGACGGCAGCCAGGGGCGAGGCACTTCCAGAGTGCGCCGCCTCTAAGGCAAGGTCAGGTTCTACTTTGAGGAAAACGGCTCGATGTTTTTTGGCCTCGGCATGCAGGGTGGAAAAAAGAGCATGGCATAAATCGGATTTGGTCCAGTCAACCACCGGGCCTTTGGGAATGTAAGCAATGGAAAAACCCAGGGGGAGGCGGCGGAACAAAATCTGCGCTGCCGCATCACCCAGGCAGACTCGCCGGGCTGTCCAACCAAAACGATTTTTTAAATCACCCCAGGCCCAACTTTGCAGTAAGTGACCGTGGTGATGAGAAATGTGGGTATCCCACACGCCTGGAGAGGCTGAAGTGGTAAGAAGATTGGAGACTAAGCCGTGCGCCCGCGAGGTTGGAGATTGGAAATTGGTCATACTTCCTGATACTCTGGGGTGATTATATCATTTTCCCGGAAGGTGGGCGAATGTGGAAGACCTGACAGGTTTTGAAAACCTGTCAGGTCTTTGGGACGCATCCGTAGGTAGCCAGGTGTTGTGATAACTTGAACAACTAAATTTTTCAGTTGGGCTGGAATGTGTTATCATTTCGGCCAACCAGACTGCCGGCTACCTCTATCTCCCCTTGTTTAGATTTACATAATATTGAATTTTGTCGAAACACTGAAGCAGATTATAATCTCCGCGCCTTAACCGGGGTGCTGCGCTTCAAGGAGGAGGAACAGTATGCTACAAGATTTTGGGTTTATTGGCGTGTTCGGCCTCATCACGCTGACCATTCCTATTGTCGCCCTCGTCATTGCCTGGGCGCTTCGGCCCAAGAAACCAAACCCTGCCAAACAACAAACTTACGAGTCGGGTATCGAAACTATCGGCGATACCTGGGTCCAGTTTAAAGCCCAGTATTACATCTACGCCATTATCTTTGTAGTGTTTGACGTTGAGGCCGTTTTCTTATTCCCCTTTGCCGTTGCCCTCGACCTGTTGCCCATCTACACCCTGGTTTGGGCTGCGATCTTTATTATCCTTCTGTTTGATGGGCTGCTTTACGCCTGGCGCAAGGGCGCCATGCAGTGGTGGTGAGGTATGCAAGAAATTATTGACTTTCTCGTCGGTTTAAATGTCCCCCTGCTTGACGAGCCGGCCGCTACGCTGATTGTGTATATCGTTTTGGCCGGCATCATCGCCGTGGTGGCCCCGTCGATGCTGATTGTTTTGACCTGGCTGGAACGCAAGATCATTGCCCGCATCCAGGATCGGATCGGGCCAAACCGGGCCGGACCGTTTGGCTTGCTGCAAGCGGTGGCCGACATGATCAAGATGTTTACCAAAGAGGACATCACCCCGGCCAAGGCCGACCGTATCGTGTATAACATTGCTCCTGGCCTGTCGGTCGTCTCGGCGATTCTGGTTTTTGCCGTTATTCCGTTTGCCCCTGGTTTTGTTGGTTCTACCGCGAATGTGGCGGTACTCTACATTGTGGCCGTCGGCGGGTTAGGCACGCTGGCTAATTTGATGGCCGGGTGGTCGTCGAATAACAAATATGCTCTGCTCGGCGCGTTCCGGGTGGTGGCGATGCTCCTGACTTATGAAATTCCGATGGTGAGCGCCCTGATTATGGTCACGCTGGCAGCCGGTTCGATGTCGATGGTGGATATTATCGAGGCGCAGGGTAGTATGTGGTATATCGTGTCTATGCCGGTAGTTTTTCTGATCTTCTTCCTGTCCGGCATCGCCGAAACCGGCCGCTCACCCTTCGACTTGATCGAGGCCGAGTCGGAGTTGATCGCCGGTTTTCACACCGAGTACAGCGGCATCAAATTTGGTATGTTCATGATCGGCGAGTATGTCCACGCCTTTGCCCTGGCCTTCTTCTGCGCCGTGTTGTTTATGGGCGGGTGGCAAATCCCCTTCATCAACGTCGCCGCGCTGCCGGGACCCATTGGGCCAATTCTTGGTTTCATCTCAATCATCATCAAAGTCTTCCTGGTGATCTTTGTGCTGATGTGGTTCCGAGGGACGCTGCCCCGCTTCCGCATCGACCACCTGCTCGATTTTGGTTGGAAATTCCTGGTGCCTTTGTCGTTGGTGCTGCTTATTGGGGTGGCTATCGTGGTCCGCCTCTTTTCGCCGGGTAGCAGCGCCGGCGTGCCGGTTGAAGCCGGCCCTTTGAGTGGATTAGGTTCGCTCGGCGAAGCCATCGCCCTGTTGTTAATGAATTTAATCATCGCCGGGCTGGCGGTAAGCCTGGTCTCAAATGTTGCCCGCCGCAGCCGCAGCCGGGGCCTGCGAGCCGTCGCTGCGGTAGAGCCGGTGTCCATTAGTAGGAAGTAGGGAGTAGGGAGTAAGGAGTAGGGAGTAGGGAGTAAGGGAAAAACTTTCGAGTATTTCTCATATGGCGGGGAGGAGTGCGGAATTCATTCCGCTTTTAGACACTTGGCAGAATAAATTCTGCACTCCAGCGGCCTTACCCACGCTAAGTGGGAAACACTCAAACTTTCTTTTTTCCCCTACTCCCTACTCCCTACTCCCCGCTTTCAGAGAGGTTTCTTATGCCCGATTTATCAACCTTCAGTGTCTCACAAGTGCCTTTTGTCCAGATTACTTTTTGGGTGATGACTCTTTGTACGTTGGGCGGTGCGCTTGGCGTTGTCACCAGCCGGAATTTGTTACACAGCGCCCTCTACCTGATCCTATCCTTTTTTGGCGTGACGGGCTATTATGTCCTGCTCGACGCCGGATTTTTGGCGGTGGTGCAGTTGTTTATCTACATCGGGGCTATCTCGGTGTTGGTGCTTTTTGCAATTATGTTCTCACGCCGGGTTATGGATAGCCAAACCACCCAGGCCAATCATCAGTGGTGGTTGAGTTTGCCGATTGCTTTGATCCTGTTTCTTATTTTGATCGGGGTCATTAGCTCGGCGGCCTGGCCGGTTAGCCAGGCGCAACCGCCGGCAGATACGGTGCTGCAATTAGGACTGGCTTTTCTGGGGAGCTACCTGATCCCCTTTGAAGTGGTGGGTATCCTGCTGTCGGTGGCGCTGATTGGCGCGGTCATCCTGGCTCGTGAAAAAACTGAGGCGGAAGAGGTGAAATAAATGACCATTCCTTTGTCCTGGTGGTTAACGGTTTCGGCGGCCCTGTTCTGTTTGGGCGTGTATGGCTCCCTTTCCCGCCGCAACGCCATTGGTATCCTGATGGGAGTGGAGTTGATCCTGAATGCGGTCAATGTCAACCTGATCGCTTTTTGGCGGCACGTGGCCCCTAACGACGTGGCCGGGCAAATTTTCGCCATTGTCGTCATCGCCGTCGCCGCCGCCGAAGCATCCGTCGGTTTAGCAATTGTGATTGCGGTCTACCGCCGCCGCCATTCCGCCATTGTGGAAGAATTGGATATTCTTAAAAATTAGTGTAGGTACAGTTCACCATTGGTAATTGCTTATGAACTTTCTCTTTGACCTTATCTGGTTCATTCCGCTCTACCCGCTCCTGGCCTTTGCCGTCATCGTGCTGGGTTTGAATCGCAGTAAAAAAGCCAGCGCCGGGTTGGCGATTGGAGCGATTGCCCTATCGACCCTTCACGCCTGGGTTATTGTTTTCAGCACGGTCAGCGCCTACATGGCCGATGCCCACCACGGTATCCACATTGAGGGTTGGGAATTGGTCGTACCCTGGCTATCCACCGGCTATAGCGTTTTTAATATGGGTTTTGCCGTGGATGGCTTTACGGCGGGGATGTTGTTTATGGTGCCGTTTGTCTGTCTGATGATCTTCATCTACTCTGCGGAGTACATGGAAGGGTACGAAGCCGAATTTGGCCGCTACTCCCGCTTCTTTGCCTACGTCTCCCTCTTTGCCGCCGGGATGCTGCTGCTGATCATCGCCGACAACCTCCTCCTCCTTTTCATCGCCTGGGAAATTATGGGCTTGTGTTCCTACCTGCTCATCGGCTTCTGGTTCGAGAAAACCTATCCCGATACTTACAAAGTCGAGAAGCCGCATAATTGGTGGGAGGCGTTAACTTTCTGGCGTTACGCCGGGCCGGACAAAATCCCGCCCAAGCTGGCCGCCCTGAAAGCCTTTCTGACCACCCGGGTGGGCGACACGTTGATGTTGGCCGGCATGATGATCCTGTGGAGTTCCGCCGGGACGCTGACTTTCCGTGACTTGTTTGCGCCGGAGATGCTGGAACGCCTGACCGAGCTGACTCTGTGGGGTATGCCGGTGGCTACACTGACTGCCCTGCTCATTTTCGCCGGTGCGGTCGGCAAGAGTGCCCAGTTCCCGCTGCATGTCTGGCTGCCCGACGCGATGGAAGGCCCCACTCCTGTTTCCGCCCTCATCCACGCGGCCACGATGGTTTCGGCCGGGGTGTACCTGGTAGCCCGCATGTTGCCCCTTTTCGCTACGATAGAGCATAGCCAAGCCTTGCAGTGGGTAGCGATTATCGGCGCGATTACGGCGGTCATGGGCGCGACCATCGGCGTGGCCCAATACGATATCAAGCGGGTGCTGGCCTACTCGACCATCAGCCAGTTGGGGTATATGATGATGGCCCTGGGCCTGGGGGGCTTCCTGGCCGGGGTTTTCCACCTGCTGACCCACGCCTTTTTCAAAGCCCTGCTGTTTCTCGGCTCCGGCTCGATCATCCACGCCATGGAACATGAAATCCACGCAGGCCACGAAAAGCACGAAGGGCACGAAGGGACTGATGTGGTTCATGCCGCTCACGATACTTCTCACGCCCACCCGGCCCATCCTGATCCCCAGGATATGCGTAATATGGGCGGCTTATGGAATAAAATGATACCCAGCTTCGTCGCTTACCTGTGCGGCACAGCGGCCTTAATCGGCTTTCCCCTGACCGCCGGCTTCTGGAGCAAAGACGAAATTCTGACCGAGGCGTTTATGCATCTGGAAGATCCGCTCCATTTTTGGGTTTATGTGGCCGGAACGGTCGGGGCGGTGTTTACAGCCTTTTATATGGGCCGCCAGGTTGGGCTGGTCTTCTTTGGCCGGCCGCGCACGTCCCTGGCCGAACACGCCGTCGAGCCGGGCTGGCGGATGACCATGCCGCTCCTGATTCTGGCCTTTTTTGCCATTTTCTTAGGTTATATCAACGCGCCTTTCCTGGGGGCTTGGTTCCATGGCTTTGCCGGTGAAGTTCACCTGATCGCCGAGGAGGCAGCGCCGGGCCTTAAATTTGAAGCTGTGCCGTTTAATATGCAGGTGGCTCTCACTTCGTCCACCCTGGCCATAGCTTCTTTTCTCCTGGGCTGGTGGCTTTACTCGCAGCGCCGCAGCGCCGATGCGCCCGACCCCATTCAGACCATCCCGGTTATTGGCCGGCCGCTTTGGGCCATCCTGTACAACAAATATTACTTTGACGAAATCTATCGCGGGCTGTTTATTTATCCAACGCTGGCCCTGGCCAATCTCTCCGCCAAGTTTGACTATGATTGGGTTATCAACCCCATCGTCGACTTTTTCGGCAAGCTGACCGCTTTGGTCGCCGACGGCACCGGCGTTTTCGACAAGTACGGTATTGACCGCTATTTGGTGGATGGCATCCCCGGCGCGTTCAATTGGTTTGGCGGCCGGCTCCGCCTGCTGCAAACGGGCCGCGTCCAGAATTACCTATTGATTTTAGTGGTTGGCTTGCTCATTCTGGTGGCCATTTACCTATTGATCTGGTCGGGCCAGGCAACGGGGGTGGCTGCGCTGCCAAGCTCGTAGAGAATCAAGAGGAAAAATAAGATGTATTCTTTGAAAGAAGACATTGTAGAGAAATTAGAGCAATTACCAGAACCGGTCTTGCGTGAAGTCTTGGAATTTGTGGAATTCAAGTTGCAGAAGGCGATGATCCAGGAAGAGCCACTCCTTGAAGTGGCGGGAGTCTTATCGGGTAATTCACTTTCGGCTGAAGAAATTGAACTGGAACTTTATGGAGATGCATCTATCCAATGAGTTTTGCACCAATCTTTGTAGATACTTGGGGATGGTTGGCGCTTGGGCATCGTGGAGACGCCCATCATGTGGAGATAAAAAAGCTTTATCAGGATTTACGAAGCCAACGAGTAGCTATATATACCAGTGATTATGTTCTAAGTGAAACTATCACCCTGGTATTCCGGCGAGAACTTTTTGCTGAGGCTGTGCGTTTTATCGAAGGACTCATGGCTGCTGCTAGTTTGAGTCACGTGATAGTGGAACGGGTCACTTCGGAACGTTTTGCTGCTACCTGGCGACTTCGTAAACAATTTCAAGACAAACCTCGTATATCATTTACTGACTTGACCTCTATGATCATCATGCAGGAACGGGGTATCTCTGAGGTACTGACAGAAGACGATCATTTTATCCAAGTAGGAATGGGATTTTTCAAAAGGCCTTAATCAAAATCGTAGAGGAGAAGTAATCCTAATGCAGATACTATATCTAACCCTGATGACCTTTATCCCCCTAGTCGGTGCAATTGTGGTAATGTTAATCCCTGGCACCCAGGAAAAGCTCATCAAAAACGTTGCGATTTTATTCAGCGTGCCTTCGTTACTGATTTCTTTTTTTCTGTGGTCTACTTATATTGATAACCGCAACATAAATCCTAATGCCGGTGGTTATTATTCTGAAATCTTCACTAACGCTGAATATCTCAATGCGGTTGAAGATTTTGAATGGATTCCGGCTATTGGCGCCAGATATCACATGGATGTTGATGGCCTGAGCCTGCCGCTGGTTGTCTTGACCACCCTGCTGACCACCCTTTCGGTGTGGTACTCGGCTCGAACGATCCACAAGCGGGTTAAGGAGTTTTTCGTCCTGTTCCTGCTATTGGAGATGGGTATGCTGGGCGTTTTTGTGTCCCTCGACCTGATTCTTTTCTACTTCTTCTGGGAGATCGGGCTGGTGCCGATGTTCCTGCTCATTGGCATCTGGGGCCAACCCAAAGACCGGCCGCAGTACTCGGCTATCAAGTTCTTTATCTATACCCTGGTCGGCTCGGTGGCCATGCTGCTGGCCTTTATCGGCATCTACCTGGTTACCAATACCTGGCAAATGACCGAAATCCCCGCTAAAGCGCCCTTCGCCGACAATCCTACCCTGGCGATGGCGGCGTTTTGGGCCATTTTTGTGGCCTTTGCCATCAAAGTACCGTTGTGGCCTTTCCATACCTGGCTGCCCGATGCCCATACCGCTGCCCCCACGGCCGGGTCGGTTATCCTGGCGGGTATCCTGTTAAAGCTGGGCGGTTACGGCATGATCCGCGTCTTGATCCCCTTTTTCCCGCAGGTTTTCCAAAATATGGCTTACGTGGTGGCTACCCTGGGCATTATCAGCATGATCTACGGGGCGCTGGTCAGCCTGGCCCAGTGGGATTTGAAACGGCTGATCGCCTACTCCTCGGTCAGCCATATGGGCTACTTTATTTTGGGCCTGGCGGCGTCGGTGGCCTTTTACCCCGAGTCGACGGATGCGGTTACGACCAGCCGGGTGATTGCGCTCAACGGCGCGGTCTTACAAATGGTTAACCACGGCCTGATTACCGGCGGCTTGTTCTTCTTGGTCGGCGTCATCTACGAGCGTACCCATACCCGCGATTTGAAAGCCTTTGGCGGCCTGTCGGCCAAGCTGCCCGTTTACTACGCGGTTATGATGGTCACGGCCCTGGCCTCACTCGGCTTGCCGGGACTGGCCGGCTTCATCAGCGAATTTATGGTCTTCCGGGGCGCATTCCACCTCATGCCTAACTATGCCATTGTCGGCATCATCGCCATTGTGCTGACGGCGGCCTACATCCTCTACAAGATCATCCAATTTGTCTTCCTGGGCGAGTTCAGCGAAGAGCGCTGGAATAAAATTTTCGACCCTCACCACTGGCACTTCAACACCGATATGGCCCCCTTTGAGTTGGTCACCATGGCCCCGCTGTTGGTGGGTATGGTTGCCATTGGCATTTGGCCGACCTTTCTGGTCAACACCATCAATGCGACCAGCGAGTTGATTTTACGAGCGTTGCAGTAAACTGATTTACGATTTACGATTTACGATTGGATTAGTTGAGGCATGATCATAATTCCTACGCAGCTTTGAGAAAAGCTTTAAGTTTAATCGTAAATCCAAAATCCAAAATCGTAAATCATACCCAAACCCTACGTGAACGTAGGAGGTCAACTTGAACGATTTGTTGTTGCTTTTACCTGAAATTACCATCACCCTGACTGCTTTTATCATCCTGACCCTCGACCTTATCTGGAAGGGTGATAAACGAAGCGGCGCGATTTTACCCTGGCTGGCTTTGGCCGGGGCTATCCTGGCCCTCCTGGTGACTGCGTACATCTGGGTCAACGGGGCGGCCAGCACCCCCTACGGCCTGGCGACCGATGACGGTAACTTTGTACCTATGCTGGCCGTAGATACAATGGCCTTGTTCTTCAAGGTGCTGGCCGCCCTGACCGTCGCCCTAGTCAGCCTGAGCGCGGTTGAGTATATCAATGCCCGCACACCTTTCCGGGGCGAATTTTATGTGTTGACCCTGCTGGCCGGACTAAGCCTGATGCTGCTCTCCGCCGCCACCAACTTGGTGATGATTTATCTTTCGCTTGAATTTCTGTCTATCAGTAGCTACATTTTGACCGGCTACCTGCGCCAAGATAACCGTTCTACCGAAGCGGCGCTCAAATACTTCCTCTATGGCGCGGTGGCTTCCGGGGTGATGCTGTATGGCTTTTCACTGTTGTACGGCGCAACCGGCAGTGTTGACCTAGCCACCATCCAGAGTACGTTAGCCACCTCTTCGGCGGCCACCGGCTTTTTGATCGTAACGACGGTGGTCATGATTTTGACCGGCTTTGGCTTCAAAATCGCCCTGGTTCCTTTTCACCAGTGGTCGCCGGACGCTTACGAAGGCGCACCTACCCCGGTAACGGCTTTTCTGTCGGTCGGTCCGAAGGCCGCCGGCCTGGCCGTGCTCATCCGGGTGATGGTGGTGGCTCTGCCGGAGTACAGTGTCAATTGGACGGTCATTCTCGCCATCATTGCTATCCTGACCATGACCCTCGGCAACCTGGTGGCGCTATGGCAGACCAATATGAAGCGGATGCTGGCCTACTCCAGCATTGCCCAGGCCGGTTACATGCTGATTGGCCTGGCTGCCTGGAGTTCACAACGGGGCGAGCAGTTTGATGATGTGAACGGCATCTTGCTCTACCTTTTGGCTTATCTGTTTACTAACCTGGGCGTTTTTACGGTGGTGATCATCCTGGAAAACAAACTGGGCACCGCCGATATCGCCGATTATGCCGGCCTGATTCGCCGCTCGCCTTTCCTGAGTATCGCCCTGCTGATTTTCTTCCTCTCCTTGATCGGCATCCCGCCGACGGGTGGCTTTATGGGTAAGTTGTTTATATTTGGCGCGGCCATCAACCAGGGACTTTACCTCTTGGCCGGAGTAGGCATTCTCAACAGCGTCATCTCGGTTTATTACTACTTTGGCGTGGCCCGGCAGGTCTTCTTTGTCCAGGGCGAGGATGAGTCGCCCATCCGGGGTAGTTGGGTGCTGAACGCCGTAGTGGGCGTAACTTTGGCCATGACCCTGTTGATTGCCCTGTACGGCCAGCCCTTTATCAACCTGGCCAACAATTCCGCCCAAATTTTGGCAGCGGCTTTCTAAAATTTTGATAAAGGTACAGTTACCATCCGACCGCCGCCAGCCGACCGATGACCGCCGTAAACTGTTTAGTTTTCTTTTCGGCGGTCGGCGGTCTGCCAGCGGCGGTCGCATTTTTTAGGAGTGTTCACGAGCCAACAGTACGCCATCGGTAATGAAAATATTTTTCGGCGGTCGGCGGTCAACCGTCAGCGGTCTATTTTCTAAGGAGAATTTATGGAACAAGAACTATTCGACGTGCTCTCCGAATTGGAGCTGCGAGATGAACGAGACCGGCTACAAGGTTTGCCCGTTCCCCAACGGATTCAAATTCTCGACCCGGCTGCGGCCAAGTTTATCTCGATTACCGCTATTGCTCACAAAGCCAGGAATATCGTCGAAGTGGGCAGCGGCGTCGGCTATTCGACCCTGTGGCTGGCCTATGCCGCTTCGATAACCGGCGGCAAGGTGATTACCTGCGAGATCGATCCGGTCCGGGCTGAGGAGGTCCGCGCCAATCTGGCCCAGGCTAATCTAGCCACCTATGTAGAAGTGCTGGCCGGCGACGCCCGCGACCTGTTGCGCCAGCGCAGTGAGCCGGTAGATTTGCTGTTTATTGACGGGGCGAGCGGCCAGTATGAAACCTATTTCGACGTGGTTTACAAGCAGATGGGGATTGGGGCCATGGTCATCGCCGACGACGTGGTGGGGAATGAGAGCGAATTGGCCGATTACGTGACTTACGTGCAAAATCACCCCAACCTTGAAAGTGTAACCGTGCCCCTGGGGCGGGGGTTGGAGGTTACGGTGAAAGTGTCGGAGTAGGAAGTAGGAAGTAAGGAGTAGGGAGTAAGAAGTGGGAAGTAAGAAGTAAGAAGTAGGGAGTAAGGAGTAAGAAGTAAGGAAAATTTTTTCCCCCTACTCCCTACTCCCTACTTCCTACTCCCTTCCAGTTTATGATGATGGTATCAAAGCGTGTAGTTGTCGTTTTCCTGGACGGCGTTGGCCTCGGAGAAACAAAACCCGAGGCCAATCCATTTATGCATGTTGACCTGCCGGTGATGCAGTCCTGGCTGGGCGTGCCGCATCTAACCCGCAGTGTGGCGGGGACGGTAACAGAACGGGCCGCCTTGCTGGGCCTGGATGCGCAATTGGGCGTGCCGGGCCTGCCGCAATCGGCCACCGGGCAGACTACGATTTTGACCGGGCGTAACGCACCGGCCGCATTGGGTGAGCATTACGGACCGTATCCTAACCCAGCCCTGCGAGAGATGTTAGCCCAAGAAAGCATCTTCAAGGTCTTGTTGCAGGCCGGGCTGCCGGTGGCCTATGCCAATGCCTATCCGGCCCGTTTTTTGGACCGTTTACAGCGGGGCAAAGGCCGGTTGAGCGCCAATACCCAGGCGGCGGTGCTGGCCGGGCTGAAACTACGCGGCGGTGAGGATTTGCGTCGAGGCCGGGCTGTGGCTGCCCTGTTGAGCAACGATTTCTGGCCGGAGCCGGATTTTCCCCTCCCTTCCCTGACCCCACGACAGGCCGGAGTGCAACTGGCCGCCCTGGCCGAGGAGCACGTGTTGACCTTCTTTGAGTTTTGGTACTCCGATTACCTGGGCCACAAACAACGGCGAGTCGAGTCGCTCAACATATTGAGGCGGCTGGACGACTTTTTGGGAGGGATATTAGAGAGCCTAGACGGGACGAATGGACTGCTGCTGGTCGTCAGCGATCACGGCAATTTTGAGGATTGGACAACCACCAAACACACCCCTAACCCGGCGCTGACTTTTTTAGCCGGGGCCGAGGTGCGGGACTTAGTGCCCCAGCTTCACTCGCTGGTGGATATTAAAGCGGCTGTCCTGGCTTTTTTGGAGTTTCCGTAGCTGACGCATCCCTATGCGTCAGCAGACGGCATAGGGATGCCGTCCTACGGAAATTTTGCAGGTGCTTAGTGTAAAAGGCGAAAGATTTTGAGCTTATATTTTGTGGATTATTCTTGTATAAAAACCACATGCGTCAAGAATTTGATTTACTTCACAACTTTCATTTCGCATGTGAGCTAATTTACCTTCCCCAGGTCCAAAGCCAATTGTAGGTATGCCCATGCTGACGGGTGTTACCGCATTGGTGCTGAAATCCCAAAAATCATACTCGGCGGGTTCATTTCCAAAATTTTCATGATATGCCGCCGTACAAACCTTTGAAAGTTCGTGATTTAGGTCTATCTTCCATGCCAGGTGGAATGGCTCATATTTAATTTCCATTCCTGTCCAACTTTTTCTATAAAGTGTTCCCACTGCCCATGTTGCATTTTTGCCCTTTATGAGCTGCTCTATTTCTTGTTTGATGGCGTCTTCAGTTTCTCCTGGAATCATTCTTCTATCCAAATATACTTCACATTCATAAGGGACAGCATTCAAGGAGGCGCCGGTACTGGAAATTCTCGACATGACTAAAGTTCCCTTTAACCCATCTTTTTTCATGAGTTCTATATTTGTCTTTTCAACCCGCTGGATGATTTCAGCCATTTCATAAATGGCATTAATCCCCTTTTCGGGCGCTGCACCATGAGCGGAAATACCATAAGTTTTAATGGATATTTGGGCTTTACCCTTATGACCCAGTGTAATTTTGTTGTTGGATGGCTCACATATAACCACATAGTTCGGTTTGAAATTAAGTTCTTTGAATAGGTGCTTCAAGTTTTCCCCGTCGCAATCCTCCTCAAACACGCTGCAAGAAACATAAATTGTCTTGCCGGAAGCAAACCCCATTTTTTTGGCAATCGCACCCGCATAAATTGAGGCTGCTGCTCCTGATTTCATATCAACAGAGCCTCTGCCGTGCAAACGTCCATTTACAATATTACCGCTGAACGGTGGAATATCCCATTTTTCTTCATCTTTTACCTCAACCGTGTCAACATGGGAGTCAAACATAATCGCTTTTCCACCATTGCCTATTCTTCCAACAAGATTTCCCATAGAATCAATGGCTACTTCATCATATCCAAGAGTATTCATTTTTTTCTCGATAAATTTGATGATTTCCCCTTCTTGCCCGGAAAGACTTTTTATTCTAACCAGGCTTTGAGTAAATTCAACGAGTTCTTTTTTTAGTTCTGGGGTAAGCAAATCTAATGTATCCATTATTACCTCTTTTTTGTATGTAGCGGCTGGTTTAGATAGCCGCAAAAATATTCTTGTTTTTTACGGTTCGCAATCACGATTCGAGTGCCGGCCTGCCGGACCGCCCAATCCGCTTAACTCTTTTCACCTCGAAAGAAGCTTTTTAAGTGCAGAGGCCGTGAAGATTATAACATACGTCTGATGTGGAATAGAATTTTGGACCACGAAAACCTCGAAATAGCGCGAAAAACGCGAAATCTCAGGCCCAGAACACGGGCCAAAGAAGTAAACACGCCAGATAAAGGTCAAAAATTTCGCGCTTTTCGTCCCGGTTCCTAACAAGTTGAACTTTGTCACCGGGTCTAGAGCGCGGGACTGAAGCCACCGCGCTGAGAGGGCAAAGCTCTACGAGCTAAACATCCAGTCCATGAGGGCTTCGCTCTCGCTTGCGTGACCGATGGACTTCAGCCTCGGTCCTTAAGATGCAGTGGAAATGTTCAACATCTTTGGGAACACAACAGAATTATGGAATAATGATCCAGAAGTAATCGAATCGGTTAGGGAACAGATTGAGCAGCTAGAGAAGAGATTGTTACCCTGATAAATCTCGAGATGATACTCGAATTTCTGAGCGTGAGAAGTGGTATAGTTGTCGCCAACTTAGCGGCGCGGTTTTTGCTCCGGCCTCATCGAGGTCAAACTGGAGAAAGAACTGCGTTCAAAAAGTTTAGTGGCCCCCAAATTTTTGACCGGCAGAACCCGGCTGCCGGCAAAATACTCAAAATCGAAGGCAACCTCTTGCCCGGCAACCAGGCCGGGAATGGGCATCAGCCGGGCGGTCAGCGGTTTATTCAGGGTCACGGCCAGGGCGGCCAGATCCAGAAAAATGGAGGCCATTTCGGCCGGGCCGGTATCGCCGGGGATGGGAATAGTATCCAGCCCGGTGCCGCACACGGCCGAGTAGAGGAGTAAATCGTTAACGCTGAAATGGCCTTCGGCGGCCCGTTGAGCCAGGACTGCGTCTTCTAAAACGGGCAGCATGACCCCGGAAAAGCCAAACTGAGGAATATTGGCCTGCCGAATGCACTGGGTCAGGAAAGCGGTGGCAAACAACGTACCGCTGCCGCCAAAAGCCTCTACCCCCAAACTCTCGATCGCCGCCCCGATACTTTGAGCCTGGCTGGGAAACGGGGCCAGCGAAAAATCAATCCCTTTAAAGCGGATTTGATGATCGTCTACTAACCCATCCACAACCTCCAAAATATTGGCGCTCTTATCTTCGATGGCGTTGACGAGGCGTTTCTGGGCTTGCCTGAGGGAAGGAGTTTGGTTGAGGGCGTGCAGGGCCAGGTCGGCGGCTTCGGTAGCGATGGCGAAGCAGGGCGGCCCTTGTTGGTGATAAGCCGCCGGGAAAAAGGGGACGCCGGGGGGGACATTGGCCAGGGCCGCGAGCCGTAAATTGCCAAAGCCATTGGGCGTTGTTTTGGCTACTTCGCTGACAGTTTGGGCAAAAGCCAGGGCGGCGGCAAGGTTGATGCCGCTGTTGTCGGCGGCAAAAAGAACCCCGGAGAAAACTTTTTCCGTTTCGGCAATCAGTTCAGGCAAGGCGTGAATGGGCATCAACAAGGCCAGGGGAGTGGTCGCGACGACCGGGCCAATGGAGACATAATCAATGGCGTGTTTGCCGGCCAACTCTTCCAGCGTGCGGGCAAATTCGAGCAGTATCTTGGGATCAGGATCGCCGATAACATCCAAAAATGGAGGCGTCGCCAGGCGAACCGTTTGCACTTCAAACCCGGTATCGATCAGACGCAGGCGGGCATCGTTTAAAAAACGCCCGACCCAGGCGATGCTGCCCTCGTCAAAGGGCCAATTTAGATGGATAAACGCCGTGACCGAGCGAATTTTCATAATTTTTCTCTGTAAAGTGTGATTGTGTTCATCATACAATAAAAGGCATAGCTTATCACCATGCCTTTTATCCTAATTTACGATTTACGATTTTGGATTTATGCTCAGGGTTGAGCTTAACCTTTCTAATCGTAAATCGTAAATCTGAAATCGTAAATCTATTAGAGTTTTTCCGGGGTTGAGTAACCTCGGCCCACGCCCCGATAAATAAAACCATATCCGGTCATTCTATCCGGCTCGTAAAGGTTGCGGCCATCGATGAAGATGGGCTGGCGCATCAACTCTTTGATCCGGGCGAAATCCAGGTGTTTAAATTCGTTCCATTCGGTCATAAGAATCAGCGCGTCACAGCCTTTGGCTAAGTCGTAGGCATCTTCGGCTAATTGCAGACCGGGCAGCATTTTGACGGCGACGCCCATCGCTTCGGGATCATACCCCTTGACTACGGCGCTATCGCGCAGCAGGGCGCGGGCAATTTCTGCCGCCGGCGACTCGCGCATGTCGTCGGTGTTAGGTTTGAAGGCCAGGCCGAGCAAACCAATCACTTTGTCCCTGAGCCGCTGGCCCAGTAAATCCCGCAGCTTTTGGATCACGTGAATACGCTGGTATTGGTTGATGTCCATTACTGCCTTGAGCAGTTGGGGATGGGTGCCATGGGTGGTGGCCATATGGGCCAGGGCTTTGACATCCTTGGGAAAACAGGAACCGCCATAACCAACCCCGGCATCCAGAAAATAGTGCCCGATGCGCTTGTCGTAGCCCATCCCTGTGGCGACCTCTTTGACATCGGCTCCTAAGCGCTCGCAAATGTTGGCGATTTCGTTAATAAAGGAAATCCGGGTAGCCAGGAAAGCATTCGAGGCATACTTAATCATCTCGGCGGTGCGCAGGTCGGTGATGATAATCCGGGAGCGCAGGCTCAGGTAGAGTTCGGCCACTTTATTGGCTGCCTCCTGGTTGAGCGAACCGAGGACAATCCGGTCGGGAGCGGTGAAATCCAGAATGGCCGAGCCTTCGCGCAAAAATTCAGGGTTGGAAACGACCGCAAAGTCAATGGGTTCGGGTTGGCTGGTGCGGATGATGTCGGCCACCCAGTCGCCTGTGCCGACGGGGACAGTGCTTTTATTGATGATAATAAGCGGGTGTTTCATTGTTTGGGCAATGGTCTTGGCGGCTTGCCCGACATATTTAAGATCGGCCTCCCCGTCAACCCCTTCGGGAGTGCCGACGGCAATAAACACAAATTCGGCGTCGGTCAAGGCCGCGGCGTAATCGGTAGTAAAGGTCAGGCGGTTGGCCTGCACATTACGCTGGATCATCTCCTGCAAGCCGGGTTCAAAGATAGGCACTTCGCCTGCTTTGAGCATGTTGATTTTACTTTCGTCAATATCAAGGCAGCAGACCTTATTGCCTAAATCGGCAAAACCCGTGCCGGTTACCAGGCCAACGTAGCCGGTGCCTATCACTGTGATGTTGCGCATAAATTATTTATTCCCTCCGAAGATGGCTAAACTAAGATTAAGCTTAATCTTAATCGATAAAAGTAGGAACTGGATGTGAAAATGGTTAGAAGATGGTTAGAAAAATAATGGGATAAAGTGCGATATTAACGTATAAACCGACCGGCGTCAAGAATTGTTAAGCATAAGTTTAGCGGCGCGCCGTCCGATTTCGACGGCATAATTCGTGCCGCGATCCCAGGGGTAAACCTGGCTCATGCTGGCCCAGTAGAGTCCAGGGATGGGCGTTTTCAGGGGGGGGATATTGGCGCTATGATTGAGCGGCGGGACGGGCTGGGCATAAGTTTCTTTAAAAAGCCAGCTAGCTCTGACCCACTCTGGTCTGAAGTTGGGGTTAAATTTAGTGAGGGTGGGTAAAAAGAGGTCCAAAAGTTCCTGTTGGCTCATCGAAAAGTAGGGGTGCTCCGGTTCCAGGTAGTCACCGCAGTAAACAATATGGTCGCCCCCATAATGTTCTGGGCTGATATAATTGGTATGTTCGACCAGAGCCAAAAAAGGCAAATCTGAACTTTTCGGCAGGTTAACCCAGTAATGCCCAGCCGTGAGGCGATGTTTGAGGGCTAAAATTAATACCACCGCGCCCATTGATTTAAGTTTTTTGAGATTGGCGAGATAAGCTGGAGGCAGAGACGGCGCCAATTTGCTCAATAAACCGGGCGATGTCGTACAGAGAACCTGATTAAAGGTTTGGGGGCCGGCCGGCGTGTCAACCAGGAGTGTTCCATCCGCCTGGGGGATGATGCTGCGCACCGGCGTATCGAATTTAACCGTTACCCCCAGAGTTTTAGTACATTCACACAAAGCCTGGTTAAAGGCTTGGAAACCGCCTTTAAAGTAGCCCAATTTGACGCTGCGTTTGTGTAGCCTGGCCCACATCCAGGCCATATTGACTTCTTCGTGGTATTTGCCAAATTTACCTATCAAGAGTGGTTGCCAGACCACTTTATACATCTCTTCGCCCATGTTCTTAACAATCCAGTCATGGGCGGTTACTTTTTCCAGGGTTTGCCAGTTGGTGGTGAGCCGTAAATATACACCGCTTAACGCGTAACGGATTTTGGAAATAACTGATACGGGCAGAAAAAGATTTTTCCAGAGCGGGGTAGCGGGATATAGTTGGCCGTTAATATAAAGTGAGGTAATAGGGGTGGGGAAGAACAGGTTCTGGCGCTGGCCTATTTCCTCAATCAGGTTAATGATAGCCGCATCCGAGGTGAACCAATGGTGATAAAAGCGTTCGAGTTCCCAATCCCAGCGGGGATCTTTAAAGCCCGAAGCCAAGCCGCCGGGGCGGCTGCTGGCCTCAAAAACGGTAACGGTGTGGTTCGCTCTAGCTAAATCATACGCTGCCGCAAGTCCGGCTACGCCGGCGCCAATTATCGCAATCTTCATCAAGTCCTCGTGGATACCTCAAGTGGATTTTTTAGCTCCGCAAAGAGGGGCTTTCACCTTCCGTTGGCAGGTTGGAGGATACGGGGGGCTGCGTCCGGCTGGCCTGGGTCAAGGGTTTTGCTTCCGTTGATTCGTTGGCCTCGGCTACGGCTTGATCAAAATCGTGCCAGCTCAGGCTTTCGTGCAGCATATACCAGAAACCTAGCGCCGTGATGGGCAGCCACAAGGCGGCGTGGAGCACCAGGGTATAAGCCGCCGCAATATGCGGATCGACGCCAAAGACCTTGAGCACCTCGATCCCAGGCGTGTCGAAAGTGCCAACGTAGCCCGGCGCAGATGGTAAGGTGGTCGCCAGATTGACTACGCCATTCATCAACATCAGCGCAAAAAAACTGACCGAAAAATTAAAGGCATGCATGACAAACCAATACTTAACTGTTTCGAGCAGCCAGATGATGACCGAGGTAAAAAAGATCATCACCATATCCCGGAAGCTGGTCAGGCTGATCAACCCTTCCATAAATCGGTCGGCCAGGGCCAAAAATTTTGGCTGTAAAGCGTGGGGTATAAAATGCCCGATAATCCGGCGGTAAAGGCTGCGACTGGTATCGCCAAAAGTAGCAACCCCCAAAAAAACGATTAACGCTCCCAAAAAGGCCAGGCTGGCCAGGATGACAATTTGGCGCAGCCAAGCCGGCAATCCCGGCGCAGTCGGCAAGGCGACAAAAACAAACAGCAGCATCACCAATCCGTCAAAAATACGCTCAACCAGGATGGTGGCGATGCTGGCGCTCATACTAACGCCTTCTTTTCGCCGCAATATATAAGCCCGGATAACCTCGCCGGCCCGAAAAGGATAAACGTTATTGCCCATATACCCAATGACCACGACCGGCCACATCCGCCTCAGCGAAATGGGTTTGATAGGGCGGAGCAGATAGTGCCAGCGCCAGGTGCGCGCCCACACCCCGACAAAATAGGCCAGAATACCGGGGACAATCCACCAATAATTGGCGGCCTGCATATCCCGCCAAACTTGCCCTAAATCGAGGCCGCGTAAAGCCACAATAACAAAAAAGGCGCTCACCCCAGCGCCCAACCAAAACTTCCAATTCTTGAGCATATCCAATATTGTACCATCAGCCAGGCTTTCGGACAAAACGAGTCGCAAAATAGACCTGACAGGTTTGATAAACCTGTCAGGTCTACTTAAACGCAAAAGCCGCTGCATATGGCAGCGGCTTTTGCTGTTGAAATTATCCTATTTAAGCGGGCATGGGAATCGGTTTAAGCGGGCATGGGAATCGGTTCGGCTGGTTTGACTGAACCGATCAACAAACGTTCCAGAGTCATTACATGAGAGCAAACCCCGCGAGTTGCAAAAAAGTGACAATCACATTGCCAGCGTCCGTTTTGGTAGCTAATTCTATGCTGCTTATGGTCACCATTAAAAGTTACCTGGAATTCATTAAAGGTGACTCGCTCCGGTTCCTGTGCATATAAAATTGATTTTTCAATTTTGCCAATCATCGCTGAGTCCATACAGTAATCTCCTTATAATTGAGTTATTTGGGGGATATACATAAAAGCAAAAAACACCGGCACGCCGCAGCGCTTAGGTGTTTTTTGCCGTAGAAGTCTTCAGTTGTAGGGAGCAATTTACACTCATAGCCGGGACATCTCCGGGCAACCATCCTTGGCTACACTAGACATCTATTAGGCATGAGTATAACCCGGTCAGTACAGGTTGTCAACCTTTTCTACTATACGGAATCCCTACGTTCCTCCTGAGAAGCAAGTCGCCAGCCAGGTAGGGTTAAAATTTTTTGGAAAAATTAGGAAAGCGCCATGGCCTCATAAACTTTTTGGGCTGCGTCCCTATTTTTAGGCAACAGACCCTAAAGGTTTTGAAAACCTTTAGGGTCTCTTTTTTGACAAGAAAATATTTATTGAATATAATGCGCTAACACGTGTTAGTAACACGTGTTAGTGATGTTTTATACCAGAAACTGGGTGAGCCAATGGCGGCAAAACGGCGAATTACCAGCCATCAAGTAGCAGAACGTGCCGGCGTTTCACGCACCACCGTCTCCTTTGTTCTCAACGAGGTCGAGGGCGCCCAGATCAGTGAAGAAACTCGCCAACGAGTTCTCCAGGCAGCGCTTGAATTAGGCTATGTACCTCATGCCACCGCTCGGTCTCTGGCCAGTGGACGCACCCACATTCTCGGTCTTATCACCTGTCAACCGGCTAACCACATTATCATCGACGCCTATATCCATCAAGTACTTTATGGCTTAAGCGAGGCCAGCCGTTTACACGGCTTCCGGGTTTTGATTGAATCGGTTGAAGATGTAAGCCAGCGGGAGGCTTATGTCCACCTGGTGCGAGCCAATCGGATTGATGGAATTCTCGTTTCCGGCCCTCGGGCGGATGACCGCCAATTACCTGCCTTAATCGCCGATGGCTTTCCGATCGTGTTGTTGGGCTGTCTTAAGGGCAGCCCGGTCAGTTTTGTCGACGTCGATAACCAGGCTGCCGCCTGCCAGGCCGTGAATCACCTGGTGGCGCTTGGACACGAGCGTATTGCTTTTATTACCAATGGACCGCTCGAATATACCAGTGCTACCGACCGCTTGTCAGGCTATCGCCAGGCCTTAAGGAATGCGGCTCTCTCCTGTGATGAAACCCTGGTCCGCTATGGCAATTTTGACATGGAAAGTGGCTATCGGGCTATGCAGTCTCTCCTGAAGGCTAGCCCCAGGCCGACGGCTGTCTTTGTTGCTAGCGATGTGGTTGCTTTTGGAGCCATGAAAGCCGTTCGCGAGCGCGGCTTGTACATTCCAGACGATTTGGCCCTGGTGGGCTTTGACGATGTGCCGATGGCTCGTTACATCTCGCCGGCGCTGACCACGATCCGTTTGCCGGCTGTTGAACAGGGACTGCGCGGAGGCCAGATGTTGATTGACTTAATCGGCGGGAATGTTCCGGCCGAAACACAGGTTTACCTGGAAACGGAGTTGGTGGTCAGGCAATCCTGTGGCGCTAACTTGGCCAAAAGGTCTTGACAAACACTTGGTACTATGGTACAATGGAAACGCTTCCGGGAAGCGTTTCCGAGAAGTGTCCGGAACAAAGTGGTTTTTTAGAGGAACAAAGAGGTTTTTGCAGTGCCAGCAACCATTCACGACGTAGCGAAACGCGCCGGGGTCGGTATCGGCACGGTTTCCAGCGTTCTGAATAACAGCCGTCCGGTCAATGAAGCCACCCGTCGAAGAGTTTTGGCGGCTGTGGCCGAACTCGATTTTCTCCCCAACCCTAGTGGACGCCGCTTATCCATGGGCAAAACCCATACCATTGGCGCCGCTATTCCTTTTTTCACCTCTGCCTCACAAATTGAACGGCTGCGTGGCGTCATGTCGGTTATCGCCAGCAGCGATTATGACATTAACCTCTTTGCTATAGAAACTGTGGCCCAACGCGACAAGGTTTTACATACGGTTCCTCGCCGCGGCCGGGTTGATGGTTTGCTCATCTTTTCGCTGAATCCTACCGAAGGCGATTTGCGCCGTATTTTCCAGGAAAATATGCCTACCGTTTTGGTTGAAACGGCCCATCCTGGCCTCTCTTATATTTTTTTGGACGACATAGCGGGAGCGCAAACAGCAGTTCAATATCTGATTGAACTGGGCCATCGTAAGATTGGCTACATCAGTGATTACCTGGACGACCCTTTTGGAATTTTTAGCCGCAACCGTTATCTGGGCTATTGCCGGGCGCACGAAGCAGCCGGGATACCCATTCGCCTGGACTACCATTTATATGATGAGCACAACCGCGAGAATGGCCGGCGTATGGCCGTTAGCCTGCTCACCCTGCCCGATCCCCCGACCGCTATTTTTGCCTACAGCGACGAATTGGCCCTGGGTGTTTTAGAGGCGGCCCGCGAGTTAAACCTGACCGTCCCCGGTGATCTATCCGTGATGGGTTATGACGACATTGAATTGGCTCATTTTGCTCAATTGACGACCGTCCGGCAGCACCTGTTTGAGTCAGGTGTTCAAAGTGTTGAACTGTTACTCGACGCGATTGATAACCCTGATACCTCTCTAACCCAACTCGAACTTCCGACCGAACTTGTCATCCGGCAGACGACTGCTCCACCTAAGTAGTTTTTGAAAGGAGGTGGTGACCGACTATCGGCTAACCTGGTAGTTTTTTAGCTCAAAATTTTTTCTAAAAATTTCTAGTTTTTAAGAGGAGGAAAGATAAAACCATGAGCAAAAATTTGTGGCGTTTATTAGGGCTGTTGGTAGTGATGACGTTGGTCCTCGCTGCCTGTACCGGCGGAGCTACTCCTGCGCCGGCCGAAAAGCCAGCCGAAGCGCCGGCGGCTGAAGCACCCGCGGCCGAAGAGCCAGCGGCCGAAGCCCCGGCGGCTGAAGCACCCGCCGCCGAAGAACCGGCCGCCGAAGCGCCGGCGGCTGCGGAAGAGCCTGCGGCCGAAGAACCGGCTGCTGAAGCGCCTGCAGCTGCCGCTGGAGAGAGTTATCTGGCGCGGGCCTTAGCAGGCGAGTTCAAAGGCAAAGCCGTGACGATGATGGGGCCGTTCACGGAAGAAGATGCGGTCAAATTCAACAATGCAATCGCCGATTTTGAAGAGAAGACCGGCATCGACATCCAGTACGAAGGGACGAAAGAGTTCGAGGCGACGATTGGGGTGCGGGTAGACGCCGGTGATGCACCGGACGTGGTCGATTTTCCGCAGCCGGGGTTGCTGGGGAACTTTGTGAAACAAGGCAAAGTAGTGGATGTGAACAGCTTCATTTCAGCGGACTGGTTGAAACAGCAGTACAACCAGAGTTGGCTGGATATGGGCACGATGGCCGGGCCGGACGGCCAGCCGGTGATGGCAGGTGTCTGGCATCGGTTCAACGGCAAGAGCCTGGTGTGGTATCCGAAGGACGACTTTGAGGCGGCCGGGTACACGATACCGCAGACGTGGGCCGAGTTGTTGGCCTTGACCCAGCAGATCGCGGACGATGGCGACACACCCTGGTGTATCGGCATCGAGAGCGGCGCGGCGACGGGCTGGCCGGCGACAGACTGGATGGAAGACATCATGCTGCGGACCACGTCGTTGGAGAACTACGACAAGTGGGTGCGGGGCGAGTTGCCGTTCAGTTCACCGGAAGTGAAGAAGGCGGCGGAGACGATTGCCGAGATTTGGTTGAATGAGGATTATGTGTACGGCGGCAAGGCCGGGATCGTGTCGACCTTCTTTGGGGATGCGCCGACGCCGATGTTCGACGCTCCGCCCAAGTGCTGGCTGCACCGGCAAGGGAACTTCATCACCAGTTTCTTCCCGGCGGGTGCGGAACCGGGGAAGGACTACGACTTCTTCTATCTGCCTCCGATTGACGATGCCTATGGCAAGCCGTTCCTGGTGGCAGGCGACATCATGGCCGTGTTCAACGACAAGGACGAAGCCAAGGCGGTGATGGAATTCTTCACCACCGGCGAGTCGGTCAAGGGCTGGCTGGCTGCGGGTGGGGCGTTATCACCGCACCTGGATGCGCAGTTGGACTGGTACGGCAGCGATGTCGAGCGAGGAATTGCCGAGATTGTGGCCCAATCGACGGCATTCCGGTTTGACGCTTCCGACCTGATGCCGGGGCAGGTAGGGGCTGGTTCCTTCTGGAAGGGTATGACCGACTGGGTCAGCGGCGCGGTTGATCTGGACACTGCGCTGGAAGAAATCGACGCCAGTTGGCCGGAAGGAGCGGCTTCGGCGCAAGGGCCGACTGAAGAAAAGCCAGCGGCGGCGCCTGCGGAAGGGAGTTTCCTGGCGCGGGCGCTGGCAGGCGAGTTCAAAGGCAAAGCCGTGACGATGATGGGGCCGTTCACGGAAGAAG